>MEIF01000046.1 GCA_001750645.1 Gammaproteobacteria bacterium AqS3
CGGCTCGCCCGCGGCGTTGACGAAGCGCACCTGGGTCAGGAATTTCACGATGCCCCGGTTGCCGCCCCACCAGGACCTGATCGGCGATTTGCGCAGATCGCGATCCAGCTCGCGCAGCTGCTTTGCCGAGCGCTCGGCCGGGACGCCGGCGTGCACCATCAGGTATCGGGTCTCGCCGCCGCCGCTGCGCGGCACCCGGGCGGTGTGGATGAATTTCCAGCCGCGCACCCAATCGAGCAGCTCATCGGCATCGGGCGCATCGATGATGCTCATGAGATCCGCACCGCAGCGCCCCCCGCCCCGCTCCCGGGCGGCCCTCAGCAGGCTCAGGTCGTGGTTGCCCAGCACGCAGGTGGTCGACCGGCGCAGCTCGTGCAGCAGACGCAGGGTGCCCAGCGAGTCCGGGCCGCGGTTGACGGCGTCGCCGGCGATCCACAGGGCGTCCCGCCCGGGGCGAAAATCGACCCGCTCAAGCAGGCGCTCAAACTCCTCCCGGCAGCCCTGGATGTCGCCGATGGCATAGGTCGCCATCAGCGCCGCTCCGAGAAGGCGCGACTGAGCCGGATGAAGTCGAAAAGCGAGAGCTGTTCGGGACGGGCCTCGGGGTCAATGCCGGCGCTGCGGATCAGGTCGGACTCCCCCAGCGAGCTGCGCAGCATCTTGCGCCGCCTCGAAAACGTCCGCCGCAGCAGCTTCTCCAGCATCGCCGCATCGGGCAGCAGCAGCGGTTCGGGGCGGCGCACCAGCTGCACCAGCGCCGAGTGAACCTTGGGCGGCGGCGAAAAGCTCCCGGGCGGGATTTCGAACAGGCTCTCGGCGCTGCCGTAGATCTGCACCGCCAGGGTCAGGCGACCGTAGCTGCGGGTGCCCGCCACCGCGCTGAGTCGATTGGCGACCTCCCGCTGCACGACAACGTGCATGTCAGCCGGATTGAACTCGAACAGGCGCGTCATCAGCGCCGTCGAGATGTTGTAGGGAAGATTGCCGACGATGCGCGTGCCCGCCGGATCCAGCCCCGAGTCGGCCCAGGGGTATTCCAGCGCATCGGCGCACTCCAGATGCAGAGCCTCGGAACCCCAGCGCTCGGCGAGCCCATCGCACAGCGAGCGGTCGATCTCGATCGCGCGCAGCGGCCGATCCAGGGCGGCGATCAGGTGCTCGGTGAGCGCCCCCCGCCCGGGGCCGATCTCGACAAAGACATCGCCCGGGCGAATGCCCAGCGCCTGGACGATGCGCCCGAGCGCGTCCTGATCGTGCATGAAGTGCTGGCCGAGGCGCCTAGGCATCGGTGCAGATGCGCTGCGCCCGAGCGCTGAGCTCGGCGCCCAGGCGAATGGCGGCGTCCAGGCTGGCGGGATCGGCGCTGCCGCTGCCGGCCCGATCCAGGGCGGTGCCGTGGTCGACCGAGGTGCGCACGATGGGCAGCCCCAGGGTGACATTGACCGTCGCCCCAAAGGAGAGTGCCTTGATTGCCGGCAGGCCCTGATCGTGGTACATCGCCATGAAGGCGTCGGTGTCGGCGCGCTGCGGCGGGGTGAACAGGGTGTCGGCGCTGAACGGCCCTGAGACGTCCAGCCCGGCCTCCCGAAGCCTCGCAACCGCCGGGGCGATGATGCGCTGCTCCTCGGTGCCCAGGTGCCCGCCCTCGCCGGCGTGCGGGTTCAGCCCGGCAATGCGGATGCGGGGGGAGGCGATGCCGAAGCGCTCGTGCAGGCCGGCCTCGAGCAGGTGCAGGCGCCGGATCAGCAGCTCGACGCTCAGGGCGCCGGGGACTTCGGCCAGCGGCAGGTGCGTGGTGGCCAGCCCCAGGCGCATCTCGTCGCTGACCAGCAGCATCAGCACCTCCTCGGCCCGGCAGCGATCCCGCAGATACTCGGTGTGGCCCGAGAAGGCAAAACCGGCGTCGCTGATCGCCCCCTTGTGTACCGGACCGGTGACGAGCCCGGCGGCCTCCCCGTCGAGGCAGGCCGCCACCGCCAGATCGAGGCAGCCGAGCACGTAGCCGGCGCTGTCGGGGTTCAGCGCCCCGGCCTCAACCGCCGCCCCGCAGGGGACGTGAACCACCGGCAGGACGGGCTCACTTGCTGGAGGCGGCGCCTCCCCAAGCCGCACAGTCTCAATCGCAATGCTGATTCCGAGCCGGTCGGCCCGCCTCCTCAGCACCTCGGCGTCGGCGACGGCGATCAGCTGCGGACGACCCTCGCCGGCCCCCCGCTCGCTCCACCATTTCAGAACAATGTCCGGCCCGATGCCGGCCGGTTCGCCGGGGGTCAGCAGCAGCGGCTTCAACGCCGGGGCGCCGATTCGCCCCCCGGCGCTGCCCCCGCCTCTGACATGGCCTCTGCGGGCATTCCCTCTGCGGGCATTCCCTCTGCGGGCATTCCCTCCGCAGGCATTCCCGCATCCGACATGGCCTCGCCGGGGACACCCTCTGCGGGCATTCCCTCTCCGGGCATGCCTTCTCCGGGCATACCTTCTCCGGGCATGCCTTCTCCGGGCATTCCCTCTCCAGGCATGCCCTCCCCGGGCATGCCCTCCTCTTCGGCGTCGGGTTTATCCTCAACCAGCTTGACGAAGGCGTCCTCCCGCATTTCCTTGAGCCACTTGTCGAGCGCCTCCTCATAGCGCCGGCCAAAGAGCGCCTGAACCGCCAGGTTTTCGCGCTGCTGCCGGCTGATGTCCTCGATGCGGGTGCCCTCGACGCGCAGCACGTGCCAGCCAAATTCGGTCTGCACCGGGCCGACCAGCTCGTTCAGCTCGGCCTTCTCGACTGCGAGGCGAAATTCCTTGGCATAGACCTCGGGGTTCTGCCACTCCAGCAGCCCGCCGGAGAGCACCGAGCCGGGATCCCCGGAATAGGCGCGCGCCAGTTCGGCCATGTCCTCGCCGGCCTTGATGCGCCCGAAGAGCTCATCGGCGAGCAGCCTGGCCTGATCAAAGTTGCGGATCTTGCCCGGCTCGACCAGGATGTGACGCACGCGCACCTGGTCCTCCCAGACCTCGCCCGGGCCCCGCCGAGCGATCAGCTTGATCAGGTGCAGCGCATCGCCGGCCTCGATCAGCTCGGCGGTCTCGCCCCTGTCGAGCTCGGGAACCACCCGGACGAATCGCGTGGGGACCTCGCTGATGCGGCGCCAGCCCAGATCCCAGCTGTTCCCCTCCATCCCGGCCCGGCGCGCCAGCCCGGCGAAATCGGCCCCGTCGAGGGCGCGCTTGCGCAGGTCCTCGGCGCGGCTGCGCGCCGCCTCGGAATCGCCGCCAAGCGGCAGGCGGATGTAGCCGATCCGGTATTCGGGGCCGATCGTGGCAATCCCCTCGGGCGAGCGCAGGTAGTCCTGGATCTCCTGATCGCTCAGCTTGATCAGCTGGTAGACCATGCTCTGCTGCAGTTCCTCGATCATCAGCTGGCGGCGGATCGACTCGCGCAGGTTGACGTAGTCCCAGCCCTGCTCGATGTAGCGGTCGACCAGCCGGCTCTCCCTGATGCCGGCCTGCTCGGCGATTTCGCCCAGGCGGGCGTTGATGTCCTCATCGCTCTTGCGAATGCCGTTGCGCTCGGCCATCTGATACTGCAGGCTCTGCAGGACGAGCCGGTCGAGCACCACCTCCTGAAGCTCCTCCTCTTCGAGCCGAGCCTCCGGCGGGGCCTCCTTCATCTGCTCGGTCATCACCGCCAGCTCCCGCTCATAGGAGCTCTGCAGCACCACCTCGCCTCCGGCAATCGCGTAAATCCGGTCGAGCATCACCGGCTCGGCCCCCGAAATCGCCGAGGCGGACAAAAATAAAACGCTGCCGAACAGCGCGCGGAAGGTTTTGGAGATATTCATTCGGCGGGACTGCGCCACGGCATCCAACGCTCAAATTCCTTGCCCATTTTACGCCCTATGCTGGCGAGCCGGTGCATGCGAAATTCAAAAAACAGGCCGCTGGACTGGCGCAGGCGGCCGCTCTCCGGTTCGTAGCGCTCCCTCCAGGTGCGCCCGAAGCGAAGCGACCAGCAGCAGCTGCGGTACTCGACGCCGCCGAAACTGTAGATGCGGTGGTCGTTCTCGGAGTCCTGCACCCCGCCGAAATAGACATTCCAGCCGCCCGGAAGCTCCTTCCAGCCGGAAAAGGTGACCGTCTTGATCGGCTCGACAAAACCGCTCTGGGGCGAGGGGGAGAACCTGACCCAGGCCGCCTCCAGCCCCTGCTCGCGTTCGCCGTAGAGCCCCAGCATGAAGGAGCGGTAGCGCATGCCCCGCTCATCGCGCCCGGCGGTCCACACCGCACTCAGCGACCGGTAGGGATGCAATTCGATCTTCTGCCAGATCTGCTTGCCGATGCCGCCGCCGTCCGAGACATCGTCAACGGCGCCGGCCAGCGTCAGGCCGAGATACTCGCGCCCGAGGGCGAAGAAGTTCCACTCCACGCTGGCCGCCGTGCGGCGCTGCTCGTCGAACCGGTCATAGCCGAAGAACGAGCGCGGCTCGAACAGCAGCTCCAGCGAGGGCAGCATCGGACCGGAGTCCAGTATCGGCAGGCGCTCCTGTCCGGTCTGATTGCCCCGGTAAAAGTGGGACAGCCGGGGGGTCATGACGCTGCCGTATCGGTGATCGGGGTTGTCGGCGACAAAATGAAGCTCGACGTCCGCGACCATCTCGCCCACCGTCGTGTCCCATGTCTGGAGCGGCCTGGACACCAGACCGATGTTCCAGGTGTGCGCGCGGTGCAGCACCCCGCCGGCCAGGTGCAGCCGCCCCCAGAGGTATCGCTCATCCCACCCGATCTGCCACTGGTGGTAGCGCCTCATGCTGTTGATCGGCTCGGGAATGCCGCGCTCGCCCACCTGGCGAAAGTGCTCCGAACGGTTCTGCGCGCTGGCGTAGAGCCCGTCCTCGCCGATATTCCAACGGCTCACCGAGAGCATTCCCCAGAGGCGCTCCCAGTCGGTGTGGTCGGCCAGCAGCGACTGCTGCCGATCGCGCAGCACGTGAATGCGGTGCTCCCCCCGGACATAGACCGCCTCAAAGACGGTCGGCAGATAGATGCGGTCGTAGTCCGTGCTGAAGTTGTTGCCGAAATCCCTGAAATAGGTCTTGTCGGAGACCCGCACGCTCTGCAGCCCAAAGCGCACCGCATCCGTGACGAGGAAGTCGAAGTCCAGCGACCCCAGCCAGCGCGCCTTCCCGTTGTCGAGCTCCATATCCCGCCCCATCCAGCTGCCCTCGAAGAGCCAGCTGGAGCGGCGCCCCTGGTAGCGAAACTGCGGCTTGAGGGCGGCGCCCCGCTTGCTGTAGGTCTGCATCCCGATGGTGGCGTCGTAGTGGGGCCTCAGGTTGATGTAGTAGTCGACCCCGGCAAACAGCCCGCTGTCGGAGGTGTAGTCCAGCTGCGGAAACAGCAGCCCGCTGCGCCGTGCCGAGCTGCGCGGGAAGGGAATGTAGGGCAGCATCAGAACCGTGTGGTCTTTGATCATCAGCCGCACGCGGCGCGCCTCGCCGTAGACCGCATCGGCCTTGCTGCTGATGCTGCCGACATTGATGCGCCAGGAGTCGATGCCCCTCGGGCAGGAGGTGATGCTGACATCTTCCAGGACCGCATCGCCCCCGCTGTCGACGTCGATCCCCCCGATCCGGATGGTCCAGAGCTTGTCGTACTGGAGCAGCTCGACATCCTCGACCAGGACGCGCTCGCCGCCCTCGATGCGCAGGTCCCTGCCCTTGAATTCGACATCGCCCTGGCGCATGCGAAATTTTCCCTCGACCTCGATGTCGCGGGTGACGGTGTTGTAGTTGAGCGCCTTGGACGAGATGACGCGCCCGACATCCGAGACCATGACGTCCTCCTCCTCGTTGCGCAGCACCACGACATCGCCGCGCACAAAGGTTTTGTGGGCGTTGAAGGTCAGCTCGTCGACGTCCTGGAGCTGCAGGCGCTCTGTCAGATCCGGAGCCGGGCACATCCTCGCCAGCAGCAGCGGCTGCACCGTGAGCAGCAGCACAGTCAGGAGCAGACGGTTCGGCAGCATGATGGCGTTCATAGATAATTGGCCGCTCGCCAAGACCCGAAGTGCTGTGGATCTGGCCGGCTGGATAGAGTCAAGTGTATCGGCGATGGGCAGGGCACAGACGGCGAGAATCGAACCGCTCTACGGAGACGCCAGCCCGCGCCGCTACGTGCGCGTGCATCTGGCTGACGGCACCAGCTGCATCGGCATGGACGCCAGCGACGAGCGCGAGTCGATCGCCCCGTTTGAGCGCATCGACGCCCTGCTGCGAGGGGCGGACATCGAAGCCCCGGAAATTCTCGCCCGCGGCGGCGCCGAGGGCTTCCTGCTGCTGGCCGATCTGGGCGATCGCCTGCTGCTGGACCTGCCGCCGGACTCGCCCGAGTGCGCGCGCAGCTACGAGGCGGCGCTGGAGACCCTCGTCGCCATGCAGCAGCGCGTCGACCCGGCCGGCCTGCCCGACTTTGACGAGGCCGAGATCCGCCGCGAGCTGGGGCTGTTCCCCGAGTGGTTTCTGTCGCGCTTCCTGCAAGAGGACCTGCCCGATGCGCTGCTCGAGGACGCCTTTGAGGGCATCGTCGACGCCCTGCTCGAGCAGCCCCGCGTCTTCATGCACCGCGACTACCACGCCGCCAACCTCATGCTGCTGCCGGATCAGCGC
This sequence comes from Gammaproteobacteria bacterium AqS3, assembly GCA_001750645.1. GTDB lineage: Bacteria > Pseudomonadota > Gammaproteobacteria > MEIF01 > AqS3 > AqS3. Next base: position 6,651 of record MEIF01000046.1, read on the forward strand.
ATCGGCGTGATCGACTTTCAGGACGCCGTCGCCGGACCGGTCAGCTACGACCTGGTCTCGCTGCTGCGCGACGTCTACCGCAGCTGGGACGCCGCCCAGCGCGGCGCCTGGAGCGCTCGCTACCTGCGGCTGGCGCGCACCGCCGGTGTGCTGGATGCCTCGGTTTCCCCCGAGCAGTGGGCGCTCTGGTGCGACTGGGTCGGCGCCCAGCGCTGCCTCAAGATACTGGGGATCTTCTCGCGCCTGCACTACCGGGACGGCAAGCCGAAATACCTCGCCAGCCTCGGCCAGACCCTGTCGCACCTGCTCGACTGCTGCCGGGCCGTCGGGCCGCTTCGGCCCCTGGGGCGGCGCCTGGCCGAATACCCCGAGCGCGTGCAGCTGCGCACCCGGGAGCTGATGCAGCAGACGGCGCTCTCGGCCGGATGAATGCCATGCTGCTGGCCGCCGGATTTGGCTCGCGCCTGCGGCCGCTGACCGACACCGTCCCCAAGGCGCTCGTCGAAGTCCAGGGCCGCCCGCTGCTGCACCACCAGCTCAGCTGCCTGGCCGGGGCGGGCGCCCAGCGCACCGTCATCAATCTGGGGCATCTGGGCCACAGGATCGAGCAGTGGATCGAAGCCGAGGGTGCCCCCGCCGGGCTGGAGATCGTGTTTTCACGCGAGCCCCCCGAGGCGCCGCTGGAAACCGGCGGCGGCCTGCGCACCGCTCTGGAGCTGCTCGGCGGGGATCCCTTCTGGGTGCTCAACTGCGATATCTGGGCGCGCTTCGACTGGCCGCAGCTGCGGCCGCTGGAGGGGGGCGAACTCGGGCGGCTGTGGGTCGTCGACGCCGTCGTCCACGCCGGCTCATCCGAGGAGGCCGACTTTTCGCTCGACGCCGAGGGCCGGCTGCACCCGCCCGGCGCCCCCGGCTGCCGCTCCGTCATCTATGCCGGCGCCGGCCTGGTGCATCCCGAGCTGGTGCGCCTGGTCGAGGCCCCGCGCTACTCCCTGACCGAGTGCCTGCACTTGGCGGTGCAGGCCGGAAAACTCAAGGCGCATGTCCACGACCGGGCGTGGATCGACATCGGCAGCATCAGGGGGCTCGAGCGGGCGCAGAACCTGAAGCTTTGAAAGCCGGCGGCCGACCGGGCGGGTCAGATGTTTTTTGATGTTTGGGGTGCCGTCTCCATCTCGGCGGCGGCGGCGGCGGCGGTTTCCGGCGGCGGGCCATAGGGGTTGTCCGTCGCCTTCGGCTTGATGAACCCGATGATGAGCTCAATGATCCCCGACAGCATCGAGCCGGCCAGAGCGCCCACGGCAAACAGGCCGATGTAAATCCACTCCGCCGGAAGGCCAAAAGTGGGCAGCCGCAACCCGAGCAGCAGGGATATTCCGCCGCACAAGAGCGGGATCAGGACGTAGAGCCACAGCGCCCACCAGCCGCTCTTGCCCATGTCGTGCAGCCGGCGCACCAGCACCGTCACAAACGGCGGGAACATGTACAGGTAGAAGGCCATCAGCGCCACATTCGAAATCAGCCACATCTCGCCCGAGGGGTCGGCCATATTGATGTAGAACGGCAGCATCCGGAGTGCAGCGTTGCCCGCCACGAAAATGCATATAAACCACCAGAACTCGGAGCGGCTGGCGCGCCCCTGCATGCGAAAGTAATTCGTCCAAAAAGTGGATTTGACTGCGGCGGCTAACCCCATGGCGTGATATTCCGCATCAGGTTGACCTTGAACCGGGCGGCTCGGCGGCCTCATGGGGCTGCGGCGCCTGCGGCAGCTTGTGCGGCGGGACGGGGCCGTATTGATTGTCGTGTTTATGGGAGTTGATCAGTCCCAGGATGACGGTCAGCAAGGCTGCAAGCAGAGACCCGAGAATCATCTCGTCCCCGACCGTCAGCGCCTCCCTCGGCAGACCAAAACTCGTCCAGACGGGGATCACCAGCATCATGGGGAAATCCCCCAGCAGCGGCAGCCCCAGCAGCAGCAGCCAGACCCAGTGGCCGCTCCAGCCGACATCGTGCAGCCGGCGCACCAGAACGGTGATCGAGGGAATAAAGGCCCACACAGAGAACGCCGCAGTCAGCAGATGGCGCCGCCCGAAACCGTCGGTTTTCAGAACGTGTCTATCCACCAGATCGATCACCAGGGAAGCTGCGACCACAAAGAGCACGAACCACCAGAGCTCCGCCCGACTGGCGCGCCCCCTGAAACGGAAATAGTTGGACCATCCGGCGGAATGGACTGCGGCGAATGGACCCATGGCAATGCACTGCCTCAGACCTGCCTGGAGCCGGACGATTCGGGTTCGGAATGTTCGCCGGTCGGATCTTCCACGGAATCCGAGGCTTGCGGATCCGGCGGGGGCTGCTGCTGCGGTTCGCTCGAAGGCGCCTCGTCCTGATAGGACTGCTGCTCGTCATATCCGGCGGCCTGCTCCTGCTGCACCGGCGCCTGCGAATACTGAGGCTGTTGATCCGCATATTCAGCCTGGGCGTGCTGGGGCTGCTGTGCGTCCTGCCCTGCCGCCTGGTACTGATCGGCTGAATAGGGCTGCGGAATGTCCTGAACCTTATGCGGCGGTATCGGGCCGTATTTGTTGTCGTGCATCTGCGAATCGATGAGCGCGATGATGATCTGTATCACGAAGGAGATGACCAAGCCGAGAGCAACCCCTCCCAAAAAGGCCATGCCGGTCAGCATGAGGCTCAGGGTGGCGGGGAGCGGTATCAGGGACACCAAGGGAGCCAGCGCAATGCCGCCCAAAATCGGCAGCCCCAGCAAGATCAGCCACGCCCAGTAGCCGCTGCGGCCGATGTCATGCAGGCGGCGCACCAAGAGGGTGATCGCAGGAATAAAGAACAACAGCGAGAAAATCGTATTCAGCGGTCCAACATCTCTGCTGACATCAATTCCCAGGGCATATATGTCGCCCAGTATCGTTGCGGTGTAAACCAACAGATAAAACAGCACAAACCACCAGACCTCGGCTCGGCTGGCGCGCCCCCTCAGCCGGAAATAATTCGTCCACGCGACGGACTTAACAGCAGCAAAAAAATCCATTACACCTGCCCTCCGGCAATCTGTTGCCCTTGGTTGCACCGTGATGCCCGACGGCCATCCATCTCTCGCCTCCGTCCCGACAGCGTCGGCGCCGGGCATTGCAGCCGCTGGGTCGCGATTGGGATGAATTGGCTCGACCGCCCACCACATCAAGCACCGGTCGAAAAGCGGCGGCAGTATAGCCCGCTGATGCGGGGCATCGGGATGGGCATCGGCCCGCCCGGCAATGCCGCCCAACACCGCCGGGTGTGTAAAATGCTCGCCCTGAACGGATTCATCCCCGATAGCTCAGCTGGTAGAGCAACTGACTGTTAATCAGTGGGTCGCAGGTTCGAGCCCTGCTCGGGGAGCCGGACAGGCTCGCTCATCTTCGTGCCGCCTGATCTGAGGGTCTTCGTTCACAGCGGGATCGGCATGTTCTTGCCGCCGCTGCAAACCTTCAACAACGAGCCTGGGACATGGACGCAGCAACGCTATACATCTTTGTGGATGAGTCGGGTGATTTCAACTTCAGTCTGACGGGTTCCGAGTATTTCATCTTGACCGGTGTATGTACGCTGGCACCGCTGACTGAGAGAGAAGGGCTTGCACAGATCAGATACGACCTGCTCAGCAGCGGCAGGGATGTGGAGTGCTTTCATGCCTCTGATGATAAGCAGGATGTTCGAGACAGGGTTTTTGCCGCGATCAAGAGCTACTCGGATTTTGAAGTTCACAGTGTCATCGCAGAGAAACGAAAGGCAGACCCCGAACTATATGAAGGCGGCATCCTAGAAGTTAACTCATCAGAGAGAAAAAATATTAAAAAGCCTAAGGTTGAGGAAAAGTTTTACAGCCAAATCTGCGTGACGCTCCTTCAATTTATCATTGCCCGATTTCTTGAATATAGGAGCGAGAATGTCACCAACGTTGTTGTTATTCTGGACAAGATTTTTCAAGGCAAAAAACACGAGTTCGCCAAGAAGCAAATAGGACGACACGTGAGTGAAAAGCTCGGAGTTATGTCGCACATCTACTTCCATCAAACGAAATCAGACATCAACTGCCAAATTGCCGACTACTGCAGCTGGGCGATTTTTGTTAAGTGGTCAAGAAATGAGATGCGCCCATTCAACAAAATCAAGTCGCATGTCAAAAGCGAACTTGATTTATTCAAGAACAGCGATACTGACTACTATTAAAAATGACCACCCCACCTATCCCTTTCAAGAAGAGCCCCCGGAGCTCGTATCGGTGGGGTGGTACCTTTATCGAAACAAACCACCCCGCTGATCTCTTGCGAGAAGAGCCCGAAGACTCGTATCAGCGGGGTGACGACCACCCCACCTATCTCTTTCGAGAAGGAACCCCTGGTTCCTTATCAGCGGGGTGGAACCTTTCGCCGAGGATTGTATACAAGATCACCCGATCTGTCACACCCTCTCAAAGGACCGACTCAGAGCAGCGCGGGACTTAGTTCTGCCAGCCGCATGGCTCAGAGGTTATGAGAGAAGAGAGGCGTCCCACCTGAAACAAATCACCCCGCTGATCTCTTGCGAGAAGAGCCCGAAGACTCTTATCAGCGGGATGACGACCACCCCACCTAATCCCTTGCGGGAAGGGCCCCCCTGGGGCTCTTATCAGCGGGGTGGAACCTTTCGCCGAGGATTTTACACAAAATCGCCAGCTCCGCCACGCCCTCTCAAAGGACCGCCTCAGAGCAGCACGAGACTTGGCTCCATCAGCTGTTATGAATGGAATGCAGCTCATAAATGAGCTATAAAAATTTAATGAATGATAGGAATGAGCTTCTCAGCCCTTGCAATTCATCCAATTAATCTTTTTCTTTTATGCACCAGCGCTCGACTGCCTTGAGATATTTGGTGACATCGTGATCTTTGATCCCATCCAGACCCATCTCACCAATGTCATCAACGATCCCCTTGACACTGTCCATGAATCTATACCAAAAACCTATGTTTTTGGGGCAGATGTTTTCGTCGGTATCAATGTAAAGATACGTGCCAAAATGGCTGTACCCCATCAGCCTTGCGGGGATTCTCGTCACCAGGTCGTTGTTGTTGTGAAAACGGAAGAACCTGCCCTTGCACTCGCTGTTCATAAATCTTGAGGTCTTCCGCCCCACCACCCTGGGCTGACCGAATGTGTAGCACGAGGTAAAAGGGAAATCCTCATTGATAAAAATGGCGGACGCCACGCTGGCCATGGCGCCTCCCAGACTGTGCCCGGTAAAGAACATGGGTTTGGAGGAGCTTGCCATCCACTTTTCATAATCGCCAAAAATATCAGCCCAGATATCCTGAGTGGCCTTCCAAAAGCCCGTATGGAATTGCCCGAAAAGCTGGTTGGCAACGGCGTAATTAATATTATCGAGCCAATCCCTTATCTCATCCGTCCCCCTAAAAGCCATGCAGTAGTAATCTTCATGCTCCACCAAGATGGCCTGGGAGCTTTTATTGGAATAGCCAATAACTTTCAGAAACCCCGGATCGTCGCCTTGAAGCGACTCCAATATCTTCACCTAATCCGGAGAGTTATCCTCTTTGGATTGATACGCTTCACAGGCCAGCCTTGCCATCCAGTAGGCATTGCCGGGATCCAGGTTTGTCTGGTAAGGATCAACTTTTTTATTTTGCTTTTCATCGTGTGAGGTCATGGAATAACTCCTCCTTCTTATTATTCTTATTCTAAGAAAACAACCGCCCCGCCCATCCCTTTCGGGAAGAATCCCCAAGGACTTTGGTCAGCGGGGCGATTTTTTCGCCGCCGATTGTACACAAAATCGCCAACTCCGCAACTCCCTCTCATTAGCTTGTGCTCTTCATCCAATTAATCCTTAAAGCACCACCGCTCGACCGCCTCAAGATACTCGTTAATATCATGATCTTCTATCGCGTCCAAACCCATCTCACCAATATCATCAATAAATCCCTGCACACTATCCATAAATCTATACCAAAAACCCACTCCGTCCAAACAAATTTCCATGTCTGTGTCGATATAAAGATAAGTGCCGAAATGGCTATAACCCATCAACCTTTGGGGAATTCTGGCCACGATGTCGTTGTTATTATGAAAACGGAAGAATCTGCTCTGGCACTCGTTATTCATGACTCTTGAAGTTTCCCTCCTAACCACCCTTGGCTGCCCGAATGTGTAGCAAGAAGTAAAGGGAATATCCTCTTCGATAAAAATGGCGGCCGCCACGCTGGCCATGGCGCCTCCCAAACTATGCCCCGTAAAAAACATAGGTTTGGGTCTAAGAGAGACTTTTTTCAGAGCCTCATATTTGCCAAAAATATCGTCCCAGATATCCTGGGTTGCCTTCCAAAAACCAGTATGAAATTCTCCAAAAAGCTCTTCAGAAACAGCAAGATTCATATTATCCAGCCAATCTTTTATTTCATCGGTTCCCCTAAAAGCCATGCAGTAATATTTTTTATGCTCCACCAAAATAGCTTGTGAGCTTTTATGAGAAAACCCTATAACTTTTAGAAAGCCTGAATCATCACCCTTAAGCGATTTTAATATCTTATCTTCATCCGGAGAGTTATCCTCATCTGATTTGGATCGATACGCTTCACGGGCCAGCCTTGCCATCCAGTAGGCATTGCCCGGATCCAGGTTTGTTTTGTAAGGATTAACTTTTTTAGTTTGCTTTTCATCGTGTGAGGTCATGGAATAATCCCTCCTTCTTATTATTCTTATTCTAAGAAAACAACCGCCCCGCCCACCCCTTTAGGGACAAATCCCCAAAGACTTCGGTCAGCGGGGCGATTTTTTCGCTGCCGATTGTACATAAAATCGCCCGCTCTGCCAGCCGCACAGCCCAGAGGTGATGAGAGGGCACGGGCACCCCATCCAGAGCAAACCACTCCACCCATCCCGTGCGGGAAGAGTCCATAAGGATTCCGGCCAGCGGGGCGATCCCTTCGCCGGGGGTTGCATACGGAACCGCAGGTCTCATGGGTAGGGCATGTCCTAAAAAATTGATTCAGCGGTTTACGGACTAAAGCTTCCGAGAAAGTTGTACACAGTCAGTTGCTTTTCCCCAATTGGTCGCGCAACTGGCCAAGTGACTTTTTGGTGGGTTCGTGGATTACATACCTGTAAATATTTACGCTCTCCCAACCAGATATTTTTTTGGCGAAAGCAGACACACTCATTTCTCTTCCTTCAAAACGGCAATTCCCACCACCTACTAGCTCGGCTTTACTGTCAGGGTTACCCTTAAACCAGACTTCCTCACCGGCTTTGATCAGGCCCGCCTGAAAAATGTCCTCAATCCCGAGTTTTTTTGTTTCCCTAGACTTTCTTTTAACCTTTGGCCGCTTTGGTGACCCGCCTGGTCTGTCTGTTTTTTGTTTTGCAGGAGGGGATGGGGCTGTTTTGTGAGAATCAGGCAAAGCTTTCTGTAATTCCCTAAGTGTTCTGCCATTGCCATCTTTCCATTCAGCTGGGCCACTTCTTGAATTTCCAGCAATCAATTTAGCGGCTTCTGAAGAACTCCTAAAACATACATCTTTCTTAAAAAGAATGCCAACAGACGACTGACTAATTTTTCCATCATCAATCAATTTTTGTCGCTGTTTCCTGAGTTTTTCATGCAAGTTTTTATCTTTATTGCTTATTTTCTTACTGCCCTTTGATCCCGACAAAACCCAAAAACCATCCTCTTTGCTATATCCCTCAGCTTTAATGCCGGTTTTCAGTCCGGAAAAATTCAGCTTAATATCTGCCAGAGTTGATTCCCCGGGCTTCGGAGGCTTCGGGGGCTTCGGAGGTTCGGTCACATCAGGAGGAGGCTCCTCCTCTTTCTCATCAACGGGCTGCAGATATGGAAACCGAAGCGTAGTGAGAATTTCCAGAACGTCGTCCAGATAATCCTCCATCTCGTCCTTTTCACCCGGCGGCAGTGAGGGTTCATTGGAATCATTTGTATTGTCAAGTGCTGCACGGGCAGACTTTTGGGCCAGTCGGAACATTCGGGATTCCAAATATTTGGCGTGTGTCGAAGTTAGGCTGTTATCTTTTCTGGTGAAAATGAATACCTCCTCAAAATTTCTGCTCGACAAGTGATGGCGCAGACGCTTATGAACTTCTTCAGCCGTTCCGATATAGATTTGAGGTTTGGCTGTCACCTGATTCTTAAAAAGAATATACACACCCGGACGCTGGATCTCAGGCTTGTTGACCACCTGGCCAACAAGGTTTTTAGGACAAACAACAACCTGTGTGGTGCGGCTAGATAACGTGACAAATTTGATGCCAGCTGCAGAACCGTCATCCAGAAGCACGGTAATTTTTTTGCTGCGTTTTCTCATACCCGCCTCCCCCAAGCAGTCATATCAAAACTCCCAAAACTCGAAGAGAGCCTCGCTCCGCCGGTGCATCCCTCCCCTCGGTTCATCGAATTGATTTGCCCTTGATTCTCGACCTGATCGCCAGCAGGTGATCAGATTTTTTCTAGCAATCCCGGCCATTATGAACTCATCGCAGAAACCCCGCTCAAACGGGAGGCGCCCCGCTGCACTGGGCAGGCAGTCTGCTGCCACCATTTTGCTGTTTCGCCTTGACCGTCCGCACCGCCCAGTTCTTCAGGGTGCGGTCGACGATCTTCCTGATGTCGGAGCTGGGCTGTTCAAGCACGTACTGCCGGAAGACACTTGCTCCGAACTCCTCAGCTTCGGCGAAATTGGCGCCATAGAGCTTCCTCGCCATGGTCTCCGGCGTGTAGCCGAGCGGCAGCTTGATTCGCCTCTCAAACCTGGCGAACCACTCGGCAAGCCGCGCGCGCGTGGGCTCGGGCAATGTCATGCGAACCTGGAAGCGCCGCCATACGGCGCGGTCCAGCAGTTCGGCGTGATTGGTTGCCCCGATGACAACGACATGGCTCGGCAGTGCGTCAATCTGCATGAGCAGCGAACTGACCACGCGCTTGATCTCTCCGGTTTCGTGGCGGTCGCCGCGCTCCTTCCCCAGGGTTTCAAACTCATCGAAGAACAAAACGCACTTCCGCGCGCGGGCGTGTTCCAAGAGCCGTTGCAAACGAACCGCCGTTTCCCCGAGATAGGTTCCGACGACACCCTCATAGCGGACGATCAATAGCGGAACCATCAGGGCGTGAGCGAATGCCTCGGCCAGCGAGGTCTTCCCGTTGCCTGGAGGTCCGACCAGCAGGAGGCGGTTGCGCGGCTCGAGGTTGTATGACCGCAGCAGATCCAGTCGGTGGTGCTCCTGCACGACCTCCTGTGAAATCTCAAGCACTTCCCCGGGCAAAATCAGGTCGTCGAATGATCGCTCGGGCATCACCTCCTGGAGCAGGCTGGACACCTTCTGCTCCAGCACCGCACCTGCACCATTCGGGGCGGGCCTGTCGGCAGGCATGGCGCAGAGCAAGCCCTCCAGCTTGTTGGCGAGGACGGTATGCCGCTTCGCTCTCTCCTCGGCGATGATGGCTTCGACGACTTTCCGGAATCTGACCTTGTCGCCAGACATCGCAAAGCGAACAAGGTCGATTAGCAGATCGGCTCTAGCCACGGGCGGCCTCCACGCGGACATCGCCGCTTGCAAGACCCAAGATTATGCCGCAACAGAACAATTCACGAGGATCAACGACTGCGCTGTCCACCTCCCACCCATCCGGCAGGGAGCCGATGCCGGAATCGACGAAGCAAGCAGGCAGGACATCGAAGACGGGCTGGGGCGGCTCGACCAGCGCGTCTTCGGAGCAGTTGGGCATCCGCTCCCCCTCCATTCCCGGTTCGTCATCCAGCCGACACCCAACCCTGCATCTCCAAGTGCTCATACGCCTTCTGGATATGCCGGGGCTTCATCAAGTCCTTCTTGCGTTCGTTCCACGACGCCACCCTTGCACGAATAGCATCCAGGTCCCCCTTGATGCGCGGCTCGTGTGTGACAACCCAATGCACGGTGGACAGCAGTTCCATGCCATAGGGCGTTTCAAAACCCTCGATGAGCTGTTTGACCCGCTCCAGATGTTTCTCCGCCCCGGGCTTCTTATCCAAGAATTCCCGGGCGAGTTCCGTTGCATTCGGCATCAGACGAATCTCCGCCCTGGCGGAGCGGTCGCCATAGCCGCGGATGAAATGCCCCTCGATGTGCTGCAGGGTGTGGTTGAGGTTTTCCGCATAAGGACCGAAGTCTTCGGCCTGAAAGTTCAGCTTCATCGGCTGCCCCGCCTCCTGCAGGAAATAGGCGAGCTTCTGCACCTCCAGCAAACTGCGGCGGTAACCTTGGCGACCATATAGATCCAGCAGGCGGATCAACAGAGCGCGTCCCAGCGTCATGTTCGGTCGCTTGGTGCGCACCGGCATCTGCTCGACGGGCGGTGCACCCTTCGGCTCGAACAGCAGCACCCGCACATCGGGCAGCTCGGCGAAAGCGGCCTCGATCCGGTGCTTCACCTCAGACCAATTCAATCCGCCAAGCCCGGCACCCAGGGGTGGAATGGCAATCGACTGGATGTCGAGGCGTTTCACCTGAGCAATCAGATCCACAAGCCCGGAATCGATGTCCTCCATCTTCGACCTGCCTTTCCAATGGCGTTTTGTCGGGAAGTTGATGATGTATTTCGGGTTCAGCATGCTCTCGGTCTTGAACACCAGCACCCGCCCAGGCTTCATCTGCTTTTCCCTGCACACTTTCGCGTACTCGATGAAGTTATCCGGGAACGCCTGCTTGAACTGCAGGGCGATGCCCTTTCCCATCACACCCACGCAGTTGACCGTATTGACCAGAGCCTCGGCATCGGCCTCCAGCAGATTACCTTGTGTCGTTTTGATCATGGCACCTCCCCTAGTAATACCAGTCGCGTTTGGTAGTCACCTGAATGACCCGTCCAAACTCGGCAAGTAGTGCTTCATTTTCCGCTTTCTTCCGTTGGTTCATGACACCGATCTCCTGAACCAGATTGACAGGGAATCGTTCATGAACCAAGAACTCAGCTTGGCGGCGGCGCTTGCGGTCGAGGTCGTTATTGATATCTCTCCAGTAGCGGGCCCTCATTAAGGGCCAATCCACCTCGTCTAGCCGGGCTGGGTCATCGTAGAATTCCGTGATCGCCATAATCCCGTGCCCATCGGTGAAAACGAATCCCAGTCCCGCAGCCTGAACAGACTGCACCGTCGATACCAGATGAACGATGGACTGCTGCCCACCGGAAAACCCCTCCACGTTTCTGTTGGAGATGGTGAACAGCATCGGCGACCGTGGGCCGAAATAGAACGGCACATAGTCATTCAGCACACCTCGCGGGCCACAGGGCACGTCCGTACGAGCGCGGCGTTCCTGAATGTTCTGGTGTGCGATGTTGGTGTAGCCCGTGTCCTCCTGTTCCAGCATCCGCCTTGCCCGCAGCTCACCCGCTTCAAGAATCATGCGTAGATTTTCGAAAGGGGTAATGTGAAAGATGTGCGTGGGATTTGGGACACTCATAATTTTGCTACACAAAGTCAAGCACCGACAGCCCGCTCAAGCCGGAATGGTGAGGCGGTTGCGTGCGTCTAGGTTGTATGAACGCAGCAAACCAAGTCGGTGGTGCTCCTGCTTCGCTCTTTCCTCGGCGATGATGGCTTCGACGACTTTCCGGAATCTGACCTTGTCGCCGGCCAGTGCAAAGCGAACAAGGTCGGTTAGCAGATCGGCTCTAGCCATGGGTGGCCTCCACGCGGACATCGCCGCTTGCAAGACCCAAGATTATGCCGCAACAGAACAATT
>MEIF01000047.1 GCA_001750645.1 Gammaproteobacteria bacterium AqS3
TCGCCCGATGCGCTCCGAGGTGCGCTCCGAGGTGCGCTCCGAGGCGCGCTCCGCAGGCGGCATGGGAGAGGCCGCCCTGTTGAGCAGTTTCAGCTACGCCCTCGGCCCGAACACCCAGGGCGGCTCGGGCTGGTCGGTCTGGGGGCGCTTCGACACCCGCGACTTCTCCGGCAGCACGGCCGGGAACGCCGAGTTTGACGGCTCGCAGAGCGGCTTCTGGCTCGGCCTGGACACCAACACGAACGAGCGCATCTCCTTCGGGCTGGCGCTCGGCTCCGCCGGCGCCGACTCGGCCTACATGCTGGGCAGCGCCAGCGGCAGCCTCGACACCACCATGACGACCGCCCTGCCCTATCTGGAGTTCAAGAGCGAGGACGGCTCGACCGCCCGGGTGATACTCGGGCTCGGCAGCGGCGAGGTCACCCTGGTGCAGGCCGGCCAGAGCGAGATCAGCGCAGACGTGTCGATGGAGCTGATGGCCATCAGCGGCAGCTGGCCCCTGGCGAGGCGCGGCAGCAGCACGCTGTCGTGGACGAGCGACCTGGGCATCAGCTCGCTGCAGCCCGACACCGGGCCGGAGCCGAACGCCCTCGATGGCCTGGACGTCACCAGCACCCGGTTCCGCGGCGGGATGGAGCTGGAGCACGACGGCCTGGGGAGCACCTGGAAGACCGCCCCGAGGTTCGGCCTGTCGCTCCGATACGACGGCGGAGACGGTGCAACCGGCACCGGCATCGAGCTGAGCGCGGGACTGCAGATGCGCTCGTCCGAGGAGCGCTACAGCCTCGACATCAGCCTGCGCACGCTGGGGCTGCACAGCGCCGAGGATCTCAGCGACACCAGCGCCAGCGTTGAGTTCCGCCTGAATTCGCAGCCCAGCGGCGAGGGGATGAGCTTTGCCCTCGGGCCGTACTGGGGCGCCGCCGAGGACGATCTGCTGGACCGGGATGAGGCCTTCAGGCTGGATCAGGCCGACATCAGCCATCGCCGTCAGCGTCAGCAGCAGCGGGGCGTGGCGGCCAAGCTCGCCTACGGCATCAGGGGACTGGGCGGGATGCTTGAGCCTTATTCCGAATACGACTTCACCAGCGGCGAGTACGGCTCGCTGCGCCAGGTCGCCGGGGTCAGGTTCAGCCGCTTTGACACGCTGGAATTGCGGCTGTTCAGCGAGCGGCAGGTGTCCGGCCAGGGGCCGGTGCGCTCAAGGCTGCGGGTCGAGCTGCAGCGGCTGTTCTAGTCCCGGGAAGCCGCCGGCGGCGCCGAGCGCCGAGCGCCGAACACTAAAATCCGCCGGTCAAGGGGCTGGGCGGTGCGGGCTGGGGGCTGGCGGTGGCAGCTGAGATTTCTGATGCAGTTCGCCCGCCCCTCAGCAGACTTGCAGCTCTGCTTGTGCTTTTGCTCGCCGGCCTTGCATCGGGCGCCGGTGCGGGCGCCGCGGATGCCGGGGGAAATGCCGTGGGAAATCCTGCGGGAAATTCGGGGGGAAATTCGGGGGAAATGGAGGAAATCATCGTCACCGACTCAGCCGAGGGGCGGCAGACCGAGATGACCCGGCAGACGCGGCAGCTGCTCGGTGCGGCGGGCGCCGCCGGCGACCCGCTGCAGGCGCTCTACGCCCTGCCCGGCGTCGCCACTGCCGATGCCGACGGACCCGTCGGCACCGAGCCGGTCATCCGCGGCTCGGCGCCGGAGGACAACGTCTACTACATCGACGGGATACCGGCGACCTACCTGTTTCACCTGTTCGGCGACAGCATCTTTGACCGGCATCTGATCCACTCCTTTGAGCTCCACCCGGCGGCCTTCTCGAGCCGCTACGGCAACGCCACCGGCGGCGTCATCGACGTCCGGCTGAGGACCCCCAGAAACCAGGACTTCACCGCCACCCTGCACACCAGCATCCTCAGCGCCGGGGCGCTGCTGGAGTCGGGCATCGGCGAGCGCCAGGCCTTTTACCTGTCCTTCCGCCGCAGCATGATGGATCTGCTGATCTCCGAGGAGGACGTCAACGAGGCGGCCGGCACTGCGGGCGTCACGATCGACCGCTTTCCCGTGTCCGAGGACTACCAGGCCAAGTACGTCATCGACATCGACGACGGCAACCGCCTGACCCTGCTGGCGGCGGGCGCCTCCGACTTCATCGGCGTGACATTCGGCGAGTCGTTTGACGGCTTCCGGGATCCGGACTTCGCCGGCCCCGCCGAGCTGGATCGCAGCTTTGACAGCCTCGGGCTGGAGTGGAGCCGCCACGGCGACGGGGGGCGCTTCACATCGGTGCTCAGCCGCATCGAGAACAGGGACCATCTGGACTACGGCGCCGGCCAGCGCCAGCACATCCGCTTTCAGCGCCACATCAGCCGCAGCCGGTATCAGCGGGCGCCGGGCGGCGGGCACGAGCTGAGCGCCGGCGTCAGCCTGGAGCACAGCCGCTACGACCTCGACTTCAACGCCAAGATCTCGCCCTGCGGCAGCCTGGATCGCGACTGCCCGACGGTGAGGCGGCGGGCCTACGACGTCTACGTCGGAACGCTGAGCGTCAGCGCCTACGAGCTGTTTGCCGAGGACGAGTGGGCCGTCGACGACCAAAACACCCTCCGGCTGGGGGTTTACCTCAGCGACGACGACCACACCCGGGACGCGCGCCTGGAACCCCGCATGCGCTGGGAGCGCGCCATCAGCGAGCGGCTCTCGAGCTTCGTCTCGATCGGGCAGTATTCCCAGATTCCGCAGCTCAACGAGTCGATGCCGGCGCTGGGCAACCCCGACCTGGACAGGATCAAGGCCGACCACTATGTCTGGGGCATTCGCCAGCTCCTGGGCGGGGGGCTGAACTGGAGCTGGAGCGCCGAGGTCTATCTGAAGGACATGACCGACCTCGTCATCTCGTCCCGGCAGGATCCGCTCGCCGACAACTACAGCAACAACGCCGGCGGCAGATCCTACGGGGCGGAGTTTCTGCTGCGCCGGGAGCTGTCGGAGGGCTGGTTCGGCTGGGCCGCCCTGAGCCTGTCCCGGTCCGACCGCAGCAACGGCGCCACCGGCGAGGCGCTCGAGTTTGAGCACGACAAGCCGGTGCTGTTCAGCCTGGTGCTCAACCGGCGCATCGGCGAGCGCTGGATGCTCGGCGTCAAGTGGAATTACCAGAGCGGGGCGCGCCACACGCCCATCGTCGCCCTGGCGCCGGACGCCTCCGACCGGAGCGTCCTGAATCCGGTCTACGGGGCGCTCCATTCAGAGCGCTACCCCGCCTACCACCGCCTGGACTTTCGCATCGAGTACGCCACCCCGAAGGACTGGGGCTATCGCAAGTTCTACGCCGACATCCTGAACGTCTACGACCGCAGAAATGTCGAGGAATATGTCTACGCCCCCGATGGCGCCGACCTGATCCGCCCGCCGCCGGGCTTTGCTCGGGACATCCCCGTGCGGGCCGAGACCGGCGAGGGGCTGTTCCCGTCGCTGGGCTTTGAAATACAGTTCTGAGGTTGGGGCGGCGGGGCATGGGCAGGGAGGGCGGCTTTCAGACAAGAACGGTGTGGCTGGTGGTGTTCACCCTTGCCCTGGTGCATGTGACCCTCTCCGGCGATCCGGACATCCGCCGGCCCCGCAAGGAGTGGAAGGTGATTTCGGTTGAGAGGCGGGGGGCCGGCGAGCGGGAGGACGGCTGATGTCGGGGCGGGGCTGCGCCTGACAGAGGGCAAATGGGGTGGACGATGGGGCTTGAACCCACGACCGCCGGATCCACAATCCGGAGCTCTACCAACTGAGCTACGCCCACCAGATTTGCCGCGCGCCTGACAGGACTCGAACCTGTAACCACCTGCTTAGAAGGCAGATGCTCTATCCAATTGAGCTACAGGCGCCTGCAATCGCAACATTTGGTCGGGGTAGAGAGATTCGAACTCCCGACTTCCTGCTCCCAAAGCAGGCGCGCTACCAGACTGCGCCATACCCCGTGCAACGGGCGATTTTAGGCACTCGCCGGGGGTCGGTCAACCGCCCCGCCCGGACCGCTCCCACCCGCGCGCCGCCGACCTGACATCCAACCCCGCCGGCGGGAGGGGTTGGCGCTGCTTTTTTCAGCCTTCAGTCAACATCATCAACAAGAGTCTTAAAGAAACCTTTATCGATTTTTGGTGCCAACTGACTGATCTTTTGATCAAGGCGCGCCCAACATTCTTCCTTCTTGCACCATTCGGAGATATTCGAAATACCTTGGGGTGGCTGCGAGATATCGTCATACACAAACTTGGCCGTCTTGCGCAAAGCCGCTGCGAGCTCCGGGTATACCTCTTGCTTGTTCCAGCACTTCTGAAAATCCACAACCTTGCCCTTCCGTTTGCCGAGCTGGTTTACTGTCGCAATGGCATAGGCCACGATATTGGCCCGGTAGCCCCCGTTGTACCAGGATTCGCCGGAAACCATCTTTTCAGTCCATTTGAAGATGATCGCGCGGCCAATGGCGCTCCTGAAATACCGCTCATTAAACCTGCCCGAGTCTTTGGCCCAAATCTCCCCGTTGCGCTCTGCATAGCGCACGAAGTTCTTCTGAGCTCCGAGGTTGACCCACTTGGGATGATCGTCCCAAGCATTCTCAAACTTTGCGATGTCAGTCTTGGTGAGCATCTGCGGCTTCGGATACTCGGCCTTGAAACGCTTCTGCTCGCTCGGCGTCAGCTTGGACTGGGCATCGGCGTACTGCCCCCTGGCGCGCTCGTAGAACCACTTGGTTTCCCGCTGTGCCCCGCCCTGAGCCGGCGCCCAAATGCGTCGTGAAAATCCTTCCATGCGGATATGGAAGGGATGGTTTGAGAAAAAATCGGCTGCGTTCACTCGGTTTTGAGTGTTGGCGTACTGCGAAATTTTCGGAACAAAATATTCACTGTCCTCTGGGCTGATCACGGAGAGCTTCATCTGAACAAACACACCGTCCAGTGACGCCTTCTCACGCCTCTTGGTGTGAAAAAGCGAGGCGGTGCTCTGCCCGCCATTCACAATTTGCAGATCTTTGATGCGAATAATTTCAAGCCCGCTATCGCCTGGCTCAACTATTACATCCTGAGCGGTAGCGGTGATGCCGTTGTTGTAGGCAAAAAACATCTGAGGCTCCCGCAGTATGGTGTCTCGAATCCCCCTGTTGACATTTCCGCGCGCCTGAAGGAAGGAGCGCACGTTCTGCTCAAGGAGTCGCGCTCCATACTCTCCGTACAGCGTCGCCAGCACCTCGCCAGGAAGGACAACAAGATATGACTCATGAGTGCCGGAAGCGAAGTTTGCGCGCAAGCAATTTATTCCATTCCCGAATGCCTCCTTGAAATCGATATCCAGCGGCTCCTTGCGACCGCGCGAGCTTCGCTGGCGTTGCAGACGCGAGACATCCCAGATGTGATAAGTGGCCTCGATATCGTCGACCTGTTGATCTTCGATGCTCTGTATGCGGTCGCTTAGCGCTCGCTCGGATACCAAGAAAAAATTGACCTTGTGAATGACATCTCTGCGATCCGATATCTGGCGGGACAGTCCGTACTCCGGGGTGGTTTCATCAAGCGCCTCAAAGAGATCCCTGGAAAAACTCGCCTCAAAAAATTTTCTCGCTCTTTTGAAGGCGGCCTTCATCTCTTTTTGCGTCAGCGACTCGAGTTCTTCTCGACTGGCAAAGTCGGCAACGAACAGGTCGAGTGTGCCCTCATCATCAAACCAGTAACCGTCAACGCGCATGCCCCGCTGGTCTCTGTAGTGACAGGATTCGAAGCCCTCGATAAAGTTGGTTTCGATAAGTTCTTTTGAGAAGATATCCATGAATTCGGAAAGTTGGAATTCACTGCTGGCCTCAGCACCCGCCAGAAGCTCCTGACGAAAATCATGAAAAAACTCTGCGGTGGTCTGTTCCATCAGCCTTTCCAGATTTCGTTTTGATCGCACTCATGCGGTGCGATTTTTTCCAGCTGCAAGCTGTACTTCACATCAACCACGCCATCCGGCAGTTCCGATCTGACCAGCCGGGGAAAATCATCGGATATGCGGTAAGTATTGGAACCCTTCACGAGAAATTTTGGAGAATCATATTCTTTCATTTCCACGTATCCGCAGTTCACCAGCTTCCGCCAGTAGCCTTCGATTGCCTCAGCGTCGCTCAGTTCGCGTCCCACTGCCGAGACCAGTTCGTTAAGGGACTGGGCTTCGGGGTCATCTGGCGCCTCGGACAGACGGTAGGCTTTTAGAAAGAGATGATCGGAAACCGTCTCAAGCTGATCTTCAGAGGAGATTTTCACGATGCTGCGATCCCGACCACTGATCGACTTCACTTCGACAGCGGTATTGCCAAAGATGAAATCCTGATGAATGCGATCAGGACCGCACCAAGCTTCAACCGCTTGGGCATCGGACAGGTGCTCTGTTTTGAGAAGACAGAGAAAACTCAACTCGGCAAAAAGCCCCCGCACTTCCTCCGGAGATAGCACGCGCACTCTCTTGCCCGCAAGAAATGCCTTCCAGCGCTTGATGTGATTCAGAGCGACACCCAGTGCGGCAGAGGGATCAGCAACCCCATCAAGGCTGTCAATTAGTGTTTGACACAGACCGTAGAAGAGGTCTTGGTCAACATGCTTTTCAAGAGCAAGGATGAGCGCCTGCTTATCTGATTCCGCCAACTGCCTCAGATCGACCTTTATGCCGTTCACATTGGTTACATTCTTTCGGAATTGTTCTGTGTGCTCTCCCTTCAACTGAACAATGAGCAGGCAATGCCCATGAACATCCTTGCCCCAGCAAAGAGTGACGTCACCTGAAGCAGTAATGTAACGAACCGTATATTCACTATTCGGTGTCTTTATTTCATCCCATGGCAGCTGATTACTCGTCATCGTCTTCACCAAAAGTATCAAACAAGCTTCCCTGCATGCCTTCGCCCCACACTGGATTTATAACAACCTCAACTTCGGTTTCATATTTGGGTTCATAGTGACCCGGCGGGAAACTGAGGCCGAATGCTGGCACACGAGCATCTTTATCCTCCCCAACCGGCCCCAGAACATGAAGCATCAACAACGGCCTCTTGCGCACGGATCGAAAATGGAAGTCAAATGGTTTTCTGTCGTCGCCATCTTCGAGCGCCAATCCTTTTGCTTCCTCTATCTGTTGGGGAGACAGTCCAATTTTCTCATCGCCACGGCTAGCTACGCGATCTTTACTCATTCGCCACGCATCTCCTTCACGCTCCGCCTGGGCACGCTCCTGAGTTCCCAGCCTTTGATTTTTCTCATCCTCGCCATTGTCTGAAACCGAGATAAGAAGAACATCTCCAAAATCGTATTCATTCGAAAGTTTGCGAAGGTATTTGCGAGCCGCAGCCTTGCGATCAGTAAAACCCGGATGAGTTCGAAACTGCATGAGGAACTCATCTATCTCCGAGATTTTTGCCTCGCGCGCTAGCCAGCCCTTGTCAGTTTGCTCCAATGCGTGGCAGCCAAATCTTTTCTTCCAATACTCAGCTAACAGCGCCTCATTCTCTTCGTTGATTCTCTGATCAAACGGCAAGATATAGCTTTCAACAATCTTTCCGCTAAAGTTCTGCTTAACAGTAACCTTCTCGCCGCTTCTCATCTTGTTGGCGGCTGTAATAAGCAGACGATCAGGGTGCGTTCTAACATAAAGCCCAAATTGCTCCGGGCTCATCCCTTGGCGCCGCATTCTCTTGATTTGCTGACGCAGCTCCTCAGACGCCTCAGCAATGTGACCGTACCAATTTATGGAAGCCTGCGACAAATGAACCCTACAGAGATCTTCAAAACCAGGTCTGTAACCGAACCAACGCCCCATCTGCATGAGCGTGTCATACATGCGTGTATTGCGATACATATAACTCACAGTCAAGCCTTCGATTGTTAAACCGCGAGACAGACTCAACCCGCCAATGGCTATTGCGGTGAGACTGTTGCCGTCACGCTCATATTTTTTATAGTCGAGTGTTTCGTCGGATTCGTTGTTCACCACGAAAATTCGAAGATTTTCAAAAACACCGTTTAAGTGTTTTTTGACATCAGACCATGAAACATCGCAATCAGAGTATTCGCTGTCAAGGCATGCCTTCAATGCAATCATGACTTCGTCATCTTGCGATGCCGAATCAAGCATTGCGTAATTCGCCTTCACTGACTCTCGGACTTTCTTCATATAACGGCTCACACGGTTTTGCACCGCACTCTGAATATCCACAAAGCGAGAAATATTGATCATCATTGAGCAGTGCTGATTGACCTGTCCCCTGAGATTTCGGATGGCTCTGGCGACGATGAACTGGTTGATCGCTTCATAAAGGCTTGGTGGAAGTTCTATGACTGGATAATCTTTTTTATGAGAAAGGGGAAGGTAATTTTCGCAATCCACAATAGGCCTAACAATTCTGACGCTGCTGTCGTCATCAAGAAAGACTTTACCCGGCCCAAAATAAGTGTTGGGAGCATCAAGGCTGTAAATAAAATCGCGAGGGAATAATTCCTCGTAGACATCCTCGTCATAGGACTCTGGATCAATGAAGATGTTTGCAAACGGTGTGGCGGTATAGCCGACATAGCAGGACTTTGCAAACAGACCAAGAATGCTCCTCAACATTGCATTCGTTTGGGTTGGATCGAGTTCAGGTTTATTGGTATTGATAGATGCATTGTCGGCCTCGTCATCAATCATGAGCATTGGAACGTCAGCGATAACATCATTCGCCTGTGCATTCATCTCCTTAAGCCAGACATAAAGAGTCTTCAGTGTGCGAACGTTCTTCTTAATAACCAGAACAGTAGGCTTGTTCAGATCATTAATCTTCCAACCACTCTGGTTTGCCGTCCTCTTGCTGAAGTCATCGTTAATATTTGTGAGTGTGGCCGGGTGAGGATAATCCGGGTTCAACCCGACACCAATTATCTTTCGATTTTCCGGATCGCTGGATCGTCCAACAAAGCCCTCATCGATGCGCTCCTGAGTCTGTTTTCTCAGGTTGTTATGGACACCGGCAATAACGATGATGAACTTGTAGCCAGCGTCAGCGGCTTTGGCGATTACGCTCATGTAGTTTGCGGTCTTGCCGGATTGCACATGTCCGATGACGAGACCGCGGCGATCCCATATCCCCTCACTTGTTGGATCTTGCAAATGACCCAGAATTTTTGTTCCAACATCACTTAAGGAGCGCACCATACTCGGCGACATCTTTTGATTTTCCAAATAGCTCTCATAAGCCTCGGAATACGTCCACTTAATATCGTCACGCTTGAACACCCATTGGTCATCATGGCCGGCTTCGACAAGCGAAACCCCAGCGCCCATGCGTGAGTCCACTGCTGTGAGCGCCTCATCAATAACAGGTTTGAGAGGACCTTCGTATCCGAAACCCGCAGCAAATAATTTTGCTCGTTCCTCAATTTCCTCACGAGTAAGCGTCTCAGACAACGCCTCTAATACTGCTATCAGTGCATTGGTCGCTCTCTTTTGACTCTCAATCTGGTTAACGCTCATTTACTCAGCTCCTCCGCAATATAGCTTTCGACAATGTCCTCAAGACCTTCAAAAAGCCTTGTGGACCTTATGACTTTTCTAAAATTCTCGGCCTCAAAACCCCTGTCTCCAAAAAGACACTCCCTCAAGGCCGCAAGGCGATCCTTGATTTCCTCGCGCGAGATATCGCTTTGACAAATATCGCGCGGATGGGTTGAAAAATCCGAATAAATCATCTCCACTGGAAGCGACGCTGAAACCGCCTCAATTAAAGTTGCAAGGCGGCGGTCACTTTCATCGCTCAGATCAGAGCGAAACGCCTCGAACAATGGGTGCTCCTTATTCAGGGCATATCGGATATTTCCATGATCAGAGTATCGCTCCCAAATAGGCGCCTCAATCTCATCAAACAACCTCTGTCCCCTGCCCCGGTGAACGGTTGTGCTGCGCCCGGAAACCTTGTGGATAATCTGGCGAAGCCGGTCTTTTACCGGCACGGGCGGACGCGCCCGAGACTTCTTGATGTCGATCGTCCACATCTCATCCAGGCTGTTCGGAAAATCAATCTGCACCCGAGCCAATTTCGTGGCCTCGCCCTTTGGAATCAGCCGGAACCAGTCGCCCCACGCCATAAGCCGCCCGCCCCGATAAACATACGCACCTTGATTGGAGATGAAGTCGCTTCTGTCCTGGTAGAAGTCATACTCTTGGGCAGTCAATTTGCTGTGGTGCGGGAGGATGTACGGCTGCAGATGAACCTCCGCCCCATTCATTCTGACAACCTCGTCAGGCAAAATCTGGGTGGCTGAATTCTTTCGGCAAAACGGGTCAAAAGGCGTGATGGGGTGGCCGTTAAGGGTGAGGGCAAGCCTCTTGCGCCCGCGCACTTCGCCACTTAAAAACCGGTGAAACACCAGCGAAAGATGACGATCAACGTTGTCAAGTTTCTCGTTGACGATCTCGTTGCGCTTGGCTCCGGTCTCATCCTCAAACAGCCGGTCAAGGTTTCGCCAGACAACTGCCGTTCCCCTGTCCCCGATCAGTTCCTGGAATGGAAGTTCTGCGATCTCTTCAGGCTTAAGGACGGCGATAAGCCAGTCGTCTCTCTCTTGAACGGTTTCGAGATTCCATTCGGCTGCATGCAGTCCGCCACCATCATTGCTGATGACCGTAAGCCTTTGACACTGTGAGAAGGAGGCCGTCTTAAGCCCCAATCCGAAACGTCCCAAATCCTTCGGCGACCGGGCATCTGACGGATTTTTCGAGCCGTGACGCAGGGCATTGATGATGCCCGCTTCATCCATGCCATGGCCGTTGTCAATAATTCCAAGCGTGGGGTTTGGCTTGGTCAGATCGCACAGGATGTCGACCTGGGCGGCTTCCGCAGAAATGCTGTTGTCAACGAGATCGGCTATCGCGGTTTCAAGCGAATAGCCCAAGTCGCGCATTGATGCCGACAACGCAGAAGCACTCGGGGGCAGGCGGAGTTCTCTGGGCATCAAGATCTCCCTAGCAGCCTTTTGCCTGCGGCAGGCGTGACCTCAGCACGATTTCAGATTTTGCACCCCTGCCAAGAACGCGGGGCATGCTCCAACTTTGATGCTCTGCCGAAATATGATCCGTCATCACGAAATCTCTCCGGCTCGGTCGAGTACGTCTGCAATGATTTCGGCGATCTGCCTGGCGAGATAGACCGGGACGGCATTGCCAACCTGATGGTATTGAGCCGTCCTGGGCCCCTCGAATTTGTAGTTGTCAGGAAATGTCTGAAGACGCGCTGCTTCTCTTACGGTCAAACTTCTGCATTGCTTCGGGTCGTAGTGAATAAAGTAGTGACCGTCTTTGGAGATGTGAGAGGTAATCGTTGTCGATACTTTTTCCCGCAGCTGAACCCTGAATCGATCCGAGAACATTTCACCTTTGCACCCCTCATCGACATTCCGGTGATTCGGCAGCAACGCTTCAGGAAAATCTGACAGTTTCGGGCTGCGTTTCGCAACCTCGGCAAATGTCGCTGCATAAGCATAACGACGCAAATCAGAGCCCATGTGGGAGCGTGCCTCATGCCCGGTCAGAACATTGAGCCTTGAATCACCCAGCATGCTTATTGCCGCATGATTTGTAGGTCTAGGCCTGCGATATCGATTGGAAAAGCGCTCTGTCGCAAAGTCCCCGCTTGCAGAGAGCATTTCGATTGAGCCCGTCAGTTCTGAAGCATGCTCCGCTCCCCTCAATGCCCTCTTAAATCTCATCTTGGAAAGCTTTCCGATCTCTTTCTTCCAAGTGACTAAATCATCGGCTTGGCGCGAGCCTCCGCGACTTGAAAGCCCACTGCGCACGCGAGGGAGTTCTGAAATCGTCTCGCCAAGCGTTGGAGCGTCATGGGGCTTAAGACCCTTGGGTTTAATGTCGATATCGCTCCTCACCCCGACAATAAAAATCCGATGCCTTGCCTGTGGAACGCCAAATTCCTCGGCGCGAACCAAAAAAGACCTCGGATCAGCCTCTTCGGAGGGAATGTCAGGCTCTGAGAGCGAATAGAGGCTGTAACTCAGTCCATTCTTCTTGCCGGTGAATGCGGAAACAGGATTGGACAGATCAGCCAGAATTCTGTCAATCATGAGTTTCTCCCGCACACGAGCCGAGAGCAGACCTTTGACGTTTTCCATCACGAAAACCGGGGGTCGATGCTCGGAGATGATCTGCAAATACTCGCGATACAGAAAATGACGTTCATCTTTTTCAAAATCCGGATCGGACCGCATGCGCGACCGGCCGACCAGCGAGTAGGCCTGGCAGGGCGGGCCGCCGACGAGAACCCAGCTGCCGCTCTTGCCAAGCCTTTTTTTGATCAAGCGGCTCACCTTTTTGTGGTTATCCGGCTTCAGCGACAATCTGACAGCGCTGGCTTCAGCGGCTTTGGCCTCCTGGCAATAGCTTGAGAACAATTCCTCGCGGCACACTCCGCCCCGAAGGTAGTCGTAATACTCATCCGGCGCTTCGCCATCCGGAAAGTGTCTGAAAAAATGCCGCAGGAGCAGCGTGCTGTGGGCGTGCTTGTCTCTCTCGATTGACAATATATTTTTGAAGGCTCGCGAGTGGGTTTCATCCCTGTTCAATGCGGCAAACCCCTCGCCGAGACCGCCGGGACCGGCAAACACATCGACGACCGGGTATGAGAATGTATGGAGGTCAGGCTCTCTGCTCATCTTCAGACTGCGTCTCCCTTTCGCGGATGGTGTGGGTGCCATCCAATCGGCGGATGGCGCGTCTCAATGGAATGTCAAGGTGTGCAGAGGGCTGTGGAAAATCTCTGGACTTGCGAGTTTGACCTGAAAGGCCGACCCTCTGAACACCCGCTCCCGAATCGACTGCGGCATTCTAGGGATGCACCGGGGATCGGTCAAATCTCTCGGGGCCGGGCGCCCGAGACTGCTGCGGATCACTGATCGGCGACGTTGGCGGCGTCGTCGGGGACGGCGTAGTAGTGCCCCGGGGTCAGGTCCTCGGCGTCCCGCAGCGAGGGGTTGAGCTCCTCGAGCAGGTCGCGGGCGTTGTCGGTGAGCAGCCTCTGGACGCGGGCGACGGACTCGACCAGCTGCTCCTTGGTCATGGGCCGGTCGATGCGATACAGCCCGAGTCCGCCCCGCCGCCGGATGGTGCGCCGGGCGCGCTCGAGGCTCTCCTCCTCAAGCCGCGCCGCCTCGGCAACCGCAAGCATCTCCCCCGCCCCCTGCGCGGCGTCAAACCCCGCAGGGACGATGTAGGGCGAGCCGTCCTCGATCTCCTCGGTGACTTCGAGGATGGGGTTGAGCTCGGTCAGCCAGGTGCGCGCCTCGTCGGGGCGAACGCTGAGGGCGCCGGCCAGGCGCGCGGCGAGGTTCTCAAGCGGCTCGCCGACGACGGCAATGTAGACCTCGCTGTCGCGCCCGCCGCGCTCGGCAAAGGCGCGGCTGGGTTCAGCCTGAACCGCCGGGCCGGTCTGCTGCGCACCTGCGGCATCGGTATCCACACCCCCATCCACAGAGCTACCCACATCGATATCCACATCCCTGTCCACAGGGTTGTTCGCATCCCCATCCACAGGGCTACCCACATCGATATCCACATCCCTGTCCACATCGGGATCGGTCATGCTGTCGAGCTCCTGCAGCAGCGGGACGTACTGGTCGGGGTCGGTCGGATCGGCATCGTCGATGTTGTCCATGCCGTCCAGGCGCCGGATTTCGCCGGCGCCATCGTCGTCGTCGTCCACGTCTTGCGCGCCTGGCAGATCCTGCGCGCCCTGGGAATCGTCCGACCCCAGCAGGCCGCCGCCTATGCTGTCCCTGTTGTCGAGACGCCGGATTTCGCCGGCGCCGGCCTGGTCGTCATCCACGTCATCCGCATCTGTCGCGTCATCCGACCCCCGCAGGTCGTCGTCGACATCGTCGGCCATCAGCCCGCTGTCGTCGAGGAAGACCTGCACCCGCGCGGCGGCGGCGCCGGTGCCCGGCAGCGTTTCAGAGTCCTCATCGGGCTGGGCGACTTCGTCGTCGCTCGCCACGCCCTCGACCCGGGCCGCGACCGAGCCGACACCCTGCCCCGAATAGCCCAGCGAGTCCTCGTCGATGACGGGGGCCTCGACCGGCTCGGCGACCTGCTCATCGCTGTCGACCGTCTGTGCCCGGGCCAGCACCTCGCCCTGGCTGGCGTCATTGGCCGGGGCGTCGGGTATCCCGTCAAAATCGCCCGAGACGACGTCGGCGTCGCTGTCAAAGATGTCGGCGCCCCTGGCCGCCGCCCCGGGGCGCTCCTCGTAGAGGCGCACGATGTCGTGGAAGCGGTCCTCGCCGGTCTGGTCGGTCAGCTGGCGCAGGTCGGGCAGTGCGGACTGTGCGGATGCACCGTCGATGACCCCGGCCAGCTCCTCCTCGCCGACCTTGAAGTCGGCGCTGGCCGGAACCAGGTAGTAGACCCCCTGCGGCATCGGCCCGCGCAGCGGAATGGCGGATCCGTTCAGGCGGATCAGCTCCCTGCGCATGACGGCGACCGGCATCCGCAGATCCTGCGCCAGCGCCAGGCTGAGCGAGTCGAGGGTCTCGCCGGAGCGGGCGCGGTAGCGCCGCAGCAGGCGGCCGTCGTCCCTGGCGAAGGCGGCCTCGGCGTCGGGTTCGGGGTCGAGCAGGCCGGCGGTGGCGCCGAGGGCGTATTCGTAGTCGATCTTGGCGATGTCGGTCAGCAGCGGCAGCACCAGGTTCGAGCGGCGCTTGAAGGTCACCAGCTCGCTGTCGTCCTCAAAGGCGCTGGGGTTGCGCATCAGCAGCGCCACCAGCGCCTGCTCGCGCGAGAGCACGGTGTGGCGCACCAGATCCTCGGCCAGCTTGATCAGCTGGCGAATGCTGCGCACGCGGCGGTACTCGAGCTCGGTCAGGGCCTTCTCGACGAAGTCGCGCACCGAGACCTCGTCCTCGCGCTTCATGTAGCTGCTGACGATGTTGCCGTTGGGGCGCTCGCCGTGCTCGTGGCGCCAGCGGATGTAGGCCTGCAGCGGGTCCTCGATCTGGCGCACCTGCTCCAGCGAGGGCAGCACGACAAAGCGCCCGCTGGGGATGGGGATCGGCGCGGCCAGCTCGAACAGCTCGACGTTGAAGCCGGCGATGGCGAACAGCACCTGGTAGATGTCGATGTCGTCGTGCGGTTCGGCGAGCCGCTCGGCCAGCGCCCGCAGCGTCATCAGCTCGTCGACGTAGAAGCCGCGCAGCCGGTCCTCGGCGAGGCTGAACTCGTCCTCACGCTCGCGCTCCTCGATCTGCAGGTACTGGCCGCGGCGCGAGGGGTCGGCGATCTCGGCGGCATCCAGCATGGCGGCGGCGACGACCCGCACCGGGCGGTCGCCGAACTCGTCCATGTCGAGGTCCAGGCGCTGCACCAGGCGGTTGTCGAGCAGCAGCTCAAAGCGGCGCTTCAGCACCTCGGCCTTGTGCTCGAGCTTGTGCTGGCGGAAGCTGCCCTGCCAGTAGGGGTCCTGGTGGGCGTGCAGGTGCTGGAAGGCGTTGAGCGCGGCGAGGTGCTCGTTGTCGACGCCGCGCACGCGGTTGGCGTAGATGTAGTAGTCGTTGAGGCGGTAGGGGCCGTTGAACTGGCCCAGGACGGTGACCTGCTCGTCGGCGTAGTTGAGGCTGTAGCCGTCGACGGTGCCGTACATCGTGGCACGGCCGCCGGCGATGGAGAGATCCTTCATGTCGAGTTTTCCGACCCGGATCTCAGCGGCGGCGCTGAGGAATGCCCCGCCGCCCGAGGACACCGTCGCCAGGTGCATGCTGCGCCCGGCGCTGAGCTCGGCGCCGTCGGCGAGGATGGCGACCGCCCCGCCCTGGCTCTGCAGCAGGTCGCGCCCGACCACCACCGAGCCGGACAGGTCGAACAGGCTGCCGAGGGTCAGGTTGCCGTTGAAGAGGGCCGTGCCCTCGACGATGAGCTCGTCGGTGTCGAAGTCGTCGGATGAAGACGCGCTCAGGGTGCCGGCGGCAAACACCAGGCGCTGCAGCGGCGCCGAGGTGCCGACCCCGGCGGCGAAGTGGGCGACGCCGCGCGTGCCGACGTTGAACACCACCTCGCCGGCGGCGTCCTCGCCGGCGTTGAGCCCGCCGCGCACGCTGATGGTGCCGTGCGGGACGCCGATGTAGACGGCGTCGCCGTTGCCGACCCGCTCCAGCTCGGCGCGGTTGGCTCCGAAGGGCGCGGTGTGGCCGCTGCTGCGCTCGGCGTCCCTGGGCGCGTCAATCCAGACCGACCCGGCGAAGTCGATCAGGCCGCCCTCGGCGATCACGCTGTAGAGGTAGCCGCTCAGGTGCGCCCCGCCGGCGCCGGACGACAGCGACAGCTCCCGGCTGACGACGATGTCGCGCACGTGCATCTCGGAGGCGCTGGCGGTGAAGGCGTAGAGCGGGTCCTCAAGCCCGGCCGGGCCGTCGATGTCGAGCCGCCCGGAGACGCTGATGACCAGCTCGGAGTCGCCGCCCTCGTTGATGTAGATGCCGTTGGATTCGATCTGCGCGGCGTCCTCGATGCGCGCGCTGATGCGGGCGTCGCCGGCGCTGACCTGCATCAGCACCGGGAAGTCGCCGGCCAGCTGCAGCACGCCGAGGCCGTCGCCGCCGCCGCTCAGGGTCGAGCGGATGTGCAGCGTGCTGCCGGCGCGGTAGAGGCTGCCGTGGGCGAAGATGTCGGCGCCGTGCAGCGTCAGGGCGTTGGTGACCACGATGTCGTTGATGAGCACCTGCCCGGCCTGATGCACCACGACGTCGGAGAACGGCAGCTCGGCGGTGCCCAGAGCGCCGATGACCCGCAGGATGCCGTCGCCGGCGTTGATGTCGAGGCTGGGCGGCGCCAGGCTGCCCGCGGCGACGATCCCGCGCCCGCCGATGTGGATGCCGAAGGCCGTCGGCGGGTTCTCCAGCTGCGGCACCAGCGCCCTGGAGGTGTGGATGCTGAGGTGGCGGTGCAGCGTCCCGGTGACCGGGTTGAGCGAGATGACCCCCAGGCGGCCGGCCGCCACCAGCGCCGCATTGCGCTCGTAGGCCAGGTGGAGGATGCCGGCGTTGACGGTGATGGCGTCGCGCACGCTGATGTTGTTGATGCGCACGTCGCCGTCCCGGGTGTCGATCTCGACCCCGGCGAGCTGCCGCTCGGTGCCGATGTCGCCGAGGTGGACGGTGCCCGCCGGCGCCTGGACCTTCAGCGTCACCGGCGAGTTGAGGTTGCCGGCGTCGATGCCCAGGGCGGTGCCGGCGTTGATCAGGATGTTGCCGCCGCCGCTGCGGATCGTGGTGTCGCCGCCGTGGAACAGCCGCACCGCCCCGTGCATGACGACCCCCTCGCCGTCGTCCTCGGAGGAGACGTACTTCGAGCCGTAGAGGGCGATGCTGCCGCCGGCGCTGACCGAGATCTCACGCCGCTCGTCGGGGTCGGAGCCGCTGGTCGAGAGCACGTAGAGGCTCAGGTGGTTGGCGTCCCGCAGGTGGATGGCGCCGGCGGCATGGCCGTGCACCAGGCCGCCGAAGTCGTTGGCGTCGAGCCCGAGGCGGATGGCGCCCCTCTGAACCGTCGCCGAGAACAGCCCGCCGACGCTCAGTGCGCTGACGCCGGCGCTGACGAAGTTGAGGCTCCGCAGGATCGGCAGGGTGACGGTGGCGCCGTCCTGCACCGTGACGTAGCGCGTCAGCGACGGGTAGTCGACCTGGGCGAGGTCGCCGCTGCGGACGTTGACGCTGAGGTCGCCCTCGATGTCGCTCGGGCCGAGCGCCAGGGCGCTGCTGTTGGTCAGGAAGACGTCCCCGGCGTAGAGCGCCAGCGTCTCGAACTCGTTGTCGCTGTTGGTCAGGTAGATGTCGCCGCGGCGCTGCTGCGTCCCGGCGGCAAACACCGCAACCCCGCCCAGCGCCTTGACGACCGCCCCGGCCTGGTAGATGTCGCCGGCGGCGCTGATGTAGAGGTCGTGGCCGTTGCTCCCCCCGAAAACCCATGCTGTCGATGCGGTCCAAATCGCCCAAGGTCGCATGGCGACGTAGACCAGGCGGAAGGCGTTGCCCGACTCGGTCAGCAGCGCCTCGCCGTGCATGCTCAGGTCCAGGATGTCGACCGAGATGCTGGAGCCGGCCAGCTGGCGGACGTGCCCCTGCCCGTGCATCTCGAGCCGGTTGACGACGTTGACGTCGGCC
This sequence comes from Gammaproteobacteria bacterium AqS3, assembly GCA_001750645.1. Taxonomy (GTDB): domain Bacteria; phylum Pseudomonadota; class Gammaproteobacteria; order MEIF01; family AqS3; genus AqS3. Next base: position 18,189 of record MEIF01000047.1, read on the forward strand.
AGCGAGACATCGCTCCGGCCCAGCGAGAACTGCGCGTTGTTGGCGCTCAGCGTGACCGCCCCGGCCAGGCTGACGTGCAGGTTGCTGATGCGCGCCAGGTTGCCGGCCGAGATCGCCAGCGGCCCGGAGACCGTCAGCGGCCCGGGGACGTCGACCACGCCCGGGGCGCTCATCGACAGCCCGCCGGCGCTGACGGTGACCCCGCCATAGGGATTGCCGTCGGCGTCGACGCCGCCCAGAACGCTGATCTCCGAGCCCCAGACGCCGGCGCCGCCCGCCGAGACCGCCACGCCGTCGAGCTCGACGCCGGCATCGCCCGAGACCCACAGTCCCGAACTGCCGATGTTCGCCGAGAGCCGGAATTTCTGGAAGTTCGACAGGCTGGCGCCCAGCGCCGTCACCGTGATGTCGGGGATCTCAACCGCCAGGCTGAGCTCGCCGCCGATCGAGAGCAGCGCGTGGCGGGCGCGGATGCGGCTGGAGTTGTCGAGCTTGCGCAGGGTGTCGGCGAGGCTGATGGTCAGCTCGGTGCCGACCGACAGGTGGCGCACGGTCTGATCGCCGCTGCCGATCAGCGTCAGGGCCTCGGCGCTGAGGCCGAGCGTGGCGATGACGGCGTCGCTCAGGAGCACCGAGCCGAACGCCGAGATGTCGGCGTAGCCGCCGACCGTCATGGCATTGCGCTGCACCAGGTCCGAGGCGATGCGGAGCCTGAGGTCGTCGGAGACGCTCAGCGGCAGCAGCGACAGCGCCTTGGCATTGCTGACGGTGGCAGCCCCGGCCGAGAGCCCGAGCCGCGCGATGTCGTTGAACTGATGCCCCAGATTGGTGCCGCCCGAGGCGCTGACGCGCACCGCCCCTGAGCCGCGGTTGCGCAGCAGCGCCTCGATGTCGGCGTCGTTGCCGGCGCTGAGGTTGAGGTCGCCCTCGAAGTTGATGCTCGAGGAGTCGCCGATGACCAGATCGCCGCTGCCGGCCAGGATCGTCATGCCGTTCTTGAAGGCCCAGCGCCCGACCGCCGAGACGTGAACCCCGGCGCTGACGGTCCCGTCGGGGCTGGCCAGCGGGCTGCTGAGGGTCGTGCCGAGGTCGTCGGCGCGCCAGATCAGGTCGCCGGCGACGCCGATGCGCAGCCGTCCGGCATCGCCGAGGTGCTTCAGGTTGAGGTCGCCGGCCGCCGAGAGCCGCAGCTCCCGGCTGGGCGCCCCCGAGACCTGGGCGCCGGCGAGGCTGACGCTGACCGCCCCGCCGAAGCGGTTGCCCGCGTGCGTCAGGTAGAGCCGGTCGCCCTGCAGCAGCAGCGTCCCGCCGACGCTCAGCGAGCCGAATGCCCCGGCGCCGATGGCGCCCTGGCCGATGTCGCCGCCGCTGGAGATCCGCAGCCCCTCGGCCACCAGCAGGCTCTGCAGCAGGACGCCGTCGGGGGTGTCGTCGAGGTCGCTCAGGGTGCCGCCCTTGGCGCGCAGATGCACCCAGCGGAAGTCGCCGGCGACGCTGAGGTTGCCGCCGGCCGAGAGGTGCAGCAGGTTGTCGTTGCTGCCGGCACTCGGCGCCTGGCCCGGGCGGACGTAGTTGACCGACAGATCGCCCCGCTGTGCCACCAGCGTGGTCGGGGCGCCGGCCTGGTTGGTGCCCAGCAGCCGCGCGGCGAAGGCGCGGTTGCCGGCGTGGATCGTCAGGCCGCGGGCGTACTGCAGGGTTCCGAACACGCTGATGTCGGCCTCCTCGCCCGGCGCGCTCAGCACGCCGTCGCCGCCGAGGGTGCCGCGCGTCAGCCCGATGGCGTCGCGCCCCCGCAGGGTCGCCGAGGACGCCGCCGAGAGCTCGCGGATCCGCAGGCTGTGTGCCGTGACCGAGATCACCTGATCGGCCTGGAGCGTGCCGATGAAGGCGCCGCCGCCGACCGACGCCGTCAGCTCGCCGCCGGAGTCGATCAGGCGGGCGCTGAGGCTCTCGCCGGCGTGGACCACGACGCCGCCGGCGTCCAGCGTCCGCGCAGACAGCGACTCGGCGACGCTCAGGCTCAGGGTGCCTCCGGCGGTGGCAGTGCGCACCAGCAGGTCGTCGACGTCGAACAGCACCGCCCCCAGCGAGGCCGTCATCGTCATCACCGTGTCGATGTCGTGGCGCGGGTTGTCCAGGGCGATGGCGCTGGCGCTGAGGGCGGCGCTGGCCACCGAGAGGCTGGCGCCGGCGGCGTCGACGAGGCCGCCCGAGGCGTCGATGAGCAGCTCGGTCGCCAGCACATTGCCGAGGGTCAGGTCGATGGTGTTGCTCAGGTTGACCGCCTCCGCCGTGCCCCAGAGGTTTTCTATGCGGTTGTCCCCATGGATCAGCGAGACCCCGTGCTCCGCCGCATCCAGGCTCAGCAGCGAGACCGAGACCGGCAGGGCGACCGAGGCATGCCCCCGCAGGCTCAGCAGCGATGCGCTCAGCACGTCGATATCCGAGTTGTCGTCTTCCCCCCGCAGCGTCCCGCCCAGGCTCAGCGTCATCGTGTCCGCCCGCAGCTTCAGCCCGGCACGGATAGCGCTCAGATTAATGTGCCCGCCCGCACTGATGAGCATGACGCTCGCCGACACCAGCGCCACGTCCGGCCCTACTCCGGGATGACGCGCGTCAACGAAGTGGACATCGTGCTGCACCGACAGCACCAGGCTCTCCGAGGCGTAGATCTCGGACAGCGTCAGGTCGCCGCCATCGTTGACCCGGATGTCGCTCCCCCAGGCCAGCAGCGTCCCGATGGCATTGCCCGCCTGGGTTGCATTGATGTGGTAGAGCGACTCCCGGAGCAGGAAATCGCCCGGCGAGTAGGGGTCGCCCACCAGCGTCAGGCTGACCGCCACCAGCTTCAGGCTTGACGCGCTGATCGGCCTCAGCGCCTGGATCGCCCCCGCCGCCGCGAACTCTGCATGCCTTGCGGTCACCTCCAGCAGGGTCAGCTCGTTGGCGGCCAGCTGAACCCCCTGAACCCCCTTGATCCGAACCGTCTGGATCGGCGCCAGCGAGTGCGCCATCTGCAGCCGGTGGGCGCGCTGCCCGGCGCTGATGTCGACAAACCGCACCCGCATGTCGAACTCATAGTTGTCATCGTTCGGATCCAGCGGCTTCGGCCTGGGGTCGTGCAGGACATTGCGTCCGGCGCGGATGTATAAGGTCTGGGTCACCGTCACCGTTCCCAGCGTGATGTCCTGGGCGGCGCTCAGGCTGACCGTCGGCGCCCACACATGGTGCGTGCCGGAGTAGTCCCTCACCTCAAGGTATTTCTCGACGCTGACGCTCGCATCGGCGACGTCGCCCGTCAGGCTCAGCGTCAGGCTGTCGGCGACCCGCAGGGTCAGTGCATCATCGACCGTCGCGCTGATGACCGGAATCGACACCGTCCCGCTGTCGAGCTTGACCCCGCCGGCGGTGAGGCGCGCCGAGGTGCCCACCGATACCGTCGCCACCGCACCGGTGAGGGTTCCGCGCAGGCTCAGGGTCAGCCCCTCCGAGAGCAGGACGTTCTGCAGCGTCAGATCGGCGGCATTGCTGAGGTCGAGCGCCCCCGCCGTGGCCCAGAGATTCTCGATGGCGTTGTGCTGCCCTCCCACCTTGAAGGTTCCCGAGATGCTCGCCGACAGCGTCTTCAGCCTGGCCTCGGCCAGGCTCAGATCCTGGGCGTTGTGCAGCGCTGCCGTCTGCCCCGACGCCCCCAGGGACACGGTGCCGATGCGGTTGGCCTGGTGGGTCAGCAGCAGCGTGCCCTGGGCGCCACCCCAGCCGCCGGCCCACAGCGTCCCGACCGTGATCGCCTCCGCGCCCCGGACATAGCCGTTGTGACCGACCGTCAGCGACAGCACGCCGGCGCGGACGTCCAGAAGAACCACCCCGCCGAGCACGTCCCGGATGTTGACGCTTCGACCGATCAGGCTGACGCTCGCGAACCGGTTGGCGAAGCCGCCGAGGCTGATGTCGTAGTAGAAGGTCTCGTCGGAGGCGCCGGCACGATCGACGCTGAAGGCCTC
>MEIF01000048.1 GCA_001750645.1 Gammaproteobacteria bacterium AqS3
GGACTACGGCTCGATCAGCCAGATCGCCGGGGTGCGGTTCTCGAACAGCGACACGCTGCAGTTCAGGCTGTTCAGCGAGCGCCACATCGCCCGCCTCGGCCAGTCCCGCTCCCGCCTCGCCGTCGAGCTGCAGAAGCGCTACTAGGCGGGGGCGACTGCGCCGTTTCCCAGGCGGGCAGGGCCGGTGTTTCCTGGGCGGGCAGGGCCGCCGGGATGGGCTACAGGGCAGGCCCCGACTGGCCTGTTCCCCTTTGATGCGGGTCATCCGGAGGTTTCCCGAGCATCGACTTTTGAGTGTGATCCAAGTCTCAGGTCCCGGGAGGGTCTTGTCCGAGAATACGCCATCCCAGCCCACCGAACATCGCGATTCCATGAACTCCAGACGCAAGCCTTCTCACGAATCTTCGCCGGCCGGCGAAGCCGACTCGCCCTCGCACAACGGCACTGAGCCCTCGCACGACGACGACCCTCAGCCATCGCGTAAAATCCCTCCGGATCGACAGGCCGAAAGGCCAGTTATGAAGTTCGATATCAACTGGCATATTGTTCTTTCAACGATAGCCGTCATACTGACCATCGTGGGGTCGGCAGTCGGCATCACGTTGGCGATGAGCGGTCAATTCGCCGACATCAGAGTAGACATAGCCGGGCTCAAGAAGGGCCAGGAAGAGCTGAATAGACGGCAGGACGGTGTGGAGAGGCGGCTTGACAATCTGGGGACTCGGTTTGACGTTCTGTACTCCCTGCTCTTGAACAGGAGTGGAGTACCGCAGCTGCCGGCAGCAGGAGCCGGGCAGACAGCAGCAGCAGAAGCTGAACAGGCAGCAGCGGCAGCTGCGGCAGCGGCAGCGGCAGCGGCAGCAGCGGCTGAACAGGCAGCGGCGGCAGCAGCGGCAGCAGCAGCTGAGCAGGCAGCGGCAGGCCAGGATGATGAAGCCAATCAAGCACCTGCGGGTCAAGTGCCGCCGGCCAAAAGCGCCCCGCAGCCCGACTGACCGCCCAGCCCGGACAGCCCGACTGACCGCCCCGCCCGGGCCAGCCCGGATTCGGCATCCGCACCAGACAAAATCGGGCGTGTAGTCGGCCTCCATTCAGAGAAATTTTCGGCCTGCCCAACTTATAATCCCGCCCGGCTGAAACAGGGTCAGCCGGTCTCTCAACAAGGGGTGAACAAGTGTGAAGGGGGAGCTCATCAGACAGCGAGAAAACAGCGGAAATTCCCCCCGCCGCGGCATTGCCGAACACCCCCGGCAAAAGACCCCCCGCACCGTCCGGATCGCCGCCGCCCTGGCGCTCGCCGCCCTCATCGCCGTCGCCTGGCAGTCCCCAAAAATACAGGCGCAGACCTACACGGTGGAGGTGTCACCCGAGACGCTGAGCGTCGAAAAGGGCAAGACGGGGACGTTTAAGGTCAAGCTGACTGAACAACCTCAATTCGACGTATACATCAGCCCGAAATCAGAGACCACCGGCGTCACCGTCTCCCCGCCCCAGATGACATTCAAAACCGACAACTGGCACGTATACCAAACCGTAACCGTCACAGTGGCCGCAAATGCGACCGCCAGCACGGCAGCGATCAAGGTGGAGGCGTACAACATTCACAACAGGACGGTCACCGTCACGCTGACCAATCCGCCCCCCGAATACGAGCACAACATCACACTGGGCCAATCAGGCAATTTTAGGGTGACGCACGACCAGCCCGCCAGCTTTGGAGTCAGGCTCAAGGGCGTCCCGGCCGGCGATGCCACGGTCACGATCGCCGGCGAGAGCAAGCAGAATTGCAGCACCTCGGTCAGCACGACCTCGCTGACCTTCAACTCGAGCAACTGGAATGCCTACCAGAACGTCACCCTCACCGCAAAGAACAAGGGCAGTTCGGACTCAGAGCGCTGCCAGATCACATTCGGCGGCGACGACATCAGCAACCCCGGCAGCCTCTCAGTGGATGTCAGAAAGGCCATAGCCCTGACCCCGAACCCGACCTCGCTGCGCATGGCCGAGGGCACGACGAAGACGTTCACGGTCAGGCTGGCATCGGAGCCCAAAATCGTCAACCTGCACGGCTCCCGCACCGTCAGCTTTGCATCAAGCAACCCGGATGTCACGATCACCACCCCGATCGACTCGGGCATCAACCGCGGCAAGATGCTGTTCAACAGACAGGCCCGCTACAACGTCCCGCAAACCGTGACGCTCACCGCAGCGGCGGATTCCGACAGCGACCACGACAGTGCGACGATCTCGCTGTCCGGCTGGGGCCTCATCAACAAGTCGGTGAACGTCACGGTGCTCGAGCCCATCGGGCTGACCCTGAGCCCGGCATCGCTGAGCGTGGACGAGGGCGAAGAGGGCAGCTTCACCGTCAGGCTGGCCCTCGAGCCGGACAGCGACCGGACGGTCAATCTGACATCCAGCGCCGCCGCGGTCACGCTCGACACCGACCCCGACGAAAGCGGCGACCAGAGCGCGCTGACCTTCACCACCGTCAACTGGAACACCCCGCAGACCGTCAAGGTGCGCGCCGCCACAGACGACGACCACAACGACGGCAGTGCGACCATCAGCCTCTCCGGTGCCCGCATCGTCAGCAACACGCTGGCGGTGACCGTCAGGGACCCATACGAACTGTCGGTGGATCCGGCCTCGATGAGCCTCGTCGAGGGCGGCTCGGCATCGTTCGACGTCAAGCTGACGGCACAGCCGACCGGCAACATCGCCGTCAGCCTGAGCTCGAGCAACGACGACGTCGGCGTCTTCCCGAACAGCATCAGCTTCGACAGCGGCAACTGGAACACCGCCCGGAGCATCGGGGTCTCCACCCGGCAGGATACCGACTGGGTGCGCGACACGGCCACCATCACGCTCGAAGGCACCAAGGTCAAGACCACCGAGGTCGCGGTCACGGTGCGGGAGCAGATTCCGCTGATCCTGTCGAAGCAGTCGCTGGAGGTGAACGAGGGGACGTCGACCAGCTTCACCGTCAGGCTGGGAGGGCGGCCCAACCAGGCCGAGTCCTTCAGCCTGGAGTCCAGCCCGTCCGGGCTCACGATCAGCCCGGCGACGCTGAGCTTCACCACCACCAACTGGGACAGCGATCAGACCGTGACGGTGCGGGCGCCCTCCGACGGCGATTCCGACGATGAGAGCTGGACGCTCAACATCAAGCGGGGCGTCAACACGATCAGCTCGCTGGATGTCGAGGTGAAGGAGGTCATCAGAATGTCCGTGTCCAAGTCGGCGCTGAACATCCAGGAGGGCGGCTCGGAGACGCTGACGGTGCGGCTGGCGTCGCAGCCCCGTCAGCCCGACCTCGCTGACCTTCACCGGCGGCGACGGCGGCGACTGGAACACCCCCCAGACCGTGACGCTCACCGCGGTCACAGACTCGGACACCAGCGATGAGAGCACGCCCGTCAACCTCACCGGCGTCGGCCTCACGAGCAGACAGGCGACCGCCTCGATCTACGACGGCATCCCCCTGACCCTGACGCCCTCGCCGCTGGCGCTGACCGAGGGCAGCGCCGGGAGCTTCGAGATCAGGCTGGCCAATGCACCCCGATATGCCCGGCAGGTCAGCCCGTCCTCCGACAGCGACCGGATCAGCTTCAACGAGACCCCGCTCGACTTCACCGTCGACAACTGGAGCGCCGCCCAGACCGTCCGGGTCAGCTCGACGGTCGACGCCGACGCCAACGACGACACCGCGAGCATCGACCTGGGCGGCTACGGCATCCAGGCCGACAGCTCGCTGAGCGTGACGCTGGCCGAGCCGATCGGGCTGACCGTGACCGACGAGCCGCTGACCCTGTTTGAGAGCGCCGCCGGGAAGTTCAAGGTCAGGCTGGCGTCCAGGCCGCCGGGCAGCCGGACGGTGCAGCTGAAGTGGAGCAGCAGAGATCTCACCGTCAGCCCGACCTCGCTGAACTTCACCACAGCCAACTGGAACACCGACCAGGAGGTGGAGGTCACGGCGGCCGTGGACAGCAACACGACCAGCGACACCCACAGCATCAGCCTGACCGGGGGCGGCATCACGGCAGACTCGGCGACCGTGACCGTCAACGAGGTCACGGCGGCCGCGCGCAGCGCCAACTCCCTGACCATCGACGAGAACACCTCGTCGTCCTCCTTCACCTACGTGCTGGAGTCGAGGCCGCCGGCCAACCGGACGATCCAGCTGGCGTCCTCGCACGCCGACCTGACGATGGCGACCGCCGGCGGGACGCCGAGCCGCAACCTCACCCTGACCTTCACCCCGGCCAGCTGGAACATCGCCCAGACCGTCACCCTCAGCGCCGCCAGCGACACCGACACCGACGACATCAATGCCCACATCGACGCCACCCCGGGCGCCGGCGTCATCCACAAGAGCGGCGTGACCGGCAGGCTGAGCGTGCTGATACGCGACAAGGACACCGCCCGCTCGCTGATTCTGTCGCCCAGGGAGGTGACCGTCACCGAGGGCCAGATCAGGGGGTTCCTGCTCAGCCTGGGCGCCAGGCCCGCCGCGACCAGGAGCGTCACGATGAGCTCGGACAACCCCGATATCAGGCTCTCCCCGACCGGCCCGGTATCCATCGAGCCCGACGACTGGCGCGTCGGCATGAACATCCAGGTCATCGCCGCCACGGACGCCGACAGCCTCGATGAGACCGCGACCATCAGCCTCAGCGGCGATGAGGTCAGATCCGCCTCGGTCCGCGTCACGGTGCTCGAGGCGATCGAGGCCTACCGCAGCCGGAATTCCATGATTGTCGGCGAGGGCACCTCGACCTCGACCTTCACATATAAGCTGGATTCGAAGCCGTCCAACAACAGGACGATCAAGCTCGACGTCAGCCGCTGGGCCGATCTGAAGCTCTCCACCGGCGCCGGGCTGCCGAGCGATGAGCTCACCCTGACCTTCACCCCCGACAACTGGAACACCGCCCAGAGCGTCAGCCTCGTCGCCCGGGAGGACGACGACATGGCTGACGTCGAGGCCTCCGTCGCCGTCACCCTCGGCCCCGGCGTGGTGCACAGGAGCGGCGTGACCGACAACCTGACGGTGAATCTCTACGACAAGGACGTCAGCCTGGTGCTGTCGAACACCTCCCTGTCCGTGGTCGAGAACGGCAACACCGGCTTCACCGTCAAGCTGAAGCGGCAGCCGCTGGGCAAGGGCAGCAAGACCGTCACCCTGACATCGGACAACGCCGACGTCACCCTTGAAACCGACACCGGCATGAAGGGCGACCAGGTCACGCTGACCTTCAACGGCGCCGACGACGGCGACTGGGACACCGCCCAGGCCGTCACCGTCAGAGCCGCCAAGGACGCCGACGGCGCCCAGGACAGGGCCAACATCAGTCTGTCCGGCGACGATGTCAAGACCGCATCGGTGCGGGTGTATGTCACCGATGACGACCCCTTCCGGATTCTGCTGTCGAAGTCGTCGGTGTCCGCATACGAGAACAGCTCTGAGCACGGGGAGGAGGTCTCGGTCGTCCTCGAGTCAGAGCCGCCCGACCAAGTGAGAATCCAACAATCCAGAAGCTCCAACAAGGTCAGCTTCGGCTCCTGCGATCTCAGCTTTAACTTTGCCCCCTCCACCCATCGCTTTTACAAGTTCTTCCCCTGGGACACACCCAGGCTTTGTCGGGTTTGGGGAAGCGATGTCAATAGCTGGGATGACCCCGACGACACTCTCGACGACACCGGCACCATCACATTCAGCGCAGCAGGCCTCAAGACCGCGACGCTGGCGGTGACGGTGTTCGACACCACCCCCGTCAAGCTGACCCTGTCAAAGAACGTGGTCAACGTCGACGAGGGCGGCTCGGCGACCTTCACGGTCAGGCTGGCGTCGGAGATCAGCCGCACCCGAACGGTCAACCTGACGTCGGGCAGCGCCGACATCAGCATCGACACCGACCCCGACACGGCCGGCAATCAGACCTCGCTGACCTTCAGCGGCGACGACGGCGACGACGAGGGCGACTGGGACACCCCCAAGACCGTGACGGTCAGGGCCGCCCAGGACGCCAACAACATCGGGGAGACCGTGACCATCAGCTTCAGCGGGCCGAGGGTCCTCGACAAATTTGACTCCATCGAGGCCACCTCGCTGTCGGTGAAGGTCGAGGACGACGAGCCGACCTCGCTGACCCTGTCGGACGCCACGCTGCTGCTGAACGAGGACAGCACGGAGTTTTTCACGGTGCAGCTGGCGTCCCAGCCCAGCAGCGCCCGCACCATCAATCTGGCCTCGGACGACGCCCACGTCAGCATCGACACCGACCCCGACACGACCGGCGACCAGACCTCGCTGAGTTTCACCGCCGACAACTGGGACATCGCCCAGGCCGTCAACCTCTCCGCCGGCTCGGGCGCCGGCAGCGCCAACATCAGCCTCAGCGGTGCGAAAATCACGGGCGCCTCGCTGGCGGTGACCGTGACCGAGGTCGACGACACCACGCCGAAGCTGCTGCTGACCTCAGGCATCTCGACCCTGGCCGAGGGCGCCTCGGCGAGCTTCACGGTCAAGCTGTCCGAGGATCCCGGGCAGGCCCGCACCGCCAGGCTGGCCTCGAGCAGCTCCTTCCTCAGTCTCAGCCCCGCCTCGCTGAGCTTCACCCCCGGCATCGACGGCAACTGGGACACCCCCCAGACCGTCACCGTCTCGGCGCCGGCGCACGCCGCCCTCAGGGACGACGACTCGCCGAGGATCAGCGTGTCCGGCGCCGGCCTGGAATCCGCCGTGACCTCGCTCAAGCTCAGGGAGAAGATCCTGGTGAACAGCACCGTCATGGAGGGGATGGAATACAGCTGGCACGACGTGCTGATGAGCGAGGGCGGGTCGTTCACCATCAGCTACACGCTGGGGTCGAAGCCGATCGCCGACAGGACAGTGCGGCTGAGGACATCAGAGGCTAACATCGAAGACGAAAACAGGGGTCGGGTGTCCCCGTCTGACGAGCTCAGGCTCGCCGCCGGCGCCGGGGCGGCCAGCAAGAGCATCGATCTCACCTTCACCTCCGCCAACTGGAACACCCCCCAGACCGTCACGGTCAGCGCCCTGCAGGACAGCGACGCCGACGATGAAAGATATTGGGTCTACGCCACGCGCGACGACCCCACCCTCTCCAGGAATTCCCAGGCTGTCATCGTGGTCGACGACGAGCTCTCGATAGACGTCCCGAACTGGAATATCAATGCGCTCAAGGGCAGCCAGATCACGATCCCGGTCAAGATGAACGGCCGCCCGGTCAGCACCTTGCGGGCATTCGCTCTGGCATCGGACAACCCCGATTTCACCATCAGCCCGACCACGATGGAATTCGCAGTGGGAATTCGTAACCCTGGCCCAAGACCCTGGTATGAAACCCAAACGCTCACCGTCACCCTGCCCGCGGCCGCCGGGGCGGGCGATGTCACCGCAAAAATCAACGTCACCCGTCCTGATTGGGCCCGAGATTTCAGATATTCTGCCGTCCCCGCCACCATCACCGTCAATGGCGTGGAACCCGTGGTGGCGCGCCGGGACAGCGACACGGTCACGGCGCACGAGGGCGACCTGACGCCGACCTTCAGCTACGTGCTGGAGTCCAAGCCCACCGTCAACCGCACCATCACCCTGAAGGGCGGCAGCGAGATGAGCTTCGCCGTCGGCGATGATGAGCCCAGCCAGGACCTCACCCTGACCTTCACCCCCGACAACTGGAGCACCCCGCAGACCGTCAAGATCAGCATCCCCCACGACGACAACTCGAGCGACAATATCCTCTTCCTCACCCCCGTCCTGGACGCCGGCCTGGTGCACAAGGCGGGCGTGACCGACGACGTGACGGTGCAGGTGATCGACGACGACATCGGGCTGGTCACGCTGCCGGCGATGTACGAAAACCGGCTTTACTTGTCGGTCGATGAGGGCGGCTCGAAGACCTTCAGCATCCAGCTGGCCGAGCAGCCGCCCAACAAGGGGGATCGCACCATCACCATCACCTCCCACGGCGACCAGCCCGGCGTCACATTCGACACCGACCCGGACACGCCGGGCAACCAGAGCACGCTGACCTTCACCGGCAGAGACGGCGGCAACTGGGGCGTCCCGCAGAGCGTGACCGTCAGCGCGTCCCAGGACGGCCTGGTCGGAACCTACACCACCTATGAGTACTTCAGCATCACCGGCGTCGGCATCGAAAACATGTCGCCGGGCGTCGGCCGCGTGCGGGTCGATGAGACGGACAAGCTCTCGCTGACCCTGTCGACCTCGTTGCTGGTCGTCAACGAGGGCGAGTCGGGAACCTTCACGGTGAAGCCGGCGACCTCGCAGAGCAAGGGCAGCGTCGCCATCTGCGTGCGTTCCGGTCACTCCCGCATCAAGATCGACACCAACCCCGACCAATCGGGCGACCAGTGCGGGATATGGTTCACAGCCGGAGAAAACGGCGACTGGGACACCCCCCAGACCGTGACGGTCACCGCCGTCCCGGACAACGACGACGAATCCACCAGCAGGCTCCTGAGCTTCTCCGGCCTCGGCCGGGGCAGCAACATCGAATCCCCGTCGCTGCGGGTGACGGTGCCCGACGGCATCACCTGGCTGACGCTCTCGAAGTCATCGCTGGAGGTCGACGAGGGCGGCAGCGCCAGCTTCACGGTCAGGCCGACCTGGTCACCCGGCGGCGCCCGCACCGTCGCCCTGGCGTCCGACAGCTCCGACCTGACGCTCAGCCCGACCTCGCTGGATTTCGACGAGAGCAACTGGCAGACCCCGCAGAGCGTCACGGTCACCGCGGCCTCGGACAGCGACCTGGCCGACGAGTCCGCGAACATCAGCCTGAGCGGCACCGGCGTCAACGGCGCCTCGCTGAAGGTGGCGGTGCGCGACAGCTCGCCGGTGCCGCTGTTCCTGCCCTACTCGTCGCTGAGCATGGCGGCGGGCGGCCACCTCAGCTTCGGGATCCGGCCGCGGCAGGCGCTCACCGTTGATGAGACCGTCGTCACCGTGACCTCGGACAGCCCCCATGTCGCAGTCGACACCGACCCCGAAACGGCCGGCAACCAGAGCACGCTGACCCTGAGCGCCGACAACTGGCAGGACTTCAAAAACATCGCCCTGCGCGCCGGGGCGAGCGCCGGCAGCGCCAACATCAGCCTCTCCGGCGCCGGCGTCGTGGACGCCTCGATGGCGGTGACGGTGGTCGGCGGCAGCCTCTCGAAGCTGGTGGTGAGCTCGATCGACGAGCCGCTGACCTGGCAGAGCTACGGCCAGAACCGCAACTTCGACACATTCACGGTCAGGCTGGCGGCGCAGCCGGACGGCAACCGCACCGTCAGCCTGGCGTCCAGCCACGCCAATGTCAGCCTGTCCCGGGAGACGCTGACCTTCACCCCCGCCAACTGGCACAAGGTGCAGAGCGTGGCGGTCAGCCCCTCCGGCCGCAACCTGGCCGATGAGACCGTGACGATCACCCTCTCCGGCAGCGACATCGTCTCCGCCTCGACCGTCGTGGAGGTGCTCGACAGCATCAAACTGGTCTTCAGGAACACCGCCTATCCGACCTCCTCCCTTGCCGCATTCGCCTATCCCCTGGTCGAGGGGCGCCCGCAGACCTTCGGCTACAGCCTGAGGAAAAAGCCGACTTTCGACCGCACCGTGCGGCTGTCGAGCGCGCACTCCAAGCTGACGATCGACACCGACCCCGACACCCCGGGCAATCAGGACACGCTGACCTTCACGTCGAGGAACTGGAACACCCCGCAGACCGTCAGCAAGGTCTTTGCCCAGGACGCCGATGCGGGCGACGAGGTCGCCGATGTGGATTTCACCCTCGGCATCGGCGTCCTGGGCCCCATCTCCAGCGCCAGCACGAGCGAGAAGCTCTTCGCCGTGGACGACGAGGTGCAGGCGGCATTCCCGAATGCCCCGCTGGTGGTGGTGGAGGGCGAAAGCGGAGCCCTGAAGGTCAGGATGGCGGCGCCCCTGCTGGACATCAACAGCGATGGCCTGATCTTCACCCTGAAGTCGAGCGTGACCCTGACCCTGCGGTCGGGCACCCCCGGCGTCACCATCAGCCCGAGTTCGCTGACCTTCACCGGCGACAACTGGGACACCGCCCAGGACGTCACGGTCCGCACGGTCACAGACAGCGACGGCGAAGCCCTCGCCGCGAGGATCCACACCGACACCGCCGAGCGCGGCATATCGCTGTCGCTGCTGCGCACCCCCCGCGCCTGGCCTCGCAAGGCGCTCTCGGAGAACCTGATCCCCGGCCTGGCGACCGTGAACGTGGTCGAGCCGGGCTCGATCCGGGCGTATCGCAACAGGAACTTCATGATTGCCGATGAGGGCACCTCGACCGCCACGTTCCACTATGTGCTGACCGCGAAGCCGGACGGGGACAAGGCGATCCAGCTCAGGACCACCCACGACGACCTCAAGCTCGCCGCCGGCGGCGGGGCCTTCAGCCGCAACCTCACCCTGACCTTCACCCCCGACAACTGGTACGTCCCGCAGACCGTCACCGCCCTCGCCGCCGAGGACAGCGACAGCACCGACCGCAATGAATACGTCCTGACCTCCTTCGGCGACGGCCTGTCCCACAGGCAGGGCGTGGGCTACAGGCTGAGGGTGCTGCTGCGGGACAACGACTCCGACCGCTCCCTGATTGTCTCGGAGGTGGCACAGGCAGTGAGCGAGGGCGCCGGGACAACCTTCAGGGTTCATCTGGGCGGGGCGCCGGCGGCGGGCGACTCCAAGACGGTCAGCCTGACATCCAACAACGCCGACCTCACGCTCAGCCCGAGCTCGCTGAACTTCGACGGCGACAACTGGGACGACGACCAGACCGTGACCATCAGCACGACCGCGGACGCCGATGCGAGCGATGAAATCGTCAGGGTGCACCTCGACGGCGACGACATCAACGCCACCTCGAGATACCTGACCGTGCTCGACTCCATCGAGGCCGTGCGCAGCACGGACGCCATCACCGTCAAGGAGGGCAGCACGAGCGCCGGCTTCACCTACGTGCTCGGCTCGAAGCCGCTGGCCGACCGGACCATCAGCCTCAGCACCGACCACGCCGCCATCAAGATCGCCACCGGAAAGGCGACGCCGAGCCGCAGCCTCACCCTGACCTTCACCCCCGACAACTGGGACACCCCGCAGAGCGTCGCCATCAGCGTCGCCGAGGACGCCGACAGCGCCGATGCCAGCCACGCCATCACCACCCGCCTCGACGGCAGCCTGCACCAGAGCGGCGGCGCCGCCGGCCTCAAGCTGCAGGTGAATGTCATCGACAACGACCGCAGCCTGGTCATCTCGGAGCGGTGGGCGCTGACCGTGATCAAGGGCGCCTCGAAGACCTTCAGGGTCAGCCTGAAGGAGCCGCTGGCGAGCGGCAGCAAGACGATCTCCCTGAAATCCAGCAGCCCCCAGGTCACGCTCTCGCCGACCTCGCTGAGCTTCGACAGCGAAAACTGGGACACCGCCCAGACCGTCACCGTCACCACGACCGGGGACGACGGCAGCGCCGATACGTTTGCGAGGATCCACTTCACCGGCGACGGCTTCAGCGACCGTTCGCTGGGCGTGACCCTGATCGAGCCGGTCAAGGCCTACCGCAGCGTCAACTCCCTCACCGTCGAGGAGGGCACCTCGACCGCCAGCTTCAGCTACGTGCTGGCGTCGCGGCCGGGCAGCCGCAAAACCATCCAGGTGGTGTCGAGCCTCAGCGACGACCCGCTGCGCTTCGCCACCGGCGGGTTGGTGCTGGGCGTCGACGACTGGGGCGGCACCCTCATCTTCACCCGCGACAACTGGGACATTCCCCAGACCGTCACCGTCAGCTACCCCGACAACTCCAAGCACGAGGCCGACAGCTACAAGGCCGTGCTCTTCACGCTCGGCCGCGGCGTCTCCCACAGGAATGACGTGACCGAGAACCTGATGGTGGTGCTGCGCGACAACGACAGCAGCCTGGTGATCTCGGACGCACCGCTGGTCGTGGTCAAGGGCGTCGAGAAGACCTTCAGGGTCAGCCTGAAGAGCCGGCCCCAGGGCGGCGGCAGCAGCACGGTCGCCCTGAGCTCGGACAACCCCAGGGTCACACTCAGCCCGACCTCGCTGACCTTCGACAGCACCAACTGGAGCGCCGGTGTGGAGGTGACCATCACCACCCCTGAGGACCGCGCGCACCGCCCCACGAGGGGCCAGGATGATGCGGCGGTGATCAGCTTCACCGGCGACGACTTCGAGGACACCACGGCAGCCGTGCGGGTGATCGCACCGGTCGTGGCCTCCCGCAGCGCCAACGCCCTCACCCTCTATGTCGATGACGACGAGCCGACCGCCGCCTTCAGCTACGTGCTGGAGTCGGAGCCGGCCAGAGACAAGACCATCGTGCTGCAGACCAGCGACGCCTCGATCCGGCTCGCCGCCGACGATGTGCCCCCGGGGCAGAAGCTCGCCCTGACCTTCACCCACGACAACTGGGACACGCCCCAGACCGTCACCGTCAGCTGCGGCGGCTCCTGCCGGGACTCAGCCGACCTTGAAAAGCACGTCAGCGTCACCCTTGAGACCGGCGTCTCCCACAGGTTCGATGTCAGCGACAGGCTGAAGGTGCTGCTGCGCGACAGCGAGATCGGGCTGGCGCTGAGCCAGACAGCGCTGAGCGTGAAGGAGGGCGGCAGCGGGAGCTTCACGGTCAGGCTGGCGGATCAGCCGGAGCCTGGGGAATCGCGCACCGTCAGCCTGGCGTCCGACAACTCCGAGATCACGGTTGACGCCGATGCGGACACCCCCGGCGCCCAGACCTCGCTGACCTTCACATCCGCCAACTGGAGCGTCCCGCGGAGCGTCACCGTCGGCAGCGCCCAGGGCAATGCCGCCGGCGCCAGCATCAGCCTCAGCGGCACCGACATCACCGCCGCATCGGTGACGGTGTCGGTGGCGGACGCCGGCGCCCCGGAGCTCGTCGTCACCTCGGACTCGGGGGCGCTGGTCGAGGGCGGCAGCGAGACCCTCAAGGTCAGGCTGGCCTCGGCGCCGAGCGTCAGCATCACCATCGACCTGGCCTCGGACAACCCCGACGTCACCCTCAGCCCGAGCTCGCTGGACTTCACCCCGTCGAACTGGAGCGCCGCCCAGACCGTGACCGCCACGGCGTCGACCGACCTCGACCGGCTCGACGAGGCCACCCGGATCGCCCTATCCGGCAGCGGTGCGGTCTCCAGCTCGATCAGCCTCACCGTGCTCGAAAAAATCAATTTCAAGCCGACATTCATCTACACCAACACCATACTCGAGGGCACCACGCAGACCGCGAGCTACGTGCTGGAGTCCAGGCCGAGCACGGACAGGACGGTGACGCTGACGGCGGACAATGACAAGGTTCGCATCGCCGCGGCGGGCGGGACGCCGGGCAGCAGCGTCACGCTCACCTTCACGCCGGCCAACTGGAGCACCGCCCAGACCGTGACCGTCAGCGCCGTCGAGGACAGCGATGTGGAAATGGATAAAACCATCATCCGGCACGCCCTCGGCGCCGGCCTGGTCTACCAGGGCTACCAGGGCGCCTCCAGCTACTTCGGCTACAGCCTCTTCATCCACGACGACGATCTGGAGCCGGTGCTGCAGCTCTACGACCACACCCAGTGGAGCGGCCGCTTTGAATCCCGGCTGTGCGGCAGCAGCGAGTGCGGCACCTACATCTATGTCGGCCTGGGCGACGCCCAGGGCAACCTGGTGAATCTGAAGCATGACGGCACCACGCCAATTCAGCACACCACCTTCACCCTGACATCGAGCCATCCCGGCGTGACCTTCAGCGAGAATCAGGTCACCACAACCTGGCAGCGCGACAAAGACGGGCTGCCCTGGGACCGGGATATCGGCTCGATCTATGACGTCGCCAGGAAGGTCACCGTCAACACCGATCCGACCGCATTCGAGGAGGGCGACACCGTGACCATCACCGTCAGCGCCGTCGCCGACACCAGCGGCAGGAACGGCGACCTCCACCCCGTGAAAAACTGGCTGAGGACGCTCTCCGACACCTCGGTCACCATGACCTACAGCAAGCCCGTCAAGCTGATCCAGCAGTCCCGGTGGACCTGCTCGAAGGCCGCAAATTCAGTCATCGGGCTGGGGGGCGTTGCCGGCTTTGTTCCCGAGAGCTCATCGGGATGCAGAATCCGCTACAAGCTGAAGTCGGCGCCGGTCGGCGACAGAACCATCTCGGTGTCGGTCAAGCCCCAGGCGGGCGAGACCCCCGACCTCAAGATCTCAACCGCAGGCGGTGCAAAGGCGGAGAAGCTCGACCTCACCTTCACCCCCGCCAACTGGAGCGCCTGGCAGGACGTCACGTTCCACGCCGGCAGCTTCAACCGGGACCACATCATCCCGCTTCAGGTCACGATCGGCCCCGGCCTGACCCCCTACAAGACCGATACCGGCCCGATAAGCGTTCCCTATGACGCCAATTGGAGCGAACTGCCGGGAAATCTGCCCGACAACCTGCTGCTCCATGACAATGATGCGCAGCTGGTGCTCTCCGACACCACGCTGAGCCTCGATGAGGGCGGCTCGAAGGAGTTCAGCGTCAAGCTGGATTCCGGTGTGCTGCTGACCCGGCGGATTCGGATAGCCTCCGACAACCCGGGCGTCACCGCCTCAGTCAAGCTGGATCCGAGCAATCAGAACGCAAACGGCCCGCTGGTGGCGCCGGGGCGGAGTCGTCAGACCGATTACACCGGCTACATCGTCGTCTCGGCCGCCGAGGACGAGGACGGCGCCGACGAAACCGCGACCCTGACGCTCTCCGGCTTCGCCTTCAAGACCGCCTCGGTCACGGTGACGGTGGCCGACCCGCAGACCCAGAAGCTGGTGCTGTCGGAGTCGTCGCTGAAGCTGGACGAGGGCGAGAACGGCAGGTTCACGGTCAAGCTGGCGACCGAGCCGACCGAGGCCGTCACGGTGACGCTGACCCAGCCGGAGAACACCGACGTGAGGGTCGACACAACCTCGCTGAGCTTCACGGCCGCCAACTGGGAGACGACGCAGACCGTCACGGTGCTCACCGCCCAGGACGGCGATGCGGCTGACGACAGCGCCAGCATCGCCCTGTCGGCCTCGGGCGGCGACTACGACGGCATCACCGCCGGCGTGGCGGTCGAGGTCGCCGATGACAGCGCCCTGCGCCTGGTGCTGTCCAAGACCGCGCTGCTGGACATGGAGGAGGGCGGCAGCGACACCTTCACAGCGGCGCTGTCGCTGCAGCCGACCGAGGAGGTGACCCTCAATGTGACCTCGGACAACGCCGATGTCCAGATCGACACCGACCCCGACACCGCCGGCGCCCAGACCACCCTCACCTTCAACAATCTTGATGCGACCCGCTGGGACATCGCCCAGACCGTGACGGTCAGCATCGCCGAGGACCTCGACTCCCAGGATGATGAGGCCACCATCACGCTGGCGCTGCCCCCCGGCGACGACAGGGACTACATCCACGCGGGCTCGGTGACCATCTACGCCACCGACAACGACCCCGCCGGGCTGACGCTGTCGGCCGAAAACCGGCGGCTGGGCGTCAAGGAGGGTGAGACGGCCAGCTTCGATGTGGAGCTGGCGAGCCAGCCGATCGGGGACGTCACCGTGGCGCTGAGCCAGGTGCGCAGCTCGGACATCACCCTCGACAAGACCTCGCTGACGTTCACGGTCTCCGACTGGAACACCGCACAGACCGTCACGGCCAGCGCCGCACAGGACGACGACGCCGTCAACGACGTCGAGAGCTTCAACCTCAACGCCTCGGGCGGCGGCTATGACAGCATCACCAACAGCATATCCATCACCGTCGAGGACGACGACAACCCGGCGCTGATGCTGTCAGAGCAGTCGCTGCGCCTCGACGAGGGCGGCAGCAAGAGCTTCTCGGTCGAGCTGATGGTGCAGCCGGTCGGGCCGGTCAGGATCAAGCTGAGCGAGCCGGGCGACCTGACGCTGAGCGCCATCTCGCTGGAGTTCTCGGTCAGCGACTGGAACACCGGGCAGACCGTCATGGTTCACGCCGGCGAGGACAGCGACTCCGCCAATGACAGCGAGAGCATTGTCCTGAGCGCCTCGGGCGGCGGCTACCTGAACGTCTCGAAAAGGCTGGCGGTGACGGTCACCGACAGGGACTCCCCGAGGCTGGCGCTCGACGCCGAGACCCTGGACATCAAGGAGGGCGGCGAGGCCTCCTTCACGGTGCAGCTGGGCACGCAGCCGAGCGGAGACGTGCAGGTGGCGCTGGCCGTGACCGGCGAGGCCGGCGTGACGCTGAGTGCAAGCGCTCTGAGCTTTTCGTCGACCGACTGGAGCGCCGCCCAGAGCGTCAAGGTGACCGCCGGCCACGACGACAACACCGGCAATGAGCGCGCCGCGGTCAGCCTGTCGGCCTCGGGCGGCGACTACGAGGGCGTCACCCAGAGCGTGGCGGTCAGCGTCACCGACGACGACGACCCCGAGCTGACCCTGTCCGAGACCGGGCTGAGCATCGTCGAGGGCGGCTCGGGCAGCTTCACGGTGCATCTGGCCTCGCTGCCCAACGGCGACAAGACCGTCAACCTGACCTCGGACAACGCCGATGTCACCCTCAGCCCGGCGTCGGTGGACTTCTCGGTCGACAACTGGGAGACCCCGCACGAGGTGACGCTCAGCGTCGCCGCCGATGCGGACGGGCTCGACGAGATGGCAAACATCAGCCTCGCCGGCGACGGGGTCATCTCGGCCTCGCTGCCGGTGGCCATCACCGACAGCGAACTCGGCCTGACCCTGTCGCCCGGGACCCTGACCCTCGACGAGGGCAAATCGGCCACCTTCACCGTCCAGCTCGCCAGCAAGCCGCTCAGCGACCGGACGGTGGCGCTGGCCTCCGACAACAACGACGTGACGCTGAGTTTGGCGTCGCTGAGCTTCACCGCAGACAACTGGGACGACCCGCAGAGCGTGACGCTCAGCGCCGCCTGGGACGCCGACCCGGTCGACGACGATGCGACCGTCAGCCTCGCCGGCGACAACCTGGCAGACGCCACGCTGGCGGTGACGGTCAGCGACGACGGCTTCGTCGGGCTGGTGCTGTCGGCGACCGAGCTGGACCTCGTCGAGGGCGCCACCGCCGAGCTGACCGTCAAGCTGTTCGCCCGGCTGGACAGCCCCCGCACCGTCACCCTGACGCCGGACAGCGCCGCGGCGGTCAGCCTCAGCCCGGCCTCGCTGGAGTTCACGGCCTCGAACTGGGACACCGAGCAGAGCGTCACCGTCACCGCGGAGCACGACGACGACGGCCTCGACGGGTCCGCCGGCATCACCCTCGGCGGCGACGGCATCACGGGCGCCTCGGTGGCCGTTGCGATCACCGACGACGACGCCGTCGAGCTGGTGCTCTCGGCGGCCGAGCTGACCCTCGTGGAGGGCGCCTCGGCCGACTTCACCGTGCGGCTGAGCATCGACCCGGGCGAGCGGCGCGCCGTGGTGCTGACGTCCGACAACCCCGATGTCACCCTGGTGCCCTCGCCGCTGACCTTCACCCCGGGCGCCGAGGGCAGCTGGGGCACCCCCCAGACCGTCACCGTCACCGCGGGGCACGACGACGACCGGGAGGACGACACCGCAGCCATCACCCTCTCCGGCCACGACATCACCGGCGCCACGCTGGCGGTGACGGTCAGCGACGACGACAAGGGCGCCACGCCGGTGCAGGAGAGCATGGCCGCCACCATCATCCTGTCCGAGATAGCCGACGCCCTGCTGCCGGCGACCAGCGACACCATCAGGCTGCGCTTTGGCGCCGGGCGGGGCGAGCGCACCGCAACCGTGGCCGGGCAGCCCGTCAGCCTGGATCGCGCGCTGATGCGGGACATCGCCTCGGGCTTCGCCGGCCGCGCCGGGCTTCAGGGCGCCGCCCCGCAGAGCCGCTTCGCCGAGCAGCGCTTCGGCGCCGAGCGCCAGAGCGCCGACTGGCTCGGCGG
>MEIF01000049.1 GCA_001750645.1 Gammaproteobacteria bacterium AqS3
CAGGACGGCCGCCCGCTGCGCCTCTGGCAGGAGCCGGCATCGTCCGGAGAGAGCGGCCGCTCGGCGCTGCTGAGCAGCTTCAGCTACGCCCTCAACCCGTCCGAGGGCGGCTCCGAGGGCGGCGGCGGCGGCGCCTGGTCGCTCTGGGGGCGCATCAGCGCCGGCGGGTTCTCGGGGATGAGCGAGGCGGACGATCCCGCCGCCGGGGCGCTCGGCGCCGACAGCAGCGCCATGCAGTTCGACGGCTCGCAGAGCAACGTCTGGCTCGGCTTTGACCGGCGCAGCGAGGGCGGACTCCTGTCGGGGGTGGCGTTCTCATCGAGCAGCAGCGACGCCGACTACACGCTGGGCCGGTTCGGCGCCAGCATCGAGACCAGCCTGTCGGTCGTGGTGCCCTACATCGAGATCCAGACCGCCGGCGGCTCCTCCGGCCACATCATGCTGGGGCTGGTCAGCGGCGAGGCCAGCCTCAGCCAGACCGACAAGCAGGAGGGCAGCGCCGGGCTGTCGATGTACATGATGGTCGCCGGCGGCAGCTGGCCCGCGGCACAGCTCGCCAACAGCACGCTGTCGTGGTCGGGCGACCTCGGCTACAGCGCCCTGCAGACCGAGGCGGCCACGCTGGCGGCGCTCGAGAACATCAGCGTCCAGAACATGCAGCTGCGGGGCGGCCTCGAGCTGACCCACAACGGCCTCGGCGACTCCGGGGCGGCGAGGCCCCGCATCGGCCTGCAGCTGCGCCACGACAGCGGCGACGGCGTCACCGGCACCGGCTTCGAGCTGACCGCCGGCCTGCAGATGAGCGCCGGCTCGGAGCGCCTCAGCCTCGACCTCAGCCTGCGCACGCTGGCGATGCACAGCGCCGAGGAGCTCAGCGACTGGGGCGCCGGCCTGCAGCTGAGCCTGAGCCCCCGAAGCGACGGCGGCGGCCTGGAATTCGCCCTCGGGCCGACCTGGGGCGCCGCCGGCAGCAGCGACCTGCTGCACCGCGAGGACGCCTTCCTGCTCGACGAGGCCGAGCGGCTCAGCCTGCAGCAGCGGCAGCGGGGCCGGGGCCTGGCGGCCAACCTCGGCTACCGGCTGCACGCCCTCGGCGGCCTGCTGACGCCCTACTCCGAGTACAGCTTCTCCAGCGACACCGGCGGCTCGACCCGCCGGCAGACCACCGGGGTGCGCTTCAGCTTCAGGGAGACGCTGCTGCTGAGGCTGTTCAGCGAGCGGCAGACCTCGGCGCTGGGGCAGGTGCGCTCAAACCTGGCCGTCGAGCTCGAGAAGCAGTTCTAGCGCCGTGCACACCCCGGGGCGGAGTCCCCGGGCGGCCTGATATGGGCGGCATTCGGGGGGACTTTGTTAGGGCAAAAAACTAGCCGGCAACCGGCGTAAATGCCGAAATTTAGCCCTGCGTGCGTATAATCCCTGACGGCTGAAACAGCACCAGCCGACCAGACCCCAGGGGAGGTGGAAGCATGATATGTAACCCCAAAATTCGGCAGCAAACCAGCGGAGAAATCACTCGCCGCAGCGTTCCCGCTGACCCTATTCACGAGCGACCGGAGCGGTCTCGGGCGCCGGCGCCGCCGGGCGCCGAAATGTCGGGTTCACCCGGGCATTTGCGCACAGCGCCCCCGCTGCTGAACCGACTCGGCGGGGCGCTCGGTGCAGCTGCCGTGATCATCGCCCTGGCCGCCACCGCCGCCCAGGCGCCGATGGCCGCAGCGCAGACGCCCCCGGCAGCGGTGAGTACATGCGTTGAAGTAGGCAACCTGATAAACAGCGCCTGGAAAATTGTCACAAACAATTGCTCCGTAGACATAAAAGTTATAGGCCGCGGAGGCGGAACTGCTCAAGTCAGGACTTACAACAGCACTGTTACTCCAAACAATACCCTCACTGTCTATAAGTCTGCAGATACGTGCTTTCAGTACGCCAATGCAGCCATGCAGAGCAATAGCGGCTACAAGGCATGCCCCACTGATACCAGCGTGGCCAATTACCCCAATGCGCATCAGAGTATCTCTGGATCTCCATTCATTAATGCTGCGGGCAAGGCCGTCGGCATCAAGTTCAACCAGACCGCCGTGAGCGTGGCACAGGACGGCACACAGACCTTTACGGTGAAGCTGCTGGGAGAGCCGAGTGCAAATGTGACGCTGACGGTGGCTCAGCCGACGTCAAACACCGGCGTGACGGTCGACACCGAAGCAAGCTCGCCATCCACCAACGAAACCACCCTGACCTTTACCTCCAGCAACTGGTATACCCCCAAGACGGTGACCGTCGCTGCCGCCGATGATGCGACCGTGCAAAACAGCGCGGCCACCCTTTCCTGGACCGCCTCGGGCGCCAGCGAATACGCTTCCGTCACCGGCAGCGTCACCGTCAATGTCTCTCCATCAGGGCAAATCAACGTCACCCCGGCGTCGCTGACGCTCAACGAGGGCGGCAATACGGGGGAGCTCTCAGTCACCCTCGAGGCCGCCCCGACCAGCAGCGTGACCGTCAACCTTGAAAACAACCACTCGAACGTCACCCTCTCTCCGAGCACCCTGACCTTCACCTCCGGCAACTGGAGCACCGCACAGAAAGTGACCGTCACCGTGGCCGATGACGGTGTTGACGGTCAGAACGCCCGCCAGGCCGACGACACCATCACCATTTCGGCCTCGGCAGGCATTGCCGCTCCGAATGTCACGCGCACGCTTTCAATCAACCCGAAAACAAAGTTAGTGATCGCATCAAGCCCTGTGACTGTTCGCGAGGGGGCTGGTCAGGCCAAAAGCTTCTCGGTCAAGCTCAGCGCCTCCCCCAAGGAGAACACGCTGGTGAGGGTCAGCATTAGCTATGACAACCGGGATGCCGTGTCAGTCTCCCCGGCCCAATTGACATTTACGGATACAAATTGGGACACCATCAATTCGGTCAGAATCACTTCGAAGGAGGATGACGATGCCGACAACGAAACCGTCACGGTTACCTTAATAGCCACTGCAAGTGCAGGTGCAGGCCTTTACTTCCCAACTCCTTCCGAAACAAAGGAAATCTCAGTGATAGACAACGACACCGGGTTTGTTCTGACACCGACATCGCTGAGCATGGACGAGGGCGGCAACGGGACTTTCCAGGTCAAGCTGAACAAAGCGCCGTCCGCCGCTGTGACAGTCAGCCTGGCATCGAGCAACACCGAGGTCAGCGTCAGCCCGAACATGCTGAACTTCACCACATCCAACTGGGGCACCAACCAGCCCGTGACGGTGACCTCGACCGCCGATGCCGACAACACCGACGATACCGCCAACATCACCCTGACCGGCACCGGCCTCGCAGCCAAGACACTGACCGTGACGGTCAAAGACCCCATTCCATTGATCCTCACCCCGCCGAATCTAAATGTGATCAAGGGAATGACTGCGGCGTTCAAGGTCAAGCTGGCAAAGCAGCCGAGCGCCAGCACCACAGTCAACTTGGCGTCGGACAGCAACGATCTCAGCGTCAGCCCGGCCATGATGACCTTCTCCACATCCAACTGGGGCAGCGATCAGACCGTGACCATCACCGCCGGTGCCAGCCCCACCGACACCTCGGCGACCGTTACGGCATCCGGAACCGGCGTCAAATCCGGAAGCGTCGGCGTCTCGATATTCCAAGCCGCACCGCCGGATGGACGGATCGGGTTCGGCCGCTACAACACCGCCCATAGCATTTCTGTCTATGCAGATGAGTTCAAGTCAGACGTGGTCACGAAAGAATTCAACGTCAGACTCAAAGCCCAACCGAATCGCGATGTGACGATCAGCATGCGCAATACCAACCCCGATGTGACCTTCTCCCCGACCGAATTGACCTTCACTTCCGACAACTACTCGAACGATCAAAAGGTCACCGTCACCATCACCGAAGATGACGATGCCGATTACGATACGGACACGATTACCCTCTGGGCCACGGGGGGGATTAACGCGAATGACGTAACAATCCCCGTCAGCATCAGCGATCCCGACGACGCTACCGTTGGATTTGAAATTGAAGGCAACCCCAGCAGTTTGGTCATTACCGAGGGAACTGTATTGCCTATCAAGGTCCGCCTGAAGGTAAAGCCCACGGTCTCCACTCTCTCTGCGCGTATGGGTGTAACAATTACTCCAAACTCAGTCAACGTCGATAACGATGACAGCCATTCGTTCAAAGCCTCCTCATTCTCTTTCAGCAGCACAGAGGGCCAAACGAATAGTTGGAATGAGTTTAAGACCATGTATGTCATCGCGGATGAAACAACCCGCCACACGGCCGACTCAATGGGCATTATTGAGATTAACTCGAATGGTCGCGACCGAAACGGTAACGGCAATTACCACCTCGTCAGACTCCAGATCCCCATCACCGTCATCGACAACGACACATTCACCGTGTCAACCACATCGCTGAATGTCGACAAGGGGCAGAGTTCGACATTCAAGATCAAATTGACATCAAATCCGGCGGAGGCCTCCGTGACGGTCACCTTGTCGTCGGACAACACCGATGTGAAGATCGACACCGACCCCGACACCCAGGGCGACCAAAACACCCTGACCTTCACCGGCAATGTCGGCATGGTCGATGGCAACTGGAACGAATATCAGACCGTGACGGTCACCGCAGCCGCCGACCCGTCCAACACCTCGGCGAAAATTACGGCATCCGGAACCAATCTCAAATCCGCAGAGGTCGCCGTCACGGTGATTACGCCCCTTAGACTGACCTTGGACCCGACCTCGCTGACCATGAACGAGGGCGAAAGCGAGACCTTCGATGTCAAGCTGTCCGCTCAGCCGGACGCTAATGTGACGGTCACCCTGTCATCGAACAACTCCGAGGTCACGATCAGCGACACCGACCCCGATACACAGGGCACCCAGAGCACCCTGACCTTCACCACCACCAACTGGGAAGACGAACAGACCGTGACGGTCACCTCGACTGCGGATGCCGACTACGTCGACGACACCGCGGACATCACCCTCTCCAGCACCGGTGGTCTCCCAAACAGTACGCTGACGGTGACGGTCAAAGACCCCATCCCATTGACGCTGTCAGCCACGACGCTGGATGTCGGCAAGGGGCAGAGTTCAAAGTTCAACGTCAAGCTGGCAGCACAGCCGGCGGCCAGCGTGACGGTCAACCTGGCGTCGGACAACACCGATGTCACCGTCAGCCCAGCCACGCTGACCTTCTCCACCACCAACGGGACCACCGATCAGGAGGTGACGGTCAGCGCCGATGCCAGCGCCGACCTGGACGACACCGCGACCATTACGGCATCCGGGACCGACGTCAAATCCGCAACGGTCGCCGTCACGGTGGTCCAGCCGACCTACGAGCTGGAGATTGAGAATTCCCCCAGCAGTCTGAAATTGACGCACGGTGTAAGCCAAACCATCAAGGTCAAGCTCAAGTCACAGCCGAACAGGGATATCACAGCCACAATGGCGGGGCTTACAAGCTCAAACCCCGCCGAATTTTCCCTGACCCCAAGCCCCAACCCGCTGACATTTACGTCCGCCAACTGGAGCACTTACCAAGAAGTCGTTCTCACTGGGACAAATACCAGCAGCAGCGACACCGTACCCACATTCTCGACCTATTTCAGCGGCAGCGGCCTCAGCAATGGCGGGAGCAGCGGTCTGGGAATAAGCATAGAAGTACTCAAGGCCATCGGGCTTGACCTGGCCCCGACGGCGCTGACGGTGAACGAGGGCAGCAACACCGACACATTCACGGTCAAGCTGGACAGCCGGCCAGCCAATAATAATCAGCGGACAGTTAACTTGACTTCGTCGGACACCGCCAAAGTCACCGTCAGCCCGACCTCGCTGACCTTCAGCCACAGCAACTACAACACCGCCAAGACCGTGACGGTCACCTCAATAGAGGACTCCGACAAGGACAACCACAGTGCGACCATCTCCCTCTCCGGCGACGGCGTCGCAGCCGAGACGCTGGTGGTCACGGTTGAGGACGGCATCGTGCTGACCCTGAGCAAAACCTCGCTGGCCATGTTCGAGGGTGGATCGGATACGTTCACGGTGCAGCTGGCCGAGCAGCCGAGCAGCACCCAGACCATCACCCTGTCGTCGGACAACACCGATGTCACCGTCAGCCCGACCTCGCTGACCTTCACGCAGAGCGGCAGCACCATCTGGAGCACCGCCCAGACCGTCACGGTCATGGGCGCCGCCGACAGCGACAGCAATAACGACTCCGCAAAGATCACGCTGAGCGGGAGCGGCGCCAGCACCATCCGAGCTGCAGCGGTCGATGTCACGGTGAATGAGCCCATCGGGCTGACCTTGGACTCCAACTCGATCTCGATGAACGAGGGGGGCACGGCCACCTTCACCGTCAAGCTGTCCGCTCAGCCGGACGCCAGCGTCACAGTCAACCTGGCGTCGGACAACACCGATGTCACCCTCGACAAGACCTCGCTGACCTTCACGCCGAGCGGCAGCAACATCTGGAGCACCGCCCAGACCGTGACGGTCACCGGGGGGACGGACACCGACAAAGCCGACGACACCGCAACCATCACCCTCGCCGCCACCGGCATCACTTCCGACACGGTGAGCGTGGAGGTGCTGGATACCATTGAGGCGACCCGCAGCATCACTGACGACATCGACGCCGACGAGGGCACCTCAGCCACCTTCACTTACGTGCTCGCATCAAAGCCGCTCAGCGACAGGACCATCACCCTTAGGACCGATGACGCATCCCTGACGATTGCCACGGGCGGCGGGACGCCGAGCCGAGACCTCACCCTGACCTTCTCGCAGAGCGGCAGCAACATCTGGAGCACCGCACAGACCGTCACACTGACCGCTGCCTCAGACAACAACATGGTTGACCAATTGTCGGGAATCACGGTCACCCTCGGCGACAACCTGGCGCACCCGAGCGGAACCAACAAGGACATCGTGGTGCGGATGCGCGACCCCGACATAGGATTGGAGGTCGAAGATGTACCGCTGAACCTGCTTGAGGCCACCTCGGGAAATGTGACGGGAACGTTCAGGGTCAAGCTGTCCGATCAGCCGTACGCCGACAGCGCCATGGCAAGAACGGTGACGCTGAGCTCAAACAACACCGATGTCACGATCAACGACACCGATTCCGGCACAGGGGGCACCCAGCAGACCCTGACCTTCAATAACAGCAACTGGAACACCTACCAGACCGTGACGATCACTGCGGCCGCCGATGCCGACGCGGACGATGACACTGCCACCATCACCATCAGCGGCGATGCCGTGACCAGCGCCACGGCAGCCGTGAACGTATTCGAGAGGATCGCGGCCACCCGGAGCGAAACAAGTTCCATGATCGTCGATGAGGGCCCAGATGACTCCACCTTCACCTACGTGCTGGCGTCGCAGCCCTCCGGCAACAGGACAATCACCCTTAACACCACCTAT
Source organism: Gammaproteobacteria bacterium AqS3 (assembly GCA_001750645.1). Taxonomy (GTDB): domain Bacteria; phylum Pseudomonadota; class Gammaproteobacteria; order MEIF01; family AqS3; genus AqS3. The sequence goes on from MEIF01000049.1 coordinate 7,449, forward strand.
GCCGACCTCACGCTCGCCACCGGCACCGGGGCGTTCAGCCAGAGCCTCACCCTGACCTTCACCGAGGACAACTGGAATGTCGCGCAGACCGTCAAGGTCAAGGCCGCAGAGGACAACGACAAAAATGACCGCAGCGAAGACATCAACGTCAGCCTCGGCGATGGCCTGACAGGTGACGGGGATTTGGCTGTGTTGATGAGGGACAACGACATGGGCATCGTCATCACGGATGCACCGACGACCTTGACCGAGGGCGCCTCGGGAATGTTCAAGGTCAAGCTGGACGGCGAGCCAGACGATGACACCTCTGCCAACAGAACACTCTCGCTGTCGTCGACCAACGCCGACATCACCCTCAGCCCGACCACGCTGACCTTCACCAACAGCGGCGGCACCGCCTGGAACATCGATCAGGACGTGACCTACTCCGTAGCTGCGGACGCCGACGGGAGCGATGACACCGCCAAGATCGAAATCACAGGCGATGCCGTGATCGACGAAGAGCTCAGCGTGACCATATACGAGGGTGTCCTGGCGGTGCGGGATCCGGCCGATTCAATCTCTGTCGATGAGGGCACCTCGACGACCACCTTCAGCTACGTGCTGGAGTCGCAGCCGTCCAGCGACCGCACCATCACGGCGAGCTCCTCCGATACCGATGTCACGCTCTCCACCGGCGCCGGGGCGGCGAGCCAGCGCGTCACCCTCACCTTCACCTCCGCCACCTGGCAGACCGCACAGACCATTGCGCTCCACATCGCCGGGGACGCTGACGACGACGACAAGCGCACCACCATCAGCTTCGACCTGAGCGACGGCCTGGTGCACAAGAGCGGCATTGAGGACGACCTGTCCGTACACGTGCGCGACGACGAAATGACGCTGTCGCTCTCAGATACGAGCATGACCCTGCTCGAGGGCGGTTCGGATACGTTCGAGGTCAGCATCAGCGGCGATCTGCCCGCCGATGTGGAGCGGGTGGTCACACTGGCGTCGGACAACAACGACATCACCGTCAGCCCGACCTCGCTGACCTTCACCTCCACTGCCCAGAGCGCCAAGACCGTCACGGTCAGGGGTGCGGCGGATACCGACGTCGCCGATGACAGCGCCACCATCACCGTCGGCGGCGGCGGCTTTGACGACGTCACGGCAACCGTCAGGGTGCTCGAGGCCATCGGGGCCGAGCGCAGCGAAAACATGCTCATTGCCGATGAGGGCACCTCGACGGCCTCCTTCACCTACGTCCTGACGTCCCAGCCGGCCAGCGACAGGAACATCGAAATCGCCACCAGCCACGCCGATCTGACGGTCGCCTCCGGCGGCGTGGCGGCGAGCCAGAGCCTCACCCTGACCTTCACCGAGGACAACTGGGAAGACGCCCAGACCGTCAATGTCAGCGTTGCGGAGGACAGCGACAAGGACGACCGCGAGGCGGAGATCACCTTCACCCTCGGCGAGGGCCTGGCACACACCGCCGACTCGAACGAGAAGCTGACTGTCCAGATGCGCGACAACGACATGGGCTTCGTCATCACGGATGCACCCGGCAACCTGACCGAGGGCGGCGCCTCGGCCATGTTCAAGGTCAAGCTGGACGGCGAGCCGATCACCACGAGGGACGTCACCGTGGCATCGACCAACGTCAACATCTCGATCAGCCCGACCACGCTGAGCTTCGCAAAAGACCAGGGGGACGTCAATAAGGACGTGACCATCGCCGCGACCGCCGACGACGACGCCGTCGACGGAAGTGCAACCATCAACCTCAGCGGCACCGGCCTGCGGGACGGCTCGGCAACCGTGACCGTGCTCGAGGCAATCGAGGCGGTGCGGGATCCGGTCGATTCAATCACAGTCGATGAGGGCACCTCGACATCGACCTTCAGCTACGTGCTGGAATCGCAGCCGGCAAACACCAGGAGCATCACGGCCACCTCCCCCAATGCCGACATCACGCTCTCCACCGGCGGCGGGGCGGCGAGCCAGAGCATCACCCTCAACTTCACCTCCGCCACCTGGTTAACCCCGCAGGAAGTCAAGCTCCACATCGCCGACGACGCCGACGATGACGACGAGCGCATCGACATCAGCTTCGACCTCGGCGACGGCCTGGTGCACAAGAGCGGCGTTGAAGACGACCTGTCCGTACACGTGCGCGATGACGACATGACGCTGACACTCTCGAGTGCGACGCTGACCCTGCCCGAGGGCGGCTCGGAGACGTTCACCGTCAGCCTCAGCGGCGAGCTGCCCGCCAATGCGGAGCGGACGGTCGCACTGGCCTCGGACAACAACGACATCACCGTCAGCCCGACCTCGCTGACCTTCACCTCCGCCAACCAGTCCGGCGAGACCGTGACGGTCAGCGGCACCGCGGACAGCGACGCCGCCGATGACAGCGCCGCCATCACCGTCAGCGGCGACGGCTTCGACGATGTCACGGCAGCCGTCAGCGTGCTCGAGGACATCAAGGCGACCCGGACGCCGGCCAGCCTGGTCATTGCCGACGAGGGCACCTCGTCGTCCACCTTCACCTACGTGCTGGACTCCCGCCCGACCGGCAACAGGACGGTCGCATTGAGCTCCGGCAACTCCGGCATCACGCTCGCCGCCGGCGGCGGGTCGTCGAGCCAGAACCTCAGCCTGACCTTCACCCCCGCCAACTGGGACACGGCCCAAGCAGTCACGATCAGCGCGGCCGAGGACAGCGACGAGGATGACCTGCTGGCGGAGATCGACATCGCCCTCGGTGTCGGCCTGTCCCACAACAGGGGCACGCGCTCCAAGCTGGATGTGCTGTCGCACGACAACGACATGGAGCTCGAGCTGTCGAGCGCGCAGCTGGCCATGACCGAGAACTCCACGGAGACGCTCACGGTCAAGGTGAGCGGCCAGCCGACTCACGGCAGGAGCCGGGCCATCACGCTGGCCTCGGACAACAACGATGTCACCCTCGATCCGACCTCGCTGACCTTCACGGACATCAACTGGAGCACCGGCCAGACCGTCACCGTCAGCGCCGCCGGAGACGACAGCTCGGACGATGAGAGCGCCACCATCACCCTCTCCGTGAGCGACGGAACCCCGCTGGACGACGCCACGGTGAGCGTCACGGTCGAGGAGGACATCGCCCTCTACCGCAGCGAGAACCTCATCACCGTCGACGAGGGGGACGCCGCCGGCGCCACCTTTGACCTGCGGCTGACCTCGCAGCCGGGCACCGACCGCATCGTCACGATGGCGGCCTCCGACGCCGACGCCCTCACCTTCAGCCCGCCGTCGGTGACCTTCACCTCCGACAACTGGCAGACCGACCAGACCATCACGGTCGTGGCCGCCGACGACGATGACACCGAGACCGAGGACGTGTCGATCAGCTTTGAGGGTGTCGGCTTCACCGCCAACCCCATCACGGCCAGGGTGCGCGATGACGACGTGGGGCTGACCCTGTCGCTCGACTCGCTGATCGTGATGGAGGGCGACGGCGGCACCTTCACCGTCAAGCTCGCCGGGCAGCCGCCGCAGAAGGACGGCCGCACGGTCTCCGTGGCGTCGGACAACGGCGGCATCACCGTCAGCCCGCTCGAGCTGATCTTCACCGGCGGCGATGACGGCAACTGGAACGACCCGCAGACCGTGACGATCAGCACAACCGCGGACAGCGACGCCGTCGACGCCGTCGCCACGATTGAGTTCACCGGCGCCGGCATCGCGACAGAATCCCTCAGCGTCACTGCGGCGGAGACCGTCGGGCTGACCCTGACGGACGCCCCGCTGAACGTGACCGAGGGCGGCTCGGGAATGTTCAAGGTCAAGCTGGCGGCCGAGATCGCCGGCAGCCGCACCGTCAGCCTGGCGTCGGACAGCGCCGACATCACCGTCAGCCCGAACCCGCTGAGATTCGACAGCGCCAACTGGAGCGTCGAGCAGACCGTGACGGTGAATGCGGCGACCGACAGCGACCTGATCGACAACAGCGTGACCATCGACCTCACCGGCACCGGGCTGACCGCAGCCTCGGCAGCCGTGACCGCACTGGAGCGCATCGAGGCCTACCGGGACAGCAACACCCTCATCGCCGACGAGGGCACCTCGACGTCGACATTCCAATACGTGCTCGAGACGCGCCCGTCCGGCAGCAGGCGCATTGAGCTCGCCACCAGCCACGCCGATCTGACGATCGCCGCCGACGGCGGGACGGCGAGCCGCAGCCTCACCCTGACCTTCACCCCCGCCAACTGGGACACCGCCCAGGTGATCACGGTCGCCGCAGCCCAGGACGACGACGCCGCTGACCGAGACGCATACGTCGACATCACCCTCGGCGCCGGCCTCGCCCACAAGAGCGGCGTGACCGACAGGCTGGCGGTGACGCTGCGGGATGACGACGTAGGCCTGACCCTGACGCCGGCGGCGCTGATCGTCAACGAGGGCATCTCGGGAACCTTCACCGTCAGGCTCGCCTCGCAGCCGGCGCAGAAGGACAGCCGCACGGTCACCCTGACCTCCAGCGACGACGATGTCACCGTCACCCCGGATTCGCTGACCTTCAACGGCGGCGACGGCGGCAACTGGAAGGCCGCCCAGACCGTGACCGTCGAGACCGTCCAGGACAGCGACTCGGTCAACAACTCGGCGACCATCGACCTCTCCGGCGACGGCATCGTCACCGGCACGCTCAACGTCACGGTGTTTGAGACCTCCGACCTGATCCTGTCGGATGCCGGCCTGACCATCGAGGAGAACGGCTCGGGCGAATTCTCCGTCGAACTCTCAACACAGCCCAACGGCAACCGCACCATCGACCTGTCGTCGGACAACAGGGATGTCACCTTCCGCCCGGCATCGCTGACCTTCACCAGCGACAACTGGGACACCGCCCAGAATGTCACCGTCAGAGCCACCCAGGACGCCGACACCACCAACGACACCGCCCGCATCGGCCTCTCCGGCGCCGGCATCACCACCGTCTCGCTGAACGTGACGGTGACCGAGGGCATCCCGCTGATCCGCAGCCTCGAAACCATCACCGTCGACGAGGGCGACGCCGAGGGCAGCACCTTCAGCATCCGGCTCGCCTCGCAGCCCAGCGCCGACAAGAGGGTCAGCGTGCTGTCGACCCACCCCGACCTCACCGTCAGCCCGGCGTCGGTGACCTTCACCCCGGCAAACTGGCAGACCCCCGTAGCCGTCACGCTCACGGCCGGCGAGGACAGCGATGCCGCAGACCGTGCCGTATTCATCTCCTTTGACAGCCCCGGCGTCGCCGCCGACTACATCACGGCAACCATCCGGGATGACGAGATGGGCCTGTCCCTGTCAGATGCCCTGCTGACCATTGACGAGCTCGGCTCGGGGAGCTTCACCGTCCAGCTCAGCGACTCGGCGCTGACCCCGAGAACCGTCAACCTGACCTCGGACAACCCCGATGTCACCCTCGACCCGGCCTCGCTGACCTTCACCTCCGAGAACTGGAACTCGCCCGCCACCGTCAGCGTCACCGCGGGCGCCGACCCCGACACGATCAACGACTCGGCGCAGATCGACATCGACGGCGTCTCCGTCCAGAGCGATGCGCTGGCGGTGACCGTGATCGACGGCACCAGCGCCGGGCTGACCCTGTCGCAGTCCTCGCTGAGCATCGACGAGGGCGGAACGCGCAGCTTCACGGTGCGGCTGGCCTCGCAGCCCAACAGCGCCAGGACGGTCAATCTGACCTCGACGGCCACCAACATCTCCTTCACCCCGACCTCGCTGACCTTCAGCGGCGGCGCTGACGGCGACTGGGGCACCGCACAGGGCGTGTCCGTCAGCGCATTCCAGGACGACGACACGGTCAACAACTCCGCGATCATCGCACTCGCCGGCGATGAGATCGCCGCCGCATCGCTGTCGGTGACCGTGATCGACAACGACCCCGTCGCACTGTCCCTGTCGGAGAGCGCCCTGCGTGTCGACGAGGCCAGCTCGTCGACCTTCACCGTCCAGCTGGCCTCTGAGCCCAACGGCCCCAGGATGATCCGCCTGACCTCGGACAACACCGACCTCACCGTCACCCCGCCCTCGCTGACCTTCACCGCGGGCAACTGGAATGCCCCGCAGACGGTGAGGGTGGGTGCGATCTCGGACACCGACACCACGGACGACATCTCGAGCATCAGCTTTGCCGGCGAAATGGTCACATCGGCGACGCTGCCGGTGACGGTGGCCGACGATGACTCGGTCAAGCTGATCCTGTCGAAGAGCTCGCTGGCCATCGACGAGGAGGGAACGGACGCATTCACCGTCGTGCTGGCCTCGCAGCCCAACACCGACAGCACGGTCAACCTGAGCTCGACCAACGTCGACGTCGTCCTGGACAAGGGGGCGCTGGACTTCACCACCTCGAACTGGGACACCCCCCAGACCGTGACGGTCACCGCGCGCGCGGACGACGACACCACCAACGACCCGGCGACCATCCGCCTCTCCGGAATCGACATCTCCCCGCTGTTCCTGCCGGTGACGGTGACCGACAACGACCCCATCGCGCTCACGCTGTCGCGCACGTCGCTCAACCTCGAGGAGACCGGCACGGCGACCTTCACCGTCCGGCCGGCATCGGAGCCCAACGGCGACCGCACCGTCAACCTCAGCTCGGACGACTCCGATGTCATGTTTGACCCGGACTCGCTGACCTTCACAACCGCCAACTGGGAAGACCCCCAGACCGTGACGCTGACCTCGAGGAGCGACACCGACTCGGTGAATGACCTGGTCACCATCAGCTTCAGCGGCACGCTGGTCACGTCCACCTCGCTGGCGGTGACCGTCATCGACAACGACGACGTCGGGCTGACCCTGTCGGAGAGCTCGCTCAACATCGACGAGGAGAGCTCGGGCACCTTCAGCTTCCGGCTGACCTCCGTGGTCAGCACCGACAGGATGGTGACCCTGGCCGGCTCCGAGGGCTCCGACCTCACCGTCAGCCCGACCTCGCTGACCTTCACCGCCGCCGACTGGAACAAGAGCCAGACCGTGACGGTCAGCGCCGCGCACGATGACGACACCGACAACGACCAGTCGACGATCGAACTCGGCGGCACCGGCATCGCCTCCACATCGCTGGCGGTGACGGTCATCGACAACGACCCCAACACCCTGGTGCTGTCGGTGCCCTCGCTGACCATCGACGAGGCCCAGACCGGCACCTTCACCGTCCGGCTGGGCTCCAGGCCCAACGGCAACCGCACCGTCGGACTGACCTCCGACCACGCCGATGTCACGGTCAGCCCGGCGTCGCTGAACTTCACCTCGGGCAACTGGGACACCCCCCGGGAAATCACGGTCAGCACCGTCATGGACGACGATCCGGCCAACACCCTCGCCGAGATCTCGCTGTCGGGGACGCTGCTCATCGCCGGCACGCTGGCGGTGACGGTGGCCGACGACGATCCGGTCGAGCTGGTCGTTTCGGAGACCTCGCTCACCCTCGATGAGAGCAGCTCGACCACCTTCAGCGTCCAGCTCGCTAGCGATGTCGGCGTCGACAGGACGGTGGACCTGGCGTCGAGCCTCTCCGGTGTCACCCTCACCCCGACATCGCTCACCTTCGCAACCGGCAGCCAGACCGACCCCCAGACCGTGACGGTCACGGCGGCGGCGGACGACAACACCGTCAATGAATCCGGCAGCATCACCCTGTCGGGGACACTGATCACGGAGGCCGCGGTGCCGGTGACGGTGACCGACACGGATTCGGTCGAGCTGGTCGTGTCGCGCGCCGACCTGGCCGTCGATGAGGGCGAGTCGGACACCTTCACCGTCAGGCTGGCCGCAGCGGTGAGCGCCACCCGGAATATCACCCTGACCTCGAGCCGCAAGAACGTCACCGTCAGCCCGGCCACGCTGGAGTTCACCTCGGAAAACTGGGAAACCCCCCAGACCGTGACGGTCACCTCCGTCTCCGATTCCGACAGGCGGGACGACGCCGCGACCATCACCCTCAGCGGCGCCGACGTCGCCCCGGCCTCGCTGGTGATGGAGGTCACCGACGACGACCTCGGCCTGACCCTGTCGGTCAGCAGGCTGGAGATACCCGAGGGCACCGAGGAGACCTTCACCGTGCAGCTCAACACCCAGCCGCGCACCGCCCGCTCGATGACCCTGGCGGCGTCCAACACCATCGACAGCCAGCCCAGCCCGGTGACGGTGAGCCCCGCACAGCTGAACTTCACCTCGGAAAACTGGGACGCCCCGCAGACCGTGACGATCACCGCCCTGCAGGACGGCAACGCAGCCAGCGACTTAGCGACCGTGACCTTCACGGGCGACAACGTCAAGGCCCGCCCGCTGTCGGTGCGGGTGATCGACGACGCCAACATCGGGCTGACCCTGGCCGGGGCGCCGGTCGAGGTGACCGAGGGCCGAACCGCGACCTTCACCATCCAGCTGGCCGCCCAGCCGATCACGCCGAAGAGCGTCACCCTGGCCTCCGACAGCCGGGACGTCACCTTCAGCCCGGCGTCGCTGGACTTCTCCATCATCAACTGGAGCACCCCGCAGACCGTCACCGTGCGCGCCGACCAGGACGGCGATGCGCTCAACGAAACCGCGACGCTCACCCTTGAGGGCACCGGCATCACCACCACGCCGGTGACCGTGAACATCACCGACGACGACCCCGTCGGGCTGATCGTGTCCGAGAACACGATCGCCCTGCGCGAGGGGCGCTCGCTCACCCTCAGCGTCGAGCTGGACAGGGCCACCAGCATCGAGCGCACCGTGGAGCTGGAATTTGAAGCCGCGCTCACCAACGTGACGCTGGATCCCCAGCAGCTGGTCTTCACCGCCGAGGAGTGGAACGTCCCCCAGACCGTGACGATCACCGCACTGCACGACGAGAACACCTCAGACGAGACCGGGCTCCTGATGCTGAAGGGCAGCGGCGTCTTCCTGCTCACGCTGACGATCAGCATTGACGACGACGACGACGGCGCCTTCCCCGAGGAGGAGACCGAGGCCGCCTCGCTGCTGCTGGCCGAGGTCGCCGGCACCGTGCTGCCGGCCGCCAGCAACACCATCCACCTGCGCGTCAACGCCGCCCGCGACGAGCGCAGCGCAACCGTGGCGGGGCAGCAGATCGCCCTCGACCGCTCGCTCGCAAACGACATCGCCGCCGGCTTTGCCAGCCGCGCCGGCGTCCAGGACGCCGCCTCGCAGTCCCGCTTCGCCCAGGATCGCTTCGGCGCCGAGCGCCAGAGCGTCAACTGGCTCGGCGGGGTCCCGCTCGAAGACGGCCGCCCGGTGCGCGGCGCCGAGAACCGCTCGTCGATCTCCCTCGGCCGGGACGCCCTGCTGAGCAGCTTCAGCTACGCCTTCAGCCCGACCGACGGCAGACCGGGCGGCGGCTGGTCGGTCTGGGGGCGCGTCGAGACCAGCGAGTTCTCCGGCCTGAATGAGGCAGTCGAGTTCGACGGCTCGCAGAACAACATCTGGCTCGGCTTCGACCGCAGGAGCGAGAGCGGCTCCCTGACCGGAATGGCGCTCTCGCTGAGCAGCAGCGACGCCGACTACACCCTCGGCCGCTTCGGCGCCAGCATCCAGACCGACCTCTCGCTCGTGCTGCCCTACCTCGAGATCTCGTCCGAGAGCGGCTCCAGCGGCCTGGTGATGATCGGCCTCGGCAACGGCCAGGCCACCCTGACCCAGACCAACAAGGTCGAGGGCGTCGCCGACCTGCAGATGCACCTGATGTCGATCGGCGGCGACTGGCCCGCAGCCCGGTTTAAGAACAGCACGCTGTCGTGGTCGAGCGAGCTGGGCTTCACCCGACTGCAGACCGTCGAGTCGGAGCTGCCGACGCTGGCCGACCTGAGCATCGACAACGCCCAGTTCCGGGGCGGGCTGGAGCTGTCGCACAACGGCTTCGGCGACTTCACCAAGGTCTCCCCGCGCATCGGCCTGATGCTGCGGCACGACGCCGGCGACGGCATCACCGGCACCGGCTTCGAGCTGACCGCCGGGCTGCAGATCAACTCGCCGCTGAACCGCTTCAGCCTCGACATCAACCTGCGCTCGCTGGCCTCCCACAGCGCCGAGGAGCTCAGCGACTGGGGCGCCAGCCTGCAGTTCCGCATCAACTCGCGTCCGGACGGCTCCGGCCTCGGGCTGTCGGTCGGGCCGCACTGGGGCGCCGCCGACACCGGGCTGCTGAACCGGGAGGACGCCTTCCAGCTCAGCGACGCCGACCTGCAGCGCCGGGAGGACCAGCAGAACAACCGCGGCCTGGCGGCCAACCTCGCCTACGGGCTGCGCAGCTTCGGCGGGCTGCTGACGCCCTACTCCGAGTTCAACTTCACCAGCGGGGCATCCGGCTCGACCAGGCAGATCACCGGGGTGCGCTTCAACAGCAGCGACACGCTCGAGCTGCGGCTGTTCAGCGAGCGCCAGATCTCCAGCCAGGGCGCCGTCCGCTCCCGCGTGGCGGCCGAGATCGAGAAGCAGTACTAGG
>MEIF01000050.1 GCA_001750645.1 Gammaproteobacteria bacterium AqS3
GACTACGGCTCGATCAGCCAGATCGCCGGGGGGCGGTTCTCGAACAGCGACACCCTGCAGGTCAGGCTGTTCAGCGAGCGCCACATCGCCCGCCTCGGCCAGTCCCGCTCCCGCCTCGCCGTCGAGCTGCAGAAGCGCTACTGATCTGCTCGGCCTGCGACCTGCCGGTCTGCCGGCGGCGGGCGGCAGATCCAATCGCAGCGCCGGTGCCGTCAAAATGCGCCCCGAACGACACTCGTAGAATGCGCGCATGACCGAACATCCCCTGCTGGATTCGCTCAATCCCGAGCAGCGCGAGGCGGTCAGCGCCCCGGTTGGGCACGTCCTGGTGCTGGCGGGGGCGGGCTCGGGCAAGACCCGCGTTCTGGTGCATCGGGTCGCCTGGCTGATCGGCGAGCTCAATGTCAAGCCGGACAGCATTCTTCAGGTCACCTTCACCAACCGCGCGGCGCGCGAGATGCGCGAGCGCACCGCAGGGCTGCTTCAGGGGCGCTATCCGCCGAGCTGGCTGGGGACGTTCCACTCGGTCTGCTACCGCCTGCTGCGCAGCCATCCAAACGCCGCCGGGCTAGAGAGCGGCTTTCGCATCCTGGATGCCGATGCGCAGAAGCAGCTGGTGCGCCAGCTGCTGCGCGATGGACAGCACAATTTTTCAGACAAGCTGGAGCCGGCCGCCGGGGTCGGGCGCATCTCGGCGTGGAAGGACTTCGGCCGTGCCCCCGAGGATGTCGATGCCCATCTGGAGAGCGAAACCGAGGCCGAGTGGGCGCGGCTGTACCGGATCTACAACGACACCTGCCGCGCCAACAGCTGGATCGACTTCGGCGACATGCTGTCGCTGACGCGGGACATGCTCGCCGGCAATGAGGCGCTGCTGGAGCGCTACCGCGAGCAGTTCTGGCACATCCTGGTGGATGAGTTTCAGGACGTGAATTCGGTGCAGTACGAGCTGATCCGACTGCTCTCGGGGCTGGAGTCGGCCGGGGTCATGGCGGTGGGCGACGACGATCAGTCGATTTACAGCTGGCGCGGGGCCAGCGCCGACAACATGATGCGGTTCCACGAGGAGTTTCCCGACGTCAATCTGGTGCGGCTGGAGCGCAACTACCGCTCGACCCAGCAGATCCTGAATGTCGCCAACCGCCTGGCCAGCTGCAACCGCTCCCGCATCGGCAAGACCCTGACCGCCGAACACTCCGGAGGCGAGGCGGTCGAATACGTCGTGGTGCGCGACGAGCGCACCGAGGCCGCCGAGGTGGTCACCCAGATCAAGCGCTGGTGCAGCGGCGGCGGCTCGCTCGAGGACGTCGCGGTGCTCTACCGCAACAACGTGCTCTCGCGCAGCATCGAATTCGCCCTGCAGGGGGCGGGCATTCCCTACATCGTCTACGGCGGGGCGCGCTTCTTTGAGCGCGCCTCGGTTCGGGATGTCATGGCCTACGTGCTGCTGGCGGAGAATCCGCACGACGACCTCGCCCTGAGGCGCGCCGCCATGCGTCCGCGCCGCGGCATCGGAGAGCGCTCGCTGGAAAAGCTTTCGGAACAGGCGCGCGCGCGCGGGGTCTCGCTGTGGCAGGCGCTGCAGGAGGCCGAGCTCAGCGGGCGCGGCCGGCAGGGCGCCCAGGAGCTGGTTGAGATCATCCGTCACCTGGGGGCGCTGCGCGAGCGCCGCCCGGCGCCCTCGGCGCTGGTCGAGGAGGCGCTGCAGGTCAGCGGGCTGCTCGAGCTCTACGAGGACGATGAGGGCGCCCAGGAGCACTTCGTTGAATTGATCGGCTGTGCCGACGGCGTCGCCGAGGGCTTCACCGACGCCGAGCAGGACGAGGACGCCGTGACCCGTTTTCTCGCCGCCACCGCGCTGGACACCGGCGACCAGGGCGAGGGCGAGGTGCGCGAGCGCATCAAGCTGATGACGCTGCACAGCGCCAAGGGGCTGGAGTTTCCGCTGGTGCTGCTCACCGCCCTCGAGGAGGGCATCCTGCCCTCGGAGCGGTCTCTGAACGCGAGCGAGGACGCGCTTGAGGAAGAGCGCCGCCTGCTCTACGTCGGCATCACGCGCGCCATGCGCCAGCTGGTGCTGCTGCGCTGCCAGGCGCGCATGCTCTACGGCCACACCAGCCGGCGCGCGGGCTCCCGCTTCGTGGCCGAGCTCAGCGGCCCGGAGATTCAGGCGCGCACGCCCCAGGACCGGTTTGACTTCACCGACAGCCCGGCCGGCGGCGGGGAGGGCAATGACTACGGGCTGAAACTCGGGGACACGGTGCGGCACCGCAAGTTCGGCGTCGGCGAGGTCGTGCGCCTGGAGGGCAGCGGCGAGGGGCTGCGGGTGCACGTCAATTTCCGCAACGCCGGGACGCGGATTCTGATGGCGTCACTGGCGCGGCTGGAGCTCCAGTAGCGCCCGGGGGCGCACCGATCCCGGTGATAGAATGCCGCCCGCCGCAAGCGCACCGGATTCATGTCGCTCAATCGGGGTTTGCGCACCGCAGGGATGATGGCCGTGCTGCTGGCGGTCGGGTGCGCCGATCAGCAGGCCGCCCGCGTAGATCAGTCGATTCACGAATGGGTGTTGGTCAGCACTCTGCCGCGCAGCGTTCCCGGTGTCGGGGCGGCCGCCGAGCGCATCGCCGAGAGGCTTGAGGCGGTCAGCGGCGGGCGCCTGAAGGTCTCGGTGCACGCTGCCGGCGAGGCGCCTCCCGGAATGGATCAGCCGCTCGCCCCGCCGGCGGTTTTTGACGCCGTGGCCTCGGGCCGGGTGCAGGTCGGCATGGGCACGCCGAGCATGTGGGCCGAGCGCATTCCGGCCGCCGCGCTGTTCGGGGCGGTGCCCTTTGGCATGGATTCGATCCAGTTCGCCGCCTGGATTCACCACGGCGGCGGTTATGCGCTCTGGCGCGAGCTCTACGCCGGGCACGGCCTGGTGCCCTTTGCCGCCGGCTCCACCGGAGCGCAGATGGCGGGCTGGTTTGTGCGTCCGCTGCGGACCCCCGACGACCTTCAGGGGCTGAAGATGCGCACCACCGGCCTGGGCGCCGAGGTGCTGCGCCGCCTGGGCGTTGAGGTCGTCCAGACGCCGCCGGGAGAGCTGCTTGAGGCACTGCGCTCGGGCGAGCTCGATGCCGCCGAGTGGAAGGGTCCCTACAACGATGCGGCGCTGGGTCTGGAGCGCAGCGGGGCGCAGTACTACTACCCCGGCTGGCAGGAGCCCGACGGCACGCTGGAGCTCATCGTCAACGCCGAGGCGCTGGCGGCCCTGCCCGAGGATTTGCGCGAGGTCTTTTCGGTCTCGGCAATGGCGCTGCAGTTTCGCATCCGCAATGAGTATCGACACGAGAATATGCGCGCCCTTGAGCAGATGCGCTCGGCGGGCATTGAGCCGGTGCGCATTCCGGACGCCGTGCTGGAAGCCCTGGCCCGGGTCAGCCGCCAGGTGCTGAGCGATGCGGCTGCCGAAGATGCCGACTTTGCGCGGATTTATTCAGCCTATCGCCAATCCCTGCTGCACCAGCTGGAGACGGCCGCGATCGGCGAGGATGCAATCTTTGGTCTGCAGGGGCTGGACGATGACTAGATTTGCCCAGCGGGCCGGGCTGCTGATGGCCTTCGCACTGGCGGGGCTTGCCGGGCCGCCGCTGTTCGCCCAGGACGCCCAGGATGAGGCGCATCGCTGGTCGCTGGTGATGGCGTGGCCGAAAAACCTGCCGGGGCTGGCCACGTCGGTGGATCGCATGGCCGAGCGCGTCCGGGGCATGAGCGGCGGGCGCCTGCGCATTCACGTCTACGCCGCCGGGGAGCTGGTCCCCGCCTATCAGGTTTTTGATGCGGTCGCCAGCGGCACGGCCCAGGCGGGGCACGCCGCGGCCTATTACTGGCAGGGCAAAATCCCCGGGTCGGTGTTCTACACCGCCGTGCCCTTTGGGGCGACCGCACCCCAGCTGTCGGCCTGGCTCTACCACGGCGGCGGCCTCGAGGCGTGGCGGGAGCTCTATGCCGGCCACGGCGTGGTGCCGTTTCCCGGCGGCAATTCGGGCACGCAGATGATGGGCTGGTTTCGCAAGCCCATCGACTCGCTCTCGGATCTGCGCGGGCTCAAGATTCGGGCGCCGGGGCTGGGCGGCGAGGTGCTCGCCGGCGCCGGGGCGTCTCCGGTTTCGCTGCCCGGCGGCGAGCTCTACACCGCACTGCAGAACGGCGTCATCGATGCGGTCGAGTGGGTCGGCCCCTACAACGACCGCTCGCTCGGCTTTGACCGCATCGCCCCCTACTACTACTACCCCGGCTGGCACGAGCCCGGCAGCGAGCTCGAACTGCTGATCAACCGCACCGCCTGGGACGCACTGTCTCCCGAGCTGCAGATGATCGTCAGCACGGCGGCCGAGGCCATGCACCTGGACATGCTGTCCGAATACGCCGCCCAGAACGGCATCGCACTGGCCGGGCTGCTGCAGGTGAGGGAGGGGCGCCGCCCGGTCGAGCTGCGCGGGCTGCCCCGCCCGGTCCTGGATGAGCTGCGCAGCGTCGCGCGCCGGATCACGCGGGACGCCGCCGAAAAAGACGCCGATTACGCCCGCATCAGCGCGTCATTCTGGGACTATCTGAGGCGCGCCCATGCCTATGGCGAGGTCGGCGAGGAGGCGCAGATTGCCCTGCGATCCCTGCAGCGGAAGGTACACGGTGAGTAATCCGCCCCTCTCCCCGGCGCCCGCAAACGCCGGGCCGCTCGGTCGGCGGGGCGGGCTGCGTTTTCTCCGCCTCGGGCGGGTCGAATACCGGGAGTGTCTGGAGCGCATGCGCACCGCGGTTGACAGAAGGCTCGCCGAGGGCGGGCCGGATGAGGTGTGGTTCGTCGAGCACCCGCCGGTCATCACCCTGGGGCGGCGGGGCGAGACCGGCGGCATCATCGCCGCAGACGGCATTCCCGTGGTGCACAGCGACAGGGGCGGCGACGTCACCTATCACGGGCCTGGACAGCTGGTTGTGTATCCGATGCTGGACCTGTCCCGGCTCGGCCTGGGTGTGCGCGAACTGGTTCAGTGGCTGCAGAGGATCATCATTGAGGTTCTGGCCGGGCGGGGCGTTGCGGCCGAGCTGCAGGACGGGGCGCCGGGGGTCTATGTCGGCGCCGCCAAAATCGCCTCGGTCGGGCTGCGCATCCGCCGGCGCATCAGCTACCACGGCATCAGCCTCAATGTCGACATGGATCTGGGGGCTTTTCACCGCATCCACCCCTGCGGCAGGGAGGCCCTGAAAATGACCCAGCTGTCCGAGCTCTGCACGGGGGCTTCCCCCGGGGCGGTGGCGGATGAGGTCGAGGCGTGCTTTGCGCGGCGCTGGAGGGAACGGTGCCCAAGCTGATCAAGGTCAAGCAGGTCAACGCCGACGGCATTGCGGTGATCCGCAACGGCGTCAAGGACGGGATTTACAGCGACATCCCGGCCGAGCGCAAACCGCCCTGGCTGCGGGTGCGGATCGCCGGCCGGGGCGGGGCGCGGCTCGAGCAGGTGCGCCAGGCGGTGCGCTCGGGGGGGCTGAGCACGGTCTGCGAGGAGGCGATGTGCCCGAACCTCTCGGAGTGCTGGTCGGCGGGGACGGCGACCATCATGCTGATGGGCTCGGTGTGTACCCGAGCCTGTCGATTCTGCGCCGTGGACACCGGCAATCCGCGCGGTGCCCTGGATGCCGATGAGCCGCGCAAGACGGCCGAGGCCGTGCGCGCCATGGGCTTGAGCTATGTGGTGCTGACCTCGGTCAACCGCGACGACCTGCCCGATGGCGGTGCGTCCCACTACGCCGAGACCGTGCGGCAGATTCTCAAGCTCAACCCGGACACCGATGTCGAGGCTCTGGTGCCCGACTTTCGGGGTGCGCTCGAGGCCGTCGAGGAGGTTGCCGCCAGCGGCATCGTCGTCTTCGCGCAAAACATGGAGACCGTCCGGCGACTGACCCACCCCGTGCGCGATGCGCGCGCCGGCTATGACCAGACCCTGAGGGTGCTGGCCCGCGCCAGGCAGAGCCGGCCCGGTCTGCTGACCAAGACCAGCCTGATCCTCGGCCTCGGCGAGAGCGATGCGGAAATTGCGGCGACGATGGATGATCTGCGCGCAGCAGACGTGGACATCCTGACGATGGGGCAGTACCTGCGCCCGAGCCGCAATCATCTGCCGGTGGCGCGCTGGGTGACGCCCGAGGAGTTCGCCGGGTATCGGCGCATCGGTTTGCAGAAGGGGTTTCTCGAGGTGGTCAGCGGCCCGCTGGTTCGCTCAAGCTATCGGGCCGAGCGGGCGCTGGAGCGCAACAACGCGGGGATTGAGCTCGCTGGTGCCGAAGAGAGGACTTGAACCTCCACGGGGTTGCCCCCACTGGCACCTGAAGCCAGCGCGTCTACCAATTCCGCCACTTCGGCGAGCGCGAGATTATATAGCACCCTGCGGCCAAATCATCTGCGCCGTATATACTTCGCACCGCCGTCCGGGGGCAGTGCTGGGACTTGAAGGAACTGCTCCGCATCAGCGACTTATGCGTTCGGCGCGGTCGCCGGGAGGTGCTCACCCAGGTTTCATTTTCGGTTGAGGAAGGCGATTTCTTGACCGTGATCGGGCCCAATGGAGCCGGCAAATCGACCCTGCTGGAATGTCTGCTGCGGCTGCATCAGCCCGACAGCGGCAGCATTGAGTGGCGCGACGGGCTGCGCATCGGCTACGTCCCGCAGCGTTTTCGGATTGAAGCCAGCCTGCCGCTGCGGGTGCGCGATTTTCTCTCCCTGCGCAACTGCGGTGACGGCGAGCAGCGCGAGCGAGCCATTGAGCGCACCGGCATCCGGGATCTGCAGGAAGGCGCCCTGGGTGAGCTGTCCGTCGGCGAACGGCAGCGGGTGCTGCTGGCGCGCGCGCTGCTGCGGCAGCCGCATCTGCTCGTGCTCGACGAACCCGCGCAAAATTTTGACGTCAGCGGCCAGCTCCAATTCTTCCGACTGCTGCAGTCGATCCACTCTGATGACGGCATCGCCGTGCTGATGGCCTCGCACGACCTGCATTTTGTGATGGCCTCCAGCCGCCGGGTGATCTGCCTGCAGCAGCACATCTGCTGCTCGGGCACACCGCAGGCGGTCTCGCGCGATCCGGCCTTCGTCAAGCTGTTCGGTTCGGACATGGCCGACATCACCGCTGTATACGCCCACGGCAACGATCACGCGGACGCATGACCGAGACAGGCGGGTGGTTGGAGCCGGGTTTCGTGCAGATCGCTGTGGCGGGGTTCGGTGCGGTTCTGATGTGCGCTGTGCCCGGCTGTCTGGTGGTCTGGAGGCGCATGGCCTACTTTGGCGATGCTCTGGCGCACAGCGGCATGCTCGGGGTCGGCCTGGGGCTGCTGTTTTCGCTGCCGATCAGCCTGATGGTCGGACTGTGTGCCGCAGTCTTTGCCGTGCTGCTGCTCTGGCTGAGGCACCGCTCGGTGTTTGCCTTTGACACGCTGCTGGGGGTGCTGGCGCATGCCGGCCTGGCGGCCGGCCTGGTGCTGATCAGCTTTTCGTCTCTGCCGGGGGAGATCCATCTGGAGAGCTTTCTGTTTGGCGATATGGCGTCTGCAACGGGTTTTCAGGTGGGGCTGCTCTACGGTGCAGGTGCGCTGACGCTCACCCTGCTCGGATATTTTCGCCAAGAGCTGATCCTGGTCTCGGTCGATCCGGGGCTGGCGCGCGCTGAGGGGGTTCAGGCGATCTGGGTGGATGCCATGACGCTGCTGCTGGTCGCCCTGACCGTCGCCCTGGCGGTGCGCACGCTCGGCATCCTGCTGGTGACCTCGGTGATGATCATTCCTGCGGCGGCGGCGCGTCAGATTGCCGCCTCGCCGCTGCAGATGGCTTGGATCGCCCTGCTGCTGGGGGCTGTTTCGGTGCTGCTGGGGGCTTCGGCCCATGTTTTGTGGGCGGTGCCGCCGGCAGCCGCGATCGTGAGTTCGGCGGTTGGATTGTTTGTCCTGCTGATGATCGTCAATCGCCTGCGAGGCTGAGGCGGGGTCCGCCGTGCGTGCCTCTATCTATAATGCTTGGACGCTCAGACGATGCGGACCTTGTCCAAATTAATATTCGTCACGGGCGGGGTGGTGTCCTCGTTGGGCAAGGGGGTACTGGCCAGTTCACTGGGGGCTCTGCTTGAAGCCGGCGGAACCCGCATCGGCATGATGAAGCTCGACCCCTACATCAACGTTGACCCGGGCACCATGAACCCGGCCCAGCACGGCGAGGTGTTCGTCACCGAGGACGGCGCCGAGACGGACCTGGATCTGGGCCATTACGAGCGCTTTGTCAATTGCCGCATTTCTCGCCGCTCCAACTTTACCGCCGGATCGGTCTACGAGGCGGTCATCGCCAGGGAGCGCGCAGGCGACTATCTCGGCCAGACCGTTCAGGTCATCCCCCACATCACCGATGAAATCAAGCGGCGCATCTACACCGTGGCCGGCGAGGCCGACGTCACCATCGTCGAGATCGGCGGGACGGTCGGCGACATTGAATCGCTGCCCTTCCTCGAGGCGCTGCGCCAGATCCGCCTCGAGCAGCCGCTGGAGAACACCCTGCTGATGCACCTGACCCTGGTGCCGTGGATCAACACTTCGGGAGAACTCAAGACCAAGCCGACGCAGCACTCGGTCAAGGAGCTGCGCTCGATCGGGCTGCAGCCGGACGTGCTGGTGTGCCGCAGCGCCGAGCCCCTGCCCGAGAGCGTGCGCTCCAAGATTGCGCTGTTCAGCAATGTGCGCGATGCCGAGGTGGTCAGCGTCACCGACATTGACACGGTCTACGCCGTGCCGATGGAGCTGCAGCGCCAGGGGCTTGACGGCCTGGTCAGCCGTCGCCTGCACCTGCCCGAGGGGCAGGCGGATCTGAGCGAGTGGCAGCGCGTGCTGCAGGCCATCCGGCGGCCGGAGCGCCGCGTCCGCATTGCGATGATCGGCAAATACCTGGAGCTCATAGACTCCTACAAGTCCCTGATTGAGGCGGTCAGCCACGCCGGCATTGCGCTCAACTGCCGGGTTGAAATCGACTATGTCGATGCGGACAGCCTGCGGGAGGAGCGCATCGACCAGGCGCTGGGCGGGGTCAGCGGCGTGCTGATCCCGGGGGGGTTTGGCAGGCGCGGCATCGACGGAAAAATACTCTCGGCCGGTTATGCGCGGACCCAGGACGTGCCCTATCTGGGCATCTGCCTGGGGCTGCAGGTGGCCGTGATCGAAGTCCTGCGCAACTGCTGCGGCATCGCCGAGGCCGACAGCACCGAGTTCTCGCCGGAGACCGCCGAGCGCGCCATCGCCCTGGTGACCGAGTGGAGCACGCTGGACGGTGAGCTGCAGCAGCGAGATGAACACACCGCACTGGGAGGCACCATGCGCCTGGGGGCTCAGGAGGCGCGCATCCACGAGGGCACGCTGGTGCATCGCATCTACCGGAGCGGGCGCATCAGCGAGCGCCACCGGCACCGCTATGAGGTCAACGAACGCTACGTCCCGAAGCTTCAGGAGGCCGGTCTGGAGGTCAGTGCGCGCTCCCTTGACGGCCTGGTTGAGATGATTGAGATCCCCGATCACTCCTGGTTCGTCGGATGCCAGTTTCACCCCGAATTTCAGTCGACCCCGCGTCGGGCGCACCCCCTGTTCACGAGCTTCGTTGAAGCCTGCCTGCAGCATGCACAGCAAACCCCCGCTTGAGATTGCCATTCCGGAAGGCCCCACGCTGGCCAATCACCGGCCGCTGGCGCTCCTGGGCGGGGTCAACGTCATGGAGTCCCGGGACTTCACGCTGAGCTGCGCCGAGCACTTCGCCAAGGTGACCGAAAAACTCTCTCTCGACTGGGTGTTCAAGGCTTCCTTTGACAAGGCCAATCGCTCCTCGGTGCATTCCTTCAGGGGGCCGGGACTCGATGACGGCCTGAAGTGGCTCGCAGAAGTCGCCGAGACGTTTTCAGTCCCGGTGATGACGGATGTCCACGAGCCGCATCAGGTCTCGGCGGCGGCCGAGGTGTGCAGGGTTCTGCAGCTGCCGGCCTTTCTCTGTCGCCAGACTGATCTGGTGCGCGCCCTGGCTGAATCGCAGGCGGTGATTCACGTCAAGAAGGCGCAGTTTCTCTCGGTCCGGGAGTGCGCCCTGCTGCTTGAAAAATTCGCCGAATGCGGCACTCGGGACGTGATGCTGTGCGAGCGCGGAACCCTGTTTGGATACAATAATTTGGTCGTCGATGTGCTCAATTTTGGATTGATGAAGCGCACAGGACACCCGGTCGTTTTTGATGTCACCCACTCGCTGCAGCAGCCCGGTGCGCTGCGGAACAGTTCGGGCGGGCGGCGCGAGGGGCTGATGGAATTGGCGCGCGCCGGTGTCGCCTGCGGCATTGCCGGTCTGTTTCTCGAGGCCCACCCCGAGCCGGATCAAGCCCTCTGCGACGGCCCCAGCGCGCTGCACCTGGATTTGCTGTCCGATTGCCTGACCCAGATCGTGCAGCTGGATGCCTGGGTCAAATCGCTGGAACCGCTGGACACGACCTGATGAGCGACTCGCTGCGCATTGCCGATGTTCGCGCCCTGGAGGTTCTTGACTCGCGCGGCAATCCGACGGTCTACGCCGAGGTTGAACTGTCGGGCGGGGCCGGCGGCGCCGCTTTTGTGCCCTCAGGCGCCTCGACCGGCGCTCGCGAGGCCGTCGAGCTGCGCGATGGCGATGCCGCGCGCTACCTGGGCCGCGGGGTGCTGACTGCGGTTCGCTCCATCGAGCGGGAACTGCGCGAGGATGTGCTGGGCCGCCCGGCCGACGATCAGCGCGCGCTCGATGCGGCCATGTGCGAACTTGACGGTTCGGAAAACAAGTCCCGCCTCGGAGCCAATGCGATTTTGGCGGTCTCGCTGGCCGCAGCGCGCGCCGCCGCCCAGGGGCGCGGCATGCCCCTGCACGAACATCTGCGCGCGCTCTACTCGAGCCAGGGCGGCCAGGCCAAACCCCTGCTGCCGCTGCCCATGATGAACATTCTCAACGGCGGGGCGCACGCCGACAACAATGTCGATATTCAGGAGTTCATGGTCATGCCCTGGGGTTTCGGGAGCTTTGCCGAGTCCCTGCGCGCCGGCTCTGAGATATTTCATCATCTCAAGGGGCTGCTCAATGAGGGCGGATTCGCCACCGGTGTCGGCGATGAGGGCGGGTTTGCCCCCGATCTGGACAGCAACGCACAGGCCCTGGATTTGGTGCATCAGGCGATTGACCGTTCAGGCCACGCCGATGCGGTCTCGCTGGCGCTGGACTGTGCCGCCAGTGAATTTCACAGCGACGGCGTCTATCGCGTTGACGGGGCCTCGCTGTCGGCTTCGGACTGGTTCGGACAGCTGGGCGAAATGGCCGACGCCTATCCGATCGCCTCGATCGAGGACGGGGTGCCCGAGGATGAATGGGAACACTGGGGCGAGCTGACCCGCACTCTGGGTCGGCGGGTTCAGCTGGTCGGCGACGATGTCTTCTCGACCAACCCTGAGATCTTTGCCAAGGGCATTGATGCCGGAATCGGCAACGCCATTCTGGTCAAGCTCAATCAAATCGGCACGCTCAGCGAAACCATTGAAACCGTTGTCATGGCTCAAAAGGCCGGCTATGGGGTGGTGATTTCGCACCGCTCGGGCGATACCGAAGACACCACCATTGCCGATCTGTGCGTGGCCTGCGGTGCGGGCCAGATCAAAACCGGTTCGCTCTCCCGCAGCGAACGCACCGCCAAGTACAACCGGCTGCTGATGATTGAGCGCGCCTCCTCCGGAGCGCTGGATTTTGCCGGCCGCTCCGCCGTGGTGCAGACCGCATGAGCGCATCTGCACAGGGGGCGTTGACTCGCCTGGGCAATGCCCTGCTGCGCTGGACCATCTTCTGCCTGCTGCTGCTGCTTCCGATCGGGCTGATTCTCAGCAGCGTCTACCAGGATCTCTGGGGTGAGCAGAGCATTTCCGCCCGCAGCCAGCTGTATGAGCAGAACCTGCAGCTGAGGCTTCAAAACAACGCCCTGAGCATTGAGCTGGCCGCTCTGCAGGAGCGCATTGAGGGGCTCAAGCAGCGCAATCCGGCACTGGTCGAAAACTACGCGCGCGCCGAGCTGGGAATGGTCGGGCGCGGAGAGTATCTGCTGATCTTTGATTCTCCCGAGGCTCCATGAGGATCGGCCAGGGGGTTGACTTTCATCGCCTGATCCCGGGCGAGGGCATCACTGTTGGCGGCGTTGAAATTCCCTGTGAGTTCGGCGTTGAGGCGCATTCCGATGGCGATGTGCTGATTCACGCCCTGTGCGATGCGCTGCTGGGAGCCGCCGCACTGGGGGATTTGGGCGGGCACTTTCCGGACTCGGATGAGCGCTATCGGGACGTTGCCAGCACCCGGCTGCTGAACGAGGTGCTGCGGGCGCTGCAGAACGCGGGCACCTGGAAGCCCGTCAATGTCGACTCCACCGTGGTGCTGGAGCGCCCCAAGCTGGCTGAACACATTCCGGCGATGCGCGCCCATCTGGCTGAGGCACTCGGCGTGGGGCTGGACTCGGTTTCGGTCAAGGCCACGCGCACCGAGGGTCTGGGCGCACTGGGTCGCTCGGAGGGCATTGGCGCATTCTGTTCGGTTTTGATCGAGCGTGGCTAGAGACTTGAAACGCAGTCTGCGGGTGTGGAGCGGCTGGTTTGGCCGCGGAGTCGCCATGGGCTGTGCGGAACTGGCCCCAGGGGTCTCAGGCGGGACGGTCGCCCTCATCACCGGCATCTACTACGACATTCTGCGCGTGCCCAAGCTGGTGCTCAGTCTGAATTGGTGGGCGTTGCTGCTGCAGCGTCCCTATCGGGCGCTGGCGCTGATGCGCTTTGGCGTTCTGCTGTGCCTGCTGCTGGGCATGGCCGGCGCCCTGTGGAGCTTGTCGGTGCTGGTGCAGTGGCTGTTCAGGGAGCACCCCAGCCTGATTCTGGGCTTCTTTGCCGGACTGGTCCTGGCGGGGGCGCTGGTTGTGGCCAGACCTCTGGATCAAAGGCATCGCATGCTGGGGCTGCCCTCAGCGCTGTTGCTCGGATTGCTGCTCTACAGCAACCCGCAGTTCGCCCTGCCGCAGGAGCCCGTCTGGATTGTGATGGCCGGTGCGCTCGGATCCAGCGCCTGGGTGCTGCCGGGGATTTCCGGTGCGCTGGTGCTGCTGCTGCTGGGGATGTACGAGCCCGCACTGGAATGGGTTCGCACGCTTGATTGGGGACATCTCGGCTGGCTGGTTCTCGGGGCGGGACTGGGGGCGCTGCTAATCGGCAGGCTGATTGGAGTGCTCTGGGAACATCATCGCGCACCGCTTTCAGGCGTATTGGTTGGGCTGATGCTGGGATCGCTGGTCAGGCTGATGCCTCCGGAGCCGATCGGATTGACCACTTTGGCGCTGGGACTGCTGGCCGGCTGGCTGCTGGGGCGCGCGGGTGAGTAATTCGTCTTACCGATGGGCGCTGGTGCTGGGGCTGGTCTTGGGGGCTTGGGGTGCGGTGCCGCTGGAGGATTACTCCCAGGATCGGGATGCCACCGCTTTGAGTCGGTCGGATCAGCCTCACACGGTGGCCAAGGGCGATACGCTCTACTCCATCGCCTTTCGCTACGGGCTGGACATTGCCGATCTGCGTCGCTGGAACGGGCTGGCTCCGACGCAGAATCGCATTGACGTCGGACAGCGGCTCAACCTGGGGGACCGCAGTGCACCGGCGCATCAGCAGCGACCGCGCGCGGTTCCCGCTGTTCCGGATCCGCCGGTGCAAAAAGGGGCTTCCGATTCGACCGCCTCGGTGCAGCAAAAACCGGCGCCCCCGTCCGTCGACAAACCGGTCGCCGCCTCCGTCAAAAGCCCCGAGATTAAACCTCCCGGAGGCAAACAGGTTTTGAATGACAAGCAGACCCTCAGCAAGCCCCTCAAATGGCGCTGGCCGCTCAAGGGCAGTCTCGGGCAGGGCTATGACCCTCGCCGGAGACACAAGGGGATTGACCTGATTGCCGCGCGCGGAACCCTGGTGCGCGCGAGTGCCAAGGGCAAAGTGCGCCATGCCGGAACCAACGTCCCCGGCTACGGCAATCTGGTGCTGATTGAGCACGGCGGGGGGTATATGAGCGCTTATGCGCATTTGGATCAGATCCGAATTGCTCGCGGGGCCATCCTCAAGGCGGGTGAAGTCATCGGCACGCTGGGCAGCAGCGGCACCGATCGCCCGCATCTGCATTTTGAAGTGCGGCGGGGACATCGCACCGTTAATCCGATGCAACTGCTGCCCTGAATTTATGGGCTATACTTCGCGCCCTGCAACCGATGGGTGGCAGGCTCTTTAACAGTCTAGGACCCAAAAGATGCGGGCACCTGTGATCTAAAGCAGAACCTATACGGGTTCACTATTGGATCTTTGGTGCAAGCCATTGATTCTATATAAGTGAGCCAAACAATTGGTGCGGCTCGGGCTTCGGCTTGAGTTGCACTTTCTCTGAAGAGTTTGATCATGGCTCAGATTGAACGCTGGCGGCAGGCCTTACACATGCAAGTCGAGCGGAAACGATGAGAGTTTACTCTCAGGCGTCGAGCGGCGGACGGGTGAGTAATGCGTAGGAACCTACCTGGTAGTAGGGAACAACCCGGGGAAACTCGGGCTAATACCGTATAAGCCTTACGAGGGAAAGGGGGCCTCTCCATGGAAGCCCTCGCTGTCGGATGGGCCTACGTGAGATTAGCTTGTTGGTGAGGTAACGGCTCACCAAGGCAACGATCTCTAGCTGGTCTGAGAGGATGATCAGCCACACTGGGACTGAGATACGGCCCAGACTCCTACGGGAGGCAGCAGTGGGGAATATTGCGCAATGGGCGAAAGCCTGACGCAGCCATGCCGCGTGTGTGATTGAAGGTTTTTGGATTGTAAAACACTTTAAGTAGCGAAGAAGGCGTGAACGGTTAATACC
>MEIF01000005.1 GCA_001750645.1 Gammaproteobacteria bacterium AqS3
GTCGCGGGTGAAGGTCTCCCGCTCGCGGAGAGACCGGGCGGCTTCGTAGACATCCGGCGTTACGATCTCGTCGAGGAGCCGCCGGAACTCGCCGTCTGTCAGCTTGACGCGGTTGAGCGCCTCGAACTTTTTGCGAAAGTTGGCCTCGAGCGAGGTGCGATCGCGGATGTCGCTGCGGTACTTGTAATTGAGACCGACGAGCCGGCCGATGAGCCACTGTTCGAGCTGACTTTCGGATGTGCTCATCGTCATCGTGATAACTCCCCTTTCCCCGGATTGGCGGTGTTTGGGCTGGCCGCCGGTCCGAAGCCTGCACGAGACCGATCCGCACCGCTCCAGAAAATGGATTTGATCCGTCCAGTGCTCCGGGAGACGCTTCCGGTCGTTTGCTGTTTCAATTATGGCTTACTGGCTGAAACTCTTATTGCCGCCATCCAGCGATCACAGCGGATTGGGCCGGTGAGGGCGAAGGTGCTTCGGGTCATAGCTCACTTGAGAATCACTGCGGATACATATACCATCCGCACCGGGTCAGGGACAAAATTCGGCTCCAAGTCGTGTGGTCTGCGGATATCGATCCGTAGGTCCTATATCCCTGGCCTCCCCATTCCCTGAAAGCCGCCAGATTGAGCGGCTTTCTTTTTGCATAAAAAAGGGACTTATATACAACTTAGCACAAAGGAGGTGCGTAAATGACTAGATACTTAATTGCAGCGGTGTTTGTAGTGCTGTCTGCTACGGGGCAGTCATTTTTTTGGGACGACAGCGATGAGCCACTGACAGACGAAATGCGAGTCGAGCGGTTGGACAGCGAGGTCAGGCGGGTCAATCAGGCCGTAAAGACATACGGCAGACGCGGACAGGCTTGGCACAATATGAATACCTATAACTTCTGCATGGAGCGATCACAGGATGTGATCCGGCATCTGCTCGCATGCAATGCGGACAAAAAGATAGGGACAATCGGCGAATGGGATGCTTGCGTCGAACGGGCGACCTCGGACGATATCTGGCAGCATTGCGCCTAATCGGATGCCTAAATAATGGAGTGGTTGCAGATGTTGAGGTTGGTGATTGAACTAATAAAGGAGGCTAAACCCCTTTATACGAAATATTTCAAAAAGGGTGGCATTTCCAAAAAAAGACACCGAGTATGACGAATTCTTGAAACAAACAGCCGCACGACATTTGTTAGATGCAGGGTTTGCTTGGGACAGTCCCGCAGGGCAGGGTGAACTTGGACAGGCTTATCACGAGGCAACCAGCGGCGCGGCGTGGCTGGCGTTGCAAACAAATCATGAATTAATCGTTGTTGCAAAAAGAGAGGGCAGTGGGTTTGTCGTCAATGTGCATAAAGTATCGTTAACTCAACCCCATAAAGGAGAGGAGGGCTAAATGATGGGCTGTGCTAAGTTGTATATTAAGGCCCATAAAAAAACGCCCCGTCTGCCTTTCTCCACCCGATCCAAGTCGTGGCTCTGGACAACCTGCGGCCAGATCAGGTCCAAGAACCTCTCCTCCCGGCACTCGCAGAGTCGCTGCAGTGCCCAGAGGTAATAGTCCACAGCCTGCACTAGGACGACTGGATACTCTGCTCGGCCTTCTCGGTCAAGCTCTTGCGAGTCCCCTCCGAGAGGCTGCCGATGCAGTTCTTCGCCATCAGCGCCTTGATGCCGCGCATGAACTTCTCGGAGCAGCAGACGTCGCCGGAGCGGTCGGATGAGATGACTCAAAAACCCGAAAACGTCTTGAGTTTTCCCAGTCTGATTCCTACAATGCCGCCAGCTCGTCTGCCATGTGTAGAAGGAGTAACGAAGCCGTCCTCTGGGGCGGCTTCAGTCTTTCTGGTCTTTGTTGCGACAACAGCCGTCATATTCTTTTTGCAGCTTGCGCTGACTATGCGGTCGCTCTACCGGATAGGCAGTCCACGGCAGGATGTAGTCGCCACGGTCAGCCAGAACCACCAGATAGCTCTCCTGCTCGAACCACAAACAGATCCGCTTTTCTCTCCGGCGCCGGTTCTCCCAAACTTTTATCGCCTTGACGGCATCAGGTTCGATGATGGGACTTTGGCAGGGTGAGTTGATTCCAAGCATCTCTGGCGCTACTATCGTGCGCAAATGGATTGGGAGTTCCCGATCGGCGTAGGGGTGCGGTGGATATCGCACCCCTTCTGCTTTTTAGGGAAGGGTTTTCAGCCCGTAACCCTCCAGCTCCCCTCCTCCACTGCGCCAGAATTTCTTATCCACCACTTCATAGGCTCGATTTCTTTTCCATCGCTTGAGCAGGTGGCGACCAATCGGATGACAGACCAAATCGACCATTTGCAGACCCGGTAGGTTCTGCTTCTTGTCTACGAACACCGCCTTAAATGGCAGCCGGTGGCCGAGGGCATTGTCTCCATCGCAGATGCGGCGAAACGCCAGTTCCAGATCGGCATCCTCCTTCCGGCCTCGCGATTCCACCAGCATACGAGTCAGCTTGTCCGCTTCGCCCTATTCCCGCAAGCAGAAGAAAGCACGCTCCAGGCAGGACAGCTTGGCAATGGAATACGGATTACCGGGCTCGGCATAGCGGCGGTTGAGCTGCACCTTGTCGATGACGCTGGCGATCAGGGTGTAGGGCAAATTGCCCATCAGAGTGGTCAAGTCGTCCAGGAAGCACTCCCGCACCCTCTGGTCGAACAGGAACCTGAAATCACCCTTCTCCTTGCGGATCTCGTGGGCGTGGAGGACCACCGCTTCGTGACCAAACCAACGGTGTTTGAAGCCCGCCATCTCCGGTGCGATCCGCGCCCGGTAATCCGCCTTCGCCACCAGACAGAAGGCCAGTGCGAATAGCGGATACTCCGGATTGATGCTCGCCAAACTGTGGTCGCCGCTTTCGTCGACGTAGATGGTGTAGTTGCTGTAATCCATAGACTGCCTGGTATCAGTCCCGTCGCTCATTCCCTGGCCGCAATCGTATCGCAGAGCCCATGGTGCGTCAGCCCCTCATGGCTCCCAATTACCGTGTAGCGGAGCGAGGCATCTTCATGGCGGTGCAAGGCAAGCACTGCCTGGTTCATTGGAAATCCCGCACCGTCAGGCCGGTCACAGCCAAGAATAAATCCAGCTCCAGCTTGGAAATCACATCCTGCTGAGAGTTCTCGCGGAAGTCGGTGGGGCACATAAAATCGCCAGCTCTGCCAGCTGCATAGCCCAAAGGACTCCAGCCAATGGGGTGATCCCTTCGCCGGGGGCTGCATGCGGAACTGTCTATCTCATGGGCAGGGCATGTCTTGAAGAATTGATTCAGCGGTTTACAGACCAAAGCTTCCGGGAGAGCGATGCACAACACTGAATCAAACCGCTCAATTCAAAGCCAATGAGCCCAAACAGCCAATGCACCTGATTTGTAAATGTCCCGCAGCGGCTGAGCGCCTGCAAACATGATCAAGCGGCACGACCGGTCTCGTCATACACGAAACTCAATTGATGCCATGTTTTTTCAAATGAAAGTACAGAACGATATCTGCAAAAGAGTTATTCACATCGGCAGATTTTTCGGGATCAGCATCCCCGGAAATTTCTGACCCGGACTATTAATTAAGCAGGCATTCCTCATATTGTTTGAGGGTTTGACGGATATTATTTTTCCAAACTTTTCGTCCATTCCTTTGTCCTCCAGCCAAAACAGAGGCGGCAACCGAAGGACTTGTGTAATAGCACATCATTATTGAAGTGGATTTGTTCCTCTGCCCCACTAATTTTTCCCCGATCAATCAATGATTGACGCAGGTTTTTTAACTTTAGATTTAGTGATGAAGTAGCTTTGTAATTTCCTGTTGACCCCGCTAGCACCACAAAACCCTCATCAGTAAAAACACTCCGCCCTTTAAACCCACCTTCAGAAAAACTGAGCCGAGAAGTTTCATTGATGGAGTCTTGACTGGCTTGCCCTCTATTTAAATGTTCTGGCCAATTCTTGCGCAATTCTTCGATTGGTTTTTTGGGTGCGCCCATGAATCAAATCCCTATAAATATTTACCGGTTTCCAGCCAGAAACTTTCTTGCCGTATATATTCAAACCCATCTTTCGCCAGACTTGGTTAATTCAGCCTCAAAAAGCTCCTTTAAGTTAGGCAAAGAAGCGGAGCCATGCCGCTCAGCTCCTGTGGTTTCATTTGCAGCTAAATCCCTCACTGCTTCAGTTGGCTCAGGCTTTTCAGCAGGCTGAATGATCGCATGTTTTTTGATTTTGATGATGGATTTCAAGTGCGGACACCCGGGGGCAGTCAGAATAATTTGCTCTTAATTCTCGACTTGACCTTCAGCGATCAAGTCTTTTTTCCAGCTATCCCGGCCATTATGAACACATCGCAAAACCCTGCTCAGATGGGAGGCACCCCATCCCGCTCGGCGGCCTGTCGGCGCAGGGCTTCGACGGCGGTGGATTTTTTTGCTCCGTCCAAGTCCGAGTCCGAATCCGCATCCAAAACGATCCAGCGAAATTCACGGGAGTAGGTGCGCAAGTCCAAAACTTTTCCGATGCGCTCGATCTGCTGCGGCGTCCAACTCTCCTCTGCGGCGGGCGCAGCGGGCAGCCCCCGATGATCCTGCGCCACCGTCCAGTTCCCCCCGGCCGCCCCCGAGGCGCCTCCCGAGGTGCCCCCCGAGGGTCCCCCCGCCGCTTCAAGCCAGCGCGCCAGGCCCTGCAAAACCATCTGCGTACCCCGCTGCTTGGCGGCTGCACCGTAGCCGGCGATGTGCGGGGTCGGCAATTGCATCGCCTCAAGCAGTTCGCACTCCTCATCAGAGGGCGCCGGCTCGCTGCACCAGACATCCTGGACAACCTCAACCCCTCGCTCGAGCAATATCCGCAGCGCGCCGGGCCGGACGAGCCCCGCACGCGCCGTGTTGACCAGCACCCGCCCTGAAAACCCGCGCGCGAAATCCTCGTCAACCAGCCCTGCGGCGCTGTGCTCGCCGCCGTCCAGCAGCGAGGCGTGCAGGCTGACGACCTGACACCCCAAAAGCGCCTGCAAACCGGCGGCATTGGCGCGATCCGGACGCAGCGGGTCAGCCCCCAGCCATGCAACCCCGAGGGCGTCCAGCGCCCCTGCCAGCCCCCAGCCGACGTGCCCCAGGCCGACGATGCCGACGCGCGTCCGACCGTCCAGCGGAACCGCCAGTTCATGCAGGGCGGCGAGCACGTGGGCGATGACTTCGGGGGCATTGCAGCCGGGGGCGTGCGCCCAGCCAATGCCGAGTGCGTCCAGGTCCGCCAGGCAGAGGTGGTCGGTTCCGGCGGTCGGTGCACCGACAAATCGAATTGCCGAGCCCTGCAGCAGCGAGCGGTCGACCCGCGTCAGCGTGCGCACCAGCAGGGCCTCCGCCCGGCTGCTGAGAATGCGCTCCCGGTCGATCTGAAGCCCCTCAACCAGCGCCGGCTCGCAGCCGATCCGCTCCAGGCCGGCAGCTATGCCGGGGATGTGCGCATCCGCCAGAACGCGCATCAGGTCAGGTCTTCGGGCCGCCGCAGCTGTTCGGCGATGGCGCGCACAAAGCGGGCCGCCTCGACGCCGTTGATCACCTTGTGGTTGTAGGACAGCGAGAGCGGCATCAGCTTGCTCTCGCGCGGCGATTGGCCGTCCTCCCCCAAAAATACCCGGCTGCCGGTGCGCGCCACGCCCAGGATGGCGACCTCGGGCGGGTTGATGATGGGGGTGAAGCCGGTGCCGCCGATGCCGCCGAGGTTGGAGATCGAAAAACACGCCCCGCGCATGTCGTCCAGCTTGAGCTGACCCGCCCGGGCGCGCCCCGCCAGATCGGCGATGCCGTCGCTGATTTCACCCAGCGACAGCGCATCGGCCCCCCTCAGCACCGGCACCAGCAGGCCCCGCTCGGTGTCGACGGCGATGCCGATATGAAAATATTCCTTGATGACGAGGTCGCCGGTGCGCTCGTCCAGCGATGCGCGGAACTTGGGGAATTCGCGCAGGGCGCGCACGCAGGCGACGACCAGAAAGCTCAGGCCGGTCAGCCGCCGCAGGGTCTCGTCCTCTGAGCGCAGGCGGCGGCGCAGGGCCTCCATTTCGGTGACGTCGGCCTCGTCGTGGTGGGTGACGTGCGGGATGCCGACCCAGCTGCGGTGCAGGTTGTCGGCGGCGGTGCGGTCAATGCGCGAGCGCGCCTGCCGGCGCACCACGCCGAAGCCGGAAAAGTCAGGCAGGTCGCGCACGCGCAGCAGCTCGCTGCCGGCACCCAGATTGGCGCGCACGTAGGCGTGAATGTCCTCGATCTGAATGCGCCCGCGCGCCCCGCTGGGTGCGACCTCGGACAGGTCAACCCCCAGCTGCCTGGCGAGTTTGCGCGCACCGGGGCCGGCGTAGACCGGCCCGCCGGATGTCGCTGCGCTGGGGCGCACCGGCGCGGCCGGTTTCGTCGCGGCTGGGGCGGTGCGGGCTGCGACCGGAGGGGACGTCTCAGATTGCATCGCCGCCGGCCCGGGCGGTGCATTGACGGGAGCACCGCCCCGCACCTGAACTACACCCCGCCACTCGCCCAGCACGTCCCCGCCTGCGACCGCATCGCCGAGAGCGACCTTCCAGGCGAGCAGCTCGCCGGCGCCGGGCGCCGGCAGGTCGAAGGAGGCCTTCTCGGACTCCAGCACGGCCAGCGTGTCACCCTCGGCAAACTCACCGCCGGGGGCGACGACCAGCTCGATGATCTCGGCCGATTCGATTTCACCCAAGTCGGGAACGCTGAGCGGCTGAACGGTCGCCTCAGCCGCGGCCGGCTGGGGTTCGGGCGCCGCCGCCCCGTGACCTTCCGGCTCGGGATTCGCGGCTGCGGCGGCAGCTGCGGCCACAGCGCCAAGTTCAGGTGCGGCGTCAGACTCGCCCTCGGCCTCGGCCGCTGCACCGGCCCCAGTCGCCTCAAGGTCGGCCAGCACATCGCCGCTGCCGACCGCCGTCCCGGGCTCGATCAGCCACTGACGCAGCACCCCGTCGCAGGGCGCCGGAAGATCAAACGAGGCCTTGTCCGATTCGAGCACGGCCAGCGTGTCGCCCTCGGCAAAGGCCGCCCCGGGGGCAATGCTCAGCTCGGTGATCTCGGCGGATTCGATCTCGCCCAGATCGGGCACGCAGAGCTGATCGGGGGCGCCCGCCACCGGCGCCTAGCGCCTCATCGGGTGCGGCGCCTCGGCGTCGATGCCCAGCTCGGCCTGCAGCTGCACCAGCCGCCCGGCGTCGAACGCCCCCTCGCGCGCCAGGCCGTAGAGGGCGCTGTAGGCGACGTGTCCCCGGTCGACCTCGAAGAACCGGCGCAGTGCGGCGCGGGTGTCGCTGCGCCCGTAGCCGTCGGTCCCCAGCGTGATGTAGTGCCCGCCCACCCAGGGGCGTATCTGATCGGCGTAGGCGGCCATGTAGTCGGTGGCGGCGACGGTGACGCTCGCCTCACCGAGGCGCCGCTCGGCCCAGCCGACCCGCTCGGGCTGCTGCGGGTTCATGCGGTTCCAGCGCTCGATCTCCAGCCCCTCCCTGCGCAGCTCGTTGAAGCTGGTCGTGCTCCAGACGCGCACCGGGATGCCAAACCGCCCGCTCAGCAGCTCGGCCGCCGCGCGCACCTCGCGCAGGATGCTGCCGCAGCCGAGCAGGTCGACCGCCGGCGCCTCCGCATCGCCCCCCGCCCCGGGCAGCTCCTCCAGCAGGTAGAGACCGCGCACGATGCCCTCCCTGACATCGGCGCCGTCCACCATCGGCGGCTGCGGATAGTTCTCATTGCCGACAGTGATGTAGTAGTAGCAGTCCTCCAGATCGGCGTACATGCGGTTGAGGCCGTCGGCGACGATGATCGCCAGCTCGTAGGCATAAGTCGGGTCGTAGGCGCGGCAGGTCGGAATGGTTGAGGCCAGCAGATGCGAGTGGCCGTCCTGGTGCTGCAGCCCCTCGCCGTTGAGCGTGGTGCGCCCCGAGGTCGCCCCGATCAGAAACCCGCGCGCCCCGGCATCGCCGGCGGCCCAGCACAGGTCGTGCGTGCGCTGGAAGCCGAACATCGAGTAGAACAGGTAGAAGGGCGTCATCGGCTGCTGGTGGTTGGCGTGCGAGGTCGCCAGAGCGATCCACGCCGACATCGCCCCGGATTCGTTGATGCCCTCCTGCAGCATGACCCCGTCGGTGCTCTCCTTGTAATAGGACAGCTGGCCGAAGTCCTCGGGGGTGTAGAGCTGCCCCTGGGACGAGTAAATCCCGAACTGGCGGAACATGCCGTCCATGCCGAAGGTGCGCGCCTCGTCCGGGACGATGGGCACCACGCTGTCGCTGTACTCGCCGTCCTTGAGCAGCAGCGAGAGGATGCGCACCAGCGCCATGGTGGTCGAGATTTGACGCTCGCCGCTGCCCTGGAGCAGCTCGTCCCACGGCTCGATGCGCCCCCGGCGGAAGTCGCTGCGCCGGCGCACCGGCATCGCCCCGCCCAGGGCTGCGCGCCGCTCCTTCAGGTAGCGCACCTCGCGGCTGTCCTCCCCCGGGTGGTAGTAGGGCAGCTCGGGCAGGTCGGCGTCGCTGATCGGGATGTCAAAGCGATCCCGAAAAGCCTTGAGGTTGTCGAGCGAGAGCTTCTTGACCTGGTGGACGTTGTTGTCGGCCTCTCGAGAGCCGATGCCGTAGCCCTTGACCGTCATCGCCAGGATGACGGTCGGGGAGCCGGCGTGGTTGACGGCGCTGTGAAAGGCGGCGTAGACCTTGTGCGGGTCGTGGCCGCCGCGGTTGAGGTCGTAGATGTCCTCGTCGCTGAGGTGGGCGACGCGCCTGAGGACTTCGGGGTCCTTGCCGAAGAAGTGCTCGCGCGTGTAGGCGCCGCCGTGCGCCTTGCAGTTCTGCAGCTCGCCGTCGACGACCTGATCCATGATGGCCTGCAGCCGGCCGTCGGTGTCGCCCTGGAGCAGCTTGTCCCAGCGCCGCCCCCAGACCAGCTTGATGACGTTCCAGCCCGCCCCCCGAAACACGCCCTCGAGCTCCTGGATGATCTTGCCGTTGCCTCGCACCGGGCCGTCGAGCCGCTGCAGGTTGCAGTTGACCACGAAGATCAGGTTGTCGAGATTCTCGCGCCCGGCCATGGCGATCGAACCCAGCGATTCGGG
Source organism: Gammaproteobacteria bacterium AqS3 (assembly GCA_001750645.1). Lineage (GTDB taxonomy): Bacteria > Pseudomonadota > Gammaproteobacteria > MEIF01 > AqS3 > AqS3. Next base: position 9,127 of record MEIF01000005.1, read on the forward strand.
CTCGTCCATCTCGCCGTCGCCGCAGAAGGTCCAGACCTTGCGATCCCCCAGCCGGCTCAGCCCGCGCGCGTCCAGATACTTCAGGATGTGCGCCTGGTAGATGCTCATCAGCGGACCCAGCCCCATCGAGACCGTCGGAAACTGCCAGTAATCCGGCATCAGGCGGGGGTGCGGGTAGGACGACAGCCCCCTGCCGGAAATCTCGCGGCGGAAGTGCTCCAGCTGTGTCTCGGTCAGCCGCCCCTCGATATAGGAGCGCGCGTAAATCCCGGGCGAGGCGTGACCCTGGAAGTAGATCAGGTCGCCGAGCTGCTCGGCGCCGTCGCTGCGAAAGAAGTAGTTGAAGCCGACGTCGTAGAGCGTCGCACAGGAGGAGAAGGTCGAGATGTGCCCGCCGAGGTCGTCGTCGTTCTGATTGGCGCGCATCACCATCACCAGGGCATTCCAGCGCACCAGCGAGCGGATGCGCCGCTCGATGTGCTCATCGCCCGGCAGCGGCTGCTGCTCGTGCGGGGCGATGCTGTTGCAGAACGGCGTGGTCAGCTGCTGCGCGTGCAGCCCCTTGGTGCGCACCAGGGCGCGGGACATCGAGCGGATCAGATAGCCGGCGCGCTCAGCCCCCTGCTCGCGGACGACCTCCTCCAGGGCGGCGAGCCACTCGCCGGTCTCCAGCGGATCGACATCCGCCAAGTGCTGCTCTGACACCGTCAAAACCGGCTGATTGAGCGGGCGGATTATGCCACCCAACACCCCGCCGGAGGCTCTGAATCCTGTGCCATAATCGCCGCCATTCACCAGGGAAGCCCCTGTGAAAATGCGCATTCGCCAGCTGGTCCTAGTGGCCGAAAACCTCGAAAAAACAACCGATCAGCTGCTCCAGGTGTTCGGCCTGAGAGTCTGCCACCAGGACCCCGGCGTGGCCGCCTTCGGCCTGGTCAACGTGCTGCTGCCGGTCGGCGACACCTTCCTCGAGGTGGTCTCGCCGACGCAGGACGGCACCACCGCCGGGCGCCTGCTGGAAAAGCGCCGCGGCGACGGCGGCTATATGGTGATCCTGCAGGTCGACTCCTTTGAGCGGGCAGACGCCCGCATCGAGGCGCAGGGTCTGCGCAAGGTCTGGCGCAGCAGCCAGCCCGGGGTCGTCGAGGCCGCGCACATCCACCCGGGCGATCTGGGCAACACCTGCATCCTCTCGCTCGACGAGATGGCCGTCCCGGCCGACTGGATCTGGGCCGGCGATGACTGGCGGGACTATCGCCAGGAGCACCTGGTCTCCACCCTGCTCGGCGTGGAGCTCGCCGCCGAGGATCCCGAGGCCGCCGCCAAAATCTGGGCCGAACTGCTTGAACGCCAGGCCAATCGAGATGGCGACGGCTGGCACATCGGCCTCGATGAGGGCACCTGGATTCGCTTTATCGCCCCGCCCGAGCGCGGCCCGGGCCTGATCGCCATGGCCGTGAAGTGCAGCCAGAGCGCCGTGGTGCTGCAGCGCGCCAACGAGCTCAACTTGCCCGTGCTGGCATCCAGCCTTGAACTGGGCGGAGTGCGCTTTGACCTGATCGACTAGCTCGCATGAGACAGGTCGACGCCCCCCAGCCAGACCCGCAGACATCGGCGCACCCGATCGGCGCCGGCTTCGTCGATGCCCTGCGCGATGAATTGAAGGTGTTCGGCCGCCTCAGCGGGCCGATGCTGATCTCGCAGATGTCGCAGATGCTGATGGGCACCATCGACGTGGTCATGGCCGGCCGCCTGAGCGCCCTCGACCTGGCCGCCGTGGCGCTCGGCAGCAGCGTCCTGTGGCCGGTGTTCTTCCTGCTGGTCGGCCCCGTGCTGGCGCTCGGGCCGGTCTGCGCCCAGCTGCACGGGGCCAAGCGCTATCAAAAGGCCGGCTACACCACGCGCCAGGGCTTGATGCTGGCGGGGGTGATCTCGCTGATCGGCTTTCTGGTGCTCTACAACAGCCACCTGCTGCTGGGACTGTTCGGCGTCCCCGAGGACACCCTGGCGATCACCGCCGACTACCTGCGCGCGGTCTCCTGGAGCGCCTGGGGGCTGACCTTCTTCACGGCGCTGCGCAACTACAGCGAGGCCGCCAACCTGACCATTCCGGTGTCGGTGCTGGCGGCCTCGATCGCACTGCTCAACATCCCGGCCAACTACGTCTTCATGTACGGCAAGCTCGGCTTCCCGGCGATGGGCGCCGTCGGCTGCGGGGTCGCCACCAGCCTGCTGTGCGCGCTGCTGGCGCTGATCATGCTGATCATCGTGGTGCGGCTGCGCTACTACAAGCCGCACCGGCTGTTCCGCAGCTGGCAGAGGCCCGACCTGTCGGTGATGCGCGAGCTGTGCCAGATCGGTCTGCCCATGGGGCTGTCGATCTTCATTGAGATCACGATCTTCTCGGGGGCGGCCATTCTGATCAGCACGCTGGGCGAGACCGTGGTCGCCGGTCACCAGATCGCCCTCAACTTTGCCGGGATCACCTTCATGCTGCCGCTGGCCGTCGGGCTGGGGGCGACCGTGCGCATCGGCAACCTGATCGGGGCCGGCCAGCCGCTGCGGGCGGTGTTCGCCGCGCGCGTGGCCATTGGCATCACGATGCTGATCGCGCTGATGAATTTCTCGGTGCTGTACTTCCTTGCCGAGGAAATCGTCGCCCTGTACGGCCCGCCCGAGGCCGTCGCCGCCATCGCCGTCGTGCTGTTCGTCTACGCGGCGGCGTTTCAGATTCCCGACGGGCTGCAGGTCTGCTACGTCTGCATCCTGCGCGGCCACAAAATCACGATGTTCACGCTGTGGACCATGATGGTCGGCTACTGGTTCATCGGCCTGCCGGTCGGCTGGATCCTCGGCATGAGCGACTGGTGGGGGCCGGCGCAGGGGGCCGAGGGCATGTGGAAGGGCATGATCGCCGGGCTGATCGCGGTATTCCTGATGCTGGCGGTGCGGCTGCGGATGCAGACCCGCAGGCTGCTGGCGGCGGGCTGATGCACCGCATCGACGCCCGGGGACTCAAGTGCCCCGAACCGGTGATGCTGCTGCACAACCGCATCACCCGACTGGGCGGCGGCGAGCGCATCGAACTGCTCGCCACCGACGCCGGCAGCGCGCGGGACATCGAGCGCTTCTGCGGCTTTCTCGGGCACGTGCTGGTGCACAGCGAGCAGGACGCAGAGGGTGTTTATTTATTTGTTATTGAAAAGCGGGGGCGGGGGACGCTCGGGTACTAGCGCCTAGCGCGTCGGCGGCTCGCCGTAGTTGTGCGCCAGCACCGCAATGGCGTCGTGGGCGTGCAGACTCTCGTAGTGCTGCACCCGCAGCCAGAAGCCGTCGATGCCCTCAACCCCGCGCAGATGAGCCCCCAGCCGGCGGCTGGCGTCCTCGACGAACAGCGGGTTCTCGCCGTTCAGACGGGCGAACTCCTGCTCGTCCTCGCGCTTGACCGCCGTCTGCACCGGCGTGCCGAGCGTGTTCTCAAGCCCCTCGATCAGCTCCTCAAAGTTGTAGCTCTGGGCGCCCTCGTCCAGGCGCAGGCGCACATCGGCCTCGCTGCGCTGGCTGTGCGCCGAGGCCCACTTCGGCGAGGACTCCAGCCACTCGCCGATGCGCTCGATATCGACCGGGGCGCCGCCGCCGAACTGCTCGTTGAACTGCTCGCGAATGTGGGTGCGCGCCAGCGCCTGCGAGCACGGGCAAGTCGAGGAATAGGTGATCTGCAGCTGCAGTTCGGAGCGCACCCGACCGTCCGGGCGACGCTCAACCTTCAGCTCCACCGGATACTCGCGCCAGCCGCTGTTGTCGCTGATCAGTGCGGGGCGGCGCAGCAGCAGATCAAAGCGAAAGGTCACGCTGACGGCGTCGCTGAGGTCTTCGTGCGAATCCAGCAGACTGTCCAGCAGGGCGCTGTTGGCCTGCGGGGTCAGCCTGCTCTTCTGGGAGAACTGGTCCAGCAGCAGGAACATCCTGGACATGTGAACCCCGCGGACATCGGGGCGATTGAGGTTGACGTAGACATCCGCCGAGGCGCGCACCGATTGTTCGGAGCCGTCGGCGAGCGGAACCTGAAGGATCAGGGCGATGTTGCTCATGCCGACCCAGTCAATGCGACCGCTGACATCAACCGACCCAGCGGCGATGTCGGGCATGCTTGATGTTGGATTGGAGTTCATGGGACAGCCGAGGACTTATTTTCCCCCGCAAATGCGGCGAGGGGGCGCAGGCTATTCTGCCTAGTTTAACACTGCCGCCAGCGGGCTTTGATGCGGCTGTCATTGCTGAGGGAGAGCGCCGCTGACTTGTCTTCGTTTTCAGATGTCACGCATGTCTGCATTTCATCATGAGCACCCCGACCATCTCCATTTTGAGACCCTGCGGGACTTGCTTGAGGTCAGTGATATGCAGCCCGCTTGAGATGTCAGAAAGCGCCAGCATCTCCTATTTTGGCGAGGACAGCGGTCATGACAACACCATTGTCCTGCGTTCCGACAGCAAAATCATCGTCAATCAGAATGACCGCTACACGGGTAACCGAAACGTCGCAGAAATAAGGGAGGCGTATCCCGAGATTGATTGTCTTTTCACACAATCAATGCACCAGCGAGCAAGGATATTGACGACATTCTTCAAACTTTCAATGAAGGCGTTAAAAGAGCCGGCTTATAGCGTCGCATGATGATTTTCAGGAGGTTTTCCAGCCGTCTCAAAAAGAAGGAAAACAAGCGTGTGTGCATCAATAGATCTCACTGCATCTAGCAGGTACGTATCTAGTATCCAAGTACATATCCTCACTCATCCATCGCTACTGATCAGAGAGATACTCAAGACGCTCGGCGCCCGACGGGTGGGAGGACAGCCAGCCGCTTTCGGTCTCCTCCAGGCACTCTTGCACCGATTGCCCGGGTGACAAAGAGCAGAAATATTCTGTCAGCTTTTTGAGAGCCAGTCCGAGAGCCGCCTTGTCAAGATCGGCTTTTTCCAGGTACTCGACAGCCAGCAGATCCGACTGTTTTTCAAACTCCCGGCTTTGCTGGCTGACCCATAAATTGACGGCGACAGCAGACATTTCCTCGATCAATACATCGTCTGCACCCAGCACGACCGATGCGATCACTGCCACACCGATCGCCTCAATGACGTAGTGGAGGGAGTGCCTCTCCTGAATATGGGCAAATTCATGGGCGATCACCCCCAGCACCAGCTCGTCCTTTTCCAGGAGCGTCACCAAATCATCCGTCACCACGATTGGCCCCCCGGGGAATGCCGCAGCATTCGGCCCCCCAAGGCGACTCACCTGATGAAAAAAAATCTCGGGACTTTCAAACCCGTTTGCCGATGCCATCTGCCTGGCCTTGATGCGCAGACGCTCCACCTGAGTTGAAGGCAGCTGCGTTTTGCTGAAAACGGTACTCTCAAGCGCCTGATATGAGTTTCTGCCGATTGTCTTCTCCCACTCTTGCGGAAATATCGAAACTGCCAGGGGCGTGATGAATGTCAGTGCATACCTCAATGCGGCCAAGATCGCCATCAAGCTCAGCGAAAGGAGCAGCGCCTTTGACAGCGAGAAATTCTCCAGCCAGGCGATGCCCCTTTCCGTCTTTCCCAAAATAAGCTTTTCCTGCTCGGAGGTCAAAGGTTCGGCCAGCGCGAACAGATAATCGTTGTCCAGGTAGATATCCCTTTTGTTCTGGACAGATTGGATCCCCGCCCCTTCGCAGACCGTCGCACCATCCGAGGTGATGGATGCGACGCCATCCACCACAATAATTTTTCCAGAATCCCTTTTGGATGACTGTGGTCTGAAGAAGTGTCCGAATAATTCCATCTCAAATGCTCACATCCAGACCTTCGAAATCGGCATAAGCCTCGCCAAAAGATGAACGGGCGGCATCAGATTCATCGACGAATTTCTCGAGACCGCCGCTGATTTCGATGTGCGTGCAATCTGCAAAATAACGATACATGCGCACTGCCGCCCAGGGCTGCAGCAATCCAAGAGAGCAAATGACAGCCACCAGGTTTGACGACAGGATCCATGCATACCTGGCGGGACTGAGGGTGGAGTCGAAATCCACTGCATCGGTCAGGGCAAGACCCTTGATCATCAGTTTGGTGCCCCATGCTCCATAGATGTATGAGATTGAAAAAGTAAAGGCGTAAAAGGCGACGGGCAGTGTTTTTAGAGCGGCTGATAGGGCATCAAAACCCGCATCGCCGCCAAACCCCTGCCATAACAAAAACAGCACGAATGCTGCGGTGCTTATCAATGCAGTCGGCAAAGCAGCGCCCAATAAAAATGCAGGATAAAACTCGCGGACTGTTAGCTCGCAGGAAAATTTTGATGTTCCATAGGAGTGAGAGCGGGCAAAATAAGAGTAGTAGGGTCTGGACACCAGGGGAATGAGCAGACCCAAAGTCAGCACGCCGAGAAGAGGGGCAATGATCAGAAACCAAAACGTTTCCCAGTATGTCCCGTGCCAGTTAAAGTGGACGTTCCTGTATGAGGTCATTCGCGCTGAAAATCTCAGCGAACTGTTAATCGCCCATGGCATCACAAAAATCAAGGCAATCGCCATCATCGCACCAAGCAGTGGCTGAAAAAATGACACAATGAAGAGGCCAACAAAAAATGCGACGGCCAGCAGCCTGCCCTTCAGTATCTGCACCCCGGTGGCGTGGTAGCCAAATGCACTGTCGGCGATCCTGGTGTTGCTTTTGAAGTAAGTCTCGCGCCGGACCTTTGCCCAGGCGCTGTAAATCCCGAGCGTCATGATCGACAGCGTGAGATTGACAATCCATATACCGAAATATTCGCCGGCGTTGCCGGTGAACTCAATGCTTTGCTTTATCGGGGTTGGGGCGTTGCAATCAGTCTCTTCGCCCGGCCTTTGAACCGCTGCTGCCTCTTCGGGTGCGGTGTCTGAACCGAAATCGGCTCTTGGCGCTTCTCTATCAGTCTCAGTCATCTTCTCCTCCCCTGACGAAACGGGCAAGTCATTGCTCTATATGAACGGGGGCATCTTACCCCAGCCGTGTCTATGGCGTGAGGCGGGCAAGCCGGCGGTCATCTGACCGTGCCCTCCTAGCTTTTTGCTCGCCTACTTGCGACACCACTTCCCTTGACAAGGAATAGACGAGCAACTCTTATTCAATCAAACCTCTGGCGGTTTTTGTATAGATTGATGATCTCTGCCTCATCCTGATCCAGACCGCTTTCGTCAATCTGGCTGACCCGTCTGTTCAGTTCGTCAATGTCCCCAAAGGGTTTGATTGATTCTTTATTAATCTTTAGAATATTTTTTGAGCTGTAATCATCCATATCATGCACCGTCGTTTCTGATACAAAACATCTGAGGAAGTCGAGCAATCCTTTATCTGTTTTTATCAATTCATCAACGTAATTTTTCACTGCTTCTTCTGATACCCATTTTTTCCATTGGTCAAGTAGAAATAAGAAATTTTGTTTGCCTGCTAACGATCCGTTCTCTGCTGCATGTTTGATTTTTCTGACACACAGTTTATTCAATTCATCAATTTTATCTTTTGCAAACAAAGGCTCCTCTTCCGGTTCCAATGGGCCCCATTCATGCTTTCTCATGTCTTGAATCAAAGCCAGCACCAACAGTACCAATAAAGAAACACTTTGTGATGAATGAAAAATTTGGGTCAAAAAATTCATTCTTTTCTCTTTTTTAACTCTTTTCAGAATCTGATAGCCTAGACCCCATGCCTGTGTACCGATATCCTGTAAATCAAATGCTCCATGCTTATAATCTTTAACGTCTTCGGCTATATCAAAAACACTCAAAAATAAATTTTCGCGCTGCTGATCATTTAAGTTATCAAGATAATCTGGCAATCGCCACAAAGCTAGACGCAGCTTATCTTCCTTCTGAAGTTTTTCTAGAATCTTAGCCAAGACCGATACGCTATCAGTTGCATTCAAAACATCATTAAATCTTTTTTCCGAAAGAACTGTAGAAGGAACAGAGAGTGCAAAATATTTATCAAAAATATCTTCAGAACAAACCCTCAACTGCCGCCTCCATTCCTGCTGCTGATCCGAGGAATAATGAACATCAGAATCAAGCACCTTAACCTGGGGGAATAGCTGCTGAATTATCCCCCCAATAGCATCGGCCAAACCTTCAGGAGATTTCTTGATAATTTGCTCGTGAATTTGCCTGCGGGCATCCAGTTCTCGATTGTCATCGGTGACATATCGATTATCAACCGCAGTAAACACTTCTTTTTCACCAGTCATTGCCAAATAAACTTCCGGTGCAAAGACTCGAATGGCTTCTACACCCAGAAAATCAATTGGATTCACTTCCTCCTTGCCTATGATTTTCAAATCAAGCTGCAAACTGTTGATATAACGCCTTATGTCACGAATAGTCGGAAAAAGTTTTTTGAATCCGGAATGAAACAGATTACCCCGCCGTACATCATCCCAAGTCTTCTTATCCAAACCCAAGAACGTTGCATTGATACCATCAAACAATATCTCGAATAAATCCTGCGACTCAGGTTTAGGTAGAGTGAAACTGACTTGGATAATCTTCTTCATATACTCTTCGCCCTTAATTCCTTTTTCATTCATACGCTTACCCACCTTGCCCCTGTCATAAGCGAGAAGGAATATTGTGTTCGCAAAATTGGCGGTCATTTTGACCAGTTTGAATATCAGCTTGGTCTCTTGACTGTCCAAACGATCAATATCGTCAACAACGATGACTATTTGCTTGCCGATTTTCTTTAGAAGTGAATTAACCTCTTGTTTCTGCATTTCCAAAGGATCATCGCCACCGAGATCATGAAACCCTCCAAGTTTCCATTTAAGAAAGCCGAAAAAAGAAATTGTTATATCACTGTGTTTTAACAGCTTTAAAGAATAATTAATTATCTTTTTTATATGTTTTTTCCATTTCTTCCGTCCAGTTTGTTTTAGAGCATCAATGAGCGAGTTGAAAAGATCCTTGACAATCTCGTCTTGATTGGAAAAATTCCACGGATTGAACTCAATGATCAGAACATCATCTGCCTCTCGCAGGCCTTCAAGAACCAGGTTGATAAAGGATGTCTTGCCAGAACCCCATTCACCCTCAATGCCAATAACAAGACTTTCATCGCCCTGATATCGTTTTATCTCACCCGCAACCCCGCTCGCCAATGGATAACGGCGCAGCAGATCTTTGTCTTTCGTCAAGATGGGGTTATCTGGAATCATGACCTAGCCTCATGGTCGGAATGAGCTCTCATAGTTCACTGATTGAACCGCCAGCGTTCGCCTCAATTGCAATCTTCCGATCCTGTCGAAAGCGAAATCTGGCGGAGGGGGTGGGATTCGAACCCACGATGAGCTTGCACCCATGCCGGTTTTCAAGACCGGTGCATTCGACCACTCTGCCACCCCTCCGGCGGTGCGGATTTTATCCCAGTCAGCCAGTGAGATGACATAGGACTGGTATACAGTGCGACTGATTCGCTCAAGCACAGCTGTCGTCTATTGCCACAGCCCGTTCAGGGGATGAGAATAGCCCCCGTTTGCACACCAAAACTGGATAGGCTTCCCTTGTTCAAATTCTTTGCCACTGTAGTTGGTTTCTTATTCGGAGGGGCACTCTGGATATGCGCCCCTGCTTCGCTATCGCCCAACTTTCCGATCGAGGATGTGCATCTTGCATCCGCCGGCCTGATTGGAACGGCACTCACCGTCCTACTAACACTTTCGATTGTTCCCGCTCAAAGGGCAGCCGATCTTTTCTCATCAGCGGTGCTGAGACTGTATGCACGCGACGGCAAGTTGCTGGCGTTGTTTTTCTTGCTGTCGATATTGACCCTTTTCTCACTAACCCTTTCCACTAGTCAAATCTTCAATATGGATGCTTCTTTTTCCCTAGCGATTCAACTAACTGTTCTCGGAGGAGCACTAGATGCTGTAAGGAGTTTCTACTTGAGAACCCTAGATCTGTTATCTCCAAAGACGGCAATGGATTTGGTTGTGAGGCATTGCTCTCACAGAATTATGCGCAACAAAAAACAAATTGATTTCTTATCGAGAACCGCAAAGATTAGATATGTGTTCTCGGAAAATACAGGAGATTTGCTTTGGTCAAACTGGATTTCTCGCCTCAATTCATCACCAAAAAACGATATTGAATATTGGATAGATAATCTTGATGAATTTGCTCACAAATCAGTAGAACGATTCGATATCCAAGCGATAAAGCATATCGTAACTGCAATGTCCCAGATTGGAGTCATCTACGTTGAATCAAAAAAAGACGGCATCATCCTTATCCCCGACTCTCAACTTACAATAAAACCAAACACCGAGGTCAAAAAGACACTAAAAGTGATTTATGGAAGTATAAAAAATATTTGCGAAGCAGCAATTGATCGACCTAATAAAGTTATAGCAGGTCATTGCATGGATGCATTGGGGGAGATGGCAAAAAATTTTATGTTTATCGCTCCCGATGAAAATAAAAAATCTGCCGACTTTGCGCATACTCCAATTTTTTATCTTAATGAATGTATAAAGTACGCTGCAAATGCTGCCATGGAGGATACACTAATCGTCGCATCGAACAATCTAAGAGATATTCTGTTATGTATAGACAAAAATATTGATACCAAGCCTGCTCAAAGTACTGCTCTTAAGAGTCTTTTCTATATCGCGATAACATCGTATGGATGTTCTATGCATGTGGCAAGCATTATCGCAATTCAGGCCATTATTTATGCCGCAAAACATGATATGCAGGTTAATGGGTTTAGGAATGCATCTATTCTAAAAAGAGCTTTGCCCCATATCAAAGAATTGATGAAGTTGGAAATAAAAACCAATAGATACAGTTTTGTGGAAATTCCATTCCCAATTTATGACTCCGGTTATGGAGTGGATATCGAGTCAATACTCAATGATGTAAAAAACCAGATCATACCCCTAGATGAACCTTCCCAAGAAGTTAATCCTTTCCTTGATTTCGAGCAGGCCTCGAAATTGCTCTCAAAGCACTTTATAGAAGTGTTTAAGGAAATTAAGTTTGGAGAATCTGATTTACTTTCTTTATCACTAAAATCTCTATTCACTTGTGCTGATACACACTGGCAACTTCTTAGTTCACCCTCTCAAGGAAGTGACTGGCATCTATACACAATAAAGGACTGTTTAGAGAAACTCATCAAGGCTCCAACACTTTATTTTCGCGAAGGCTCTGCATTTGACAGTGGACAAGAAGGAACTGCAGCAGATGAACTTGCAAAGCTAGGCCTTAAATTACTTACGCTAAAAAGGTGGGACTTGGCAATGGAGTGCGCCGAGATAATCGCAAGAATTCAAAAGGATTATCTAGAAACAGACAGCCCTGATTTTTCCCGTGCTGCATATTTAGATATTAGGCTCGAAATCCTAGCAAGAGGTGCTGAAGCATTTGCAACTGAAGATGCAGCTCAACAAATACGAAGCCTACTTTCAAAACACCAAAATCAGTCGGCGGAGTATCGTCGTTCTCTTGAAATACATATGGGACATCTTGATAACTTCTCAAATAGAATGCCTCATTGGGCAGATCCAGAGATGGCTGAGGGTTTGCTTGACCGGCTGATAAATCAAAATTCAGAAGACGAAACTTAAAAAAGCCGCTTGTCTTGAAACAAATCCCTACCCCAACCCACCCAGAGATGAACCCCCCAGCGCTTTCTGCAGCGAATCGAGGTCGGGGTCGATGACTTCAAAGCGCTCGCCCCGCTCCCGCAGGGTCGCCAGGCGGGTATCGGCCTCTGCCGTGAATTCACCCAGCCCCGCCCGCACCAGAGCCTCGGAAAACTTGGCCGGGTGCGCCGTGGCCAGCACCGCCGTCGGGTGTTCGTCGCCGTATTGCTGGGCGGCCGCCAGCGCCGCCGCTGTGTGCGGGTCCAGAACCACGCCGTAGCGCTGCTGTCCCTGCTGCATGGCCTGGAGGATGCCGTCATCGTCCCAGCGGGAGCTCGCAAACAGTTCGCGCGCGCACTGCCAGGCTGCGTCCGGCAGCGCCAGAACCCCGCTCTCGGCAAACTCGGCCTGCAGCCTCGCCGTGGTCTGTGCATCGGTCAGAAAATGCACGAGGCGCTCGAAATTGCTGGCGATGGAGATGTCCATGCTGGGGGCGACGCTGCCCTGAACCTGCACCCGGCTGTAGTCGTTGCCGACCAGTGCACGGTGCAGGATGTCGTTGCGGTTGGTGGCCAGCAGCAGCCTGCGCACCGGCAGTCCCATCCTGCCGGCCAGCACGCCCGCATAGATATTGCCGAAATTTCCGGTGGGCACGGCAAAGTTGACGCCGCCGCCCTGATCCAGCCTCAGCCCGGCGTAAAAGTAGTAGACGACCTGCGCCATCAGCCTGGCCCAATTGATGGAGTTGACGGTCATCAAGGCGGCGCCGGTCAGCGCCTCGCCCCGGCCCAGCGCGGCCTTGAGCAGGTTCTGGCAGTCGTCAAAATCGCCGCGCACCGCCAGGCACAGGACGTTGTCCTGCTGCACAGAGGTCATCTGCCGGCGCTGAAATTCGGTGATGCGCTCGTGCGGAAACAGCACGGCAATGTCGAGGCGGGCGCAGTTTCGGCAGGCTTCAATGGCGGCCGAGCCGGTGTCGCCCGAGGTCGCGGTGAGGATCAGACGACGCTGACCCTGCCGGCTGAGAATATCGTCCAGCAGCGTCCCGAGCAGCTGCAGGGCGACGTCCTTGAAGGCCAGCGTCGGGCCGTGAAACAGCTCGAGCAGGTGCAGCGGACCGCCGTGAAGAGTACCGCCGTCCAGCGCGCGCAGCCGGACCACTTCCTCGTGCTCAAAGCCCCGGTAGGCCCTGGCCAAGACCCCGGCCAGCTCGCCGGCAGCAAGGGCATCGCCGATGAACGGGGCGATGATGCGCTCGGCCAGCTGCAGATAGCTCAGGCGGTGCAGCTCTTCCAGCTCGTCCGGCCCAAAATGCGGCAGTCCCTCGGGCACGTAGAGCCCGCCGTCGGGCGGGCGCGGATTCAGCAGCGCCTGGGCGAAATCGCAGACTTCGCCGCCGCCGCGCGTGCTGCGGTAGCGAGACGCCGCATCAGGCGCCATCAGCGCGCCTCGTCCTCGACGCGCAGCCACAGCAGCTCGCGGCAGATGTCGCTGCGGGCTCTGACGGCTTCGGCAAAGGCGCGCACCGCCCCCTCCCGGGTCGGGTCGGTCAGCACCAGCAGGGGGATGTGATCGGCGACGTCGCACTCGCCGTGCTGGATCAGCTCCCTGATGCTGATCTGCTGCTCGGTCAGCAGGGCGGTGATTTCGGCGATGATGCCGGGGCGGTTGCGCTCGGGAATGTCCAGGCGCAGATAAAAGGTCGACTCGCGCAGGCCGGCGTCGAGCAGCGCAAAGTCGGCATTTCTTTTCGGCACCTGCAAACGAGCCCGCCCGGTGGCCAGGTCGATGATGTCGGCCAGCACAGCTGATGCCGTCGCCCCGGCGCCCGCACCCGGCCCGCTCAGAAACACCTCGCCGACCGGGTCGGCCTGGATGTGCACCGCATTCATCACCCCGCCGATGCCGGCCAGCGCATGACCCTCGGGCACCAGGGCGACGTGGGCGCGCAGGTCGCAGGCATCGCCGATGCGCTCGGCGACCGCCAGCGGGCGGATGCGGCAGTTGAGCTGCCGGGCAAAGCGAAAGTCGCGCACGCTCAGGGTGTCGATTCCCTCGCAGGTGATGCAGCGCAGCGGCTCGGCAATGCCAAAGGCCATGCTGGCCAGGATCGCCAGCTTGTGGGCGGCATCGCCGCCGCTGATGTCGAGGGTCGGGTCGGCTTCGGCATAGCCCAGCTCCTGGGCCTGCTTCAGGACGCTGCCGAAATCCGCTCCGGAGTCGAACATTTCGGACAGGATGTAGTTGCTGGTGCCGTTGAGGATGCAGGAGAGTTTGCGAATGCGGTTGCCGGCAAGCCCCTCGCCGAGGCATTTGACCACCGGAATGCCGCCGCCTATGGCGGCCTCGAAGCCGATCCACGCACCGGGGTTCTGCCGCAGCAGGGTGTTGATCTCGCCGCCCCGCTCGGCCAGCAGGGCTTTGTTGGCGGTGATCAGATGACGCCCGGCAGCGAGCGTGCTGCGGGCCACGTCAAAGGCGACGTCAACACCGCCGATCAATTCGACGACGGCGTCGACATCGGCCTGCTGCGCCAGCTCGGCGGCGTCGGCGAAGTATTCGGCGCGGTACTCGGGGCGTTTGCCTCTGGCGCTGTAGGCGACGATCTCAACCGGCCGACCGGCGGCCTCGGCCAGGGTGTCCGGGTGTTCGGTCAGCTGCCTGTGGACTTCGCCGCCGACGGTGCCGACCCCGCACAGCCCCAGCCGAAGCAGCCCGCTCACGGCCCCGCCCTGAACATCCGCCGGATGTTGGCGACGGCCTGGCGGATGCGGTGCTCGTTCTCAATCAGCGCAAAGCGCACACAGCCCTCGCCGTGCTCGCCGAAGCCGATGCCCGGCGAGACCGCAACATTGGCGCGCAGCAGCAGCTGGCGGGAAAATTCCAGCGAGCCGAGCTGATCCCAGGGCTCGGGGATCCTGGCCCAGACGTACATCGTCGCCTTGGGCGGCGTCACCCGCCAGCCCAGCTGGTTGAGCCCGCTGCAGAGCACATCGCGGCGGCGGCGGTAGGTCTCGCAGACCCGCCCGACCTCGGCGTCGCCCCTGTTGAGGGCGTGGATGCAGGCGACCTGAACCGGCGTGAAGGCGCCGTAGTCCAGATAGGACTTGATGCGCGCCAGGGCTGCGATCAGGTCGGGGTTGCCGCAGGTGAAGCCGATGCGCCAGCCGGCCATGTTGTAGCTCTTGGACATCGTGGTGACCTCCACGCAGTAGTCCAGCGCCCCCGCAACCTGCAGGATGGACGGGGCGCGGTAGCCGTCAAAGCACAGGTCGGCATAAGCCAGATCCTGGACGATCCAAATCCCGTAGCTGCGGGCAAATTCGAGCAGCCGCTCAAAGAAATCGATCCCGACATGGCGCGTGGTCGGGTTGCTGGGAAAGTTGACCACCAGCATCTTCGGCTTGGGAAAGGCGCTGCGCGCGGCGGCGTCGAGGCTGTCGAGAAACTCGCCCTCGCTGCGCATGGGGACGTGGATGATCTGCGCCCCGGCGATGACGAAGCCATAGGGGTGGACGGGGTAGCTGGGGTTGGGCACCAGCACCGTGTCGCCCCGGTCGAGCGTGGCCAGCGCCAGGTGCGCCAGCCCCTCCTTGGAGCCGAGCGTGACGATGGCCTGGCTCTCGTGGTCCAGCTCGACCCCGTAGCGGCGCCGGTACCAGTCGCAGACGGCCTTGCGCAGCTTCGGAATGCCGCGCGACTGGGAGTAGCCGTGGGTGTCGGGTCGTGCGACGGTCTCGCACAGGGCGTCGACGATGAACTGCGGGGTCGGGGCGTCGGGGTTGCCCATGCCGAAGTCGATGACGTCCTCGCCCGCCGCGCGCGCCTCGGTCTTCATCGAGCCGATGATGCTGAACACGTAGGCGGGCAGCTGCTCGACGCGCTCGAAATGGGCGTCGGGGAGTTTGGCGGGGGCTGCTGGTGCGGCCGGCGGCCCGCCCTGAATCACCTGCTCGCGCAGCTCTCCGAGCAGTTTTTGCGAGGGGCCGTGGATGATCTGGTCGTAAATGTTGACGCCCTTCCAGCCGGTGACGCGCCGGGCGTAGTCGTTGATTTTGCAACGCCGCCCCTCAAATTCGCAGTCTCTGTGATTCAGCAGCAGCGCCGGATTCTCCGGATCATCCTTGAACCAGATCTCATCGCCCGCTTGAATCAGACCGGCCTCGAAAATTTGCCTGATTCTGATGCTCGGCGCTTTGGCACTGCCATTCCCGTCCTTCATCTGCAGCCGCCCCCGCAAGCGCCGCAGCGTTTCATTTAAGTTCCAAAATCTCGGCTATCTCGTCCGTCGTGCGGAACCCGGAGATCAGGCTGCCCTCCTGCGTGATGAACGTCGGCGTTCCCCGGACGCCGACGCGCTGGCCGATGTCGTAGTGCGTCATCACCGGCTGGGTTTCGCAGACCTCAAGGTCGCTCCCCTGGCCGATTTTGAGCTGGCCGATCGCATTGACCGGATCCTCGGCGCACCAGGCTTTGGCCAGCAGCTCATAGCCCCTCGAACCCATTCCCCCGCGCGGAAAGGCCATATAGCGAACCTCGATGCCCAGCTGGTTGTAGCCCGCTATCTCTAGGTGCATCTGCTGGCAGAAGGGGCAGGTGACATCGGTGAAGGCGTAGACCACGGCGCGGGTGTCGCCCTCGGCCGGGAAGACGATGTACTGATCGGCCTCGGATATGATCTCGGCGCGCCAGAGTGCGCGCGCCTCCTCCGTGCGGTTGAACGACGCCTCGCCCTGGAATTCAAACAGGTTGGCGCCGACCAGGAGATACCTGCCGTTTTCGCTGATGAAGAACTGATCGCCGTTGTTGAGTGCGACCTGGACCAGCCCGGTGCCCTTCAACGGCCGGGTCGATTCAACAGTCCATTCGGACGAGATCATCATCTCGTCAAGGCGCTCTCGCCAGGAGGACGTATCCGCACAGGCGGACACGAGCAGCAGGGGCAGCAGCACAGCGGCGGCAAATCTGGGCATGGCGCTCGGGGCGGTGCCGGCAGGGCGGGCAGTGTAATAGATTGCCCGCTACTGGCCGCCCGTTGAGGGCCGCTGTGTGCGGGCATTCGGGGTCAAATATCTATGGCCTGTCGCCTGTGGCCCTCAGGCGATGAGCAGATCCATGAACTCGTCGACCGGCGTGGCGTCCAGGGCATCGCCGTCCAGGCAGAGGTTGAAGATCCGCTCGCTCTGCTCGGCGTCATAGCGAGTGGACAGGTTGGCCTTGAATTTCTCGATCAGCAGCGGAATGCCCTCTTCACGCCGGCGGCGGTGGCCGATCGGATACTCCACCGCAACCTGCTCGGTGCTGCTGCCGTCGCTGAAGAACACCTGCAGGGCATTGGCGATGGAGCGCTTGTCGGCCTCAAGATATTCCCGCGTGTAGCGCTGGTCCTCAACGACCTGCATTTTTTCGCGCAGGGCATCAATGGCCGGGTCGGCCGCCGCATCGTCCTCGTAGTCCTCGGCGCGCAGGCCGCCCCTGAGCAGCCCGATGGCGGTCATGTACTGCAGGCAGTGGTCGCGGTCGGCCGGGTTCGCCAGCGGGCCGACCTTGGAGATGATGCGAATGGCCGACTCGTGCGTGGTGATCTCAACGCGCTCGATTTGATCCAGCCTGTCGGCAATCTGCGGGTGCAGCGTGACTGCGGCCTCGACCGCGGTCTGGGCGTGAAATTCCGCCGGGTAGGAGATCTTGAACAGGACGTTCTCCATGACGTAGGAATCGAGTTCGCGCGACAGCGTGACCGGCTTGCTGCCGCGCATCAGAACGTCGTCAACCCCCCAGGTCGGTGCGCTCAGCGCCCCGGGAATGCTCATCTCGCCGGTGCGGGCGATCAGGCTCAGACGCACCGCGCGGCTGGTGGCGTCCCCGGCCGCCCAGGATTTGCGCGAGCCGGTGTTGGGGGCATGGCGGTAGGTGCGCAGGCTCTGCCCGTCGACCCAGGCGTGTGAGATCGCACTGACAACCTGCTCGCGGGTGCAGCCCAGCATTGCGGCGGTGACGGCCGTGCTGGCCACCTTGACCAGGACCACGTGATCCACCCCGACACGGTTGAAGGAGTTGTCCAGCGCCAGCACGCCCTGGATCTCGTGTGCCTTGATCATCCAGGTGAGCACCTCGCGCATGCTCAGAGGGCTGCCGCCGGTCGCCCGGCTGCTGCGGCTGAGGTAATCGGCCACCGCCAGAATGCCGCCCAGATTGTCGGATGGATGACCCCACTCGGCCGCCAGCCAGGTGTCGTTGTAGTCGAGCCAGCGGATGATGCAGCCGATATCCCAGGCCGCCTTGACCGGATCGAGCACGTAGTCCGTACCGGGAACGCGGGCGCCATTGGGAACTTCGGTGCCGGGGACGATCGGCCCCAGCAGTTTGGTGCATTCGGGAAATTTCAGCGCCAGCAGGCCGCAGCCGAGCGTGTCCATCAGGCAGTGGCGGGCCGTGTCATAGCCCAGCCGGCTGTCGATTTTTTTGTCCAGGACGTAGTCCGCCAGCGATTGAATCAGTGCATCTGCATCGGGGCGCTGGTTGACGTCAACATTCCCGGATCCCGACATTTTTTGGCCTTAGTCCCCCGATGCGGCGCGGATTGTACTCCACGCTTAAAATTGCCCCCCGGCTTTGTGCAGGAGGCTTCGATGCGCCTTATTTTGGCTTCCGGTTCTCGCTATCGCGCCGAATTGCTGCGGCGGCTGGAGGTGACGTTTGAAACCGTCTCCCCGGAAGTGGACGAGTCCGCCTGCGACCTTGCCGGCGACGAGCGGGCGCGGCATTTGTCGCTGCTCAAGGCCGGCGCCGTCGCCGAGTGCCACCCCGATGCCTGGGTGATCGGCAGCGACCAGGTTGCCGAATGCGGCGGCCTCGCCCTGCACAAACCCGGCAGCGAAACCCGAGCCTGCGAGCAGCTGGCGGCGATCTCCGGCCAGTGCGTCGAATTTCACACCGCCGTCGCGCTGGCGGTTCCCGGGCGGGAGGTTTTCGTTGAGAGCACGCTGACCCGGGTCTGGATGCGCACCCTCAGCACCGAGCAGATCCGCGACTACGTCCGGCGCGAGCGGCCGCTCGACTGTGCCGGGGCGTTCAAGTCCGAGGGGCTGGGGATTGCACTCATCCGGCGGGTGGAGAGCCTGGACCCGACCGCTCTGGTCGGCCTGCCGCTGACGCTGCTGACCGGTTTGCTCAAGCGCGCCGGGCTGGAAGTTTTGGCCGGAAAAACCCTGTAAGCGCTGTCAGAAATCCGCGCGGCCGCCGCCCCGCTGGCGCTCGAGCTTCTCGGCACGGCGCTTCTCCTCAATGCACAGCGTCGCCGTCGGTCGAACCAGCAGACGCTCCAGACCGATCTCCTCGCCGGTGCGCACGCAGTAGCCAAAGGGCGAATCCCCCTGACCGCTGAGGCGGCGCAGAGCGTTGTCGATCTTCTGCAGCAGGTTGCTCTTGCGCTCGACCAGACGCGCCAGGATGCGGTGCTCCTCCTCGATCAGCGCCTGATCCAGCTCGTCGCTCTCATTGCTCCTGGCGCGCTTGAGCTCGATCTCGGCCTGCTCAATGTCGCGCAGCGATTCATCGCGCTCTTTTTCCAGCATGCTGCGGAAAAAATTCTTCTGTGCCTGATTCATGTACTCGGAGGGATCAGACGCCAGCAACTGCTCCCGCGTTTTGATCACGCCATTCCTGGATCGGGCGCTCGGCTTTTTGGGGAGCGCTTTGCTGCCCTCGGTTTTTTTTTCAGCGGCTTTTTTGGCTGCCGGTTTTTTGTCGGCCGGCTGGGCCGATGCCGCCTTTTTGGACGGCGATGATTCCACCGCCGATTTTGCCTCTGCGGGTTTCTTTGCGTCAGGTCTCTTGGCGGCGGGTTTTGCCGGTTTTTTTGCGATCCTCTCGACTTTTTTTGCAGTCGCCGATTTCGCCGACGGCCGCTTCGCTGCGGGCCTCTTTACCGCAGGTTTTTTGGCTGCGGGCCTTGCCGTTCTTTTTGCCTTCTCAACTTTTTTACCTTTGGCCTCCGCCACCCTGGCTGCGGAGGCAGCGGATGCCGACGACCGGGCGGAGGGCTGTTTTTCCGCTTTTTTTTCTGTCGATTGACGCTTATCAGGTGCGGCCTTTTTGGGCTGTCCGGAAGCCTTTTTCTCGGTGTCGCTCGCCCTTGAATCCGCTCTGTTTTTGGCCATTTTTTCAGCCTCTGCAGCGGCCTGCTGCTGATTCGGGCGGCGATTATATACGTCTGCATCTGGCGGGGATGCCGCAATACTGCCTAGATATAATCCCGCCCCAGCCGAGCCATAAAACGGGACTCGTGAACGATTTCGCTCACCTGCCCAAAGAGGTTCAAGACCTCGTCCAGATCGCTCTCAGGAGCGAAAAAACGGCGTCGCTCAGGGCCGCAATCAGCGGTATTGAGGACGAAACCGCGCTGCTGCACATCATCGAGGCGTGCAAGAACAAGGACAAGGCCGCCCACAACGCCGCCAAGCGCAAGCTGGAGGAGCTGCGCCAGCAGGCGGAACACGCCGCGCAGCAGGTTCGGGACGCCGAGGCGCTGTGCGCGGTGATGGAGCAGTGCAGCACAGACATTGACGCGCAGGAACGCGCGCATCTGCTGCTGCTCGCTCAGCAGTACCAGCAGCACCAGGCCGTCATGAGCCCCTCGCAGCAGGAGCGCGCCCAGGCAGCCCTGGCGGTCATCGAGCGGGCTCTGGAAGAGGACCCCGTCCGCCTGCACGCAGCCGCCCATGCGGAGGTCGTCACCGCCTGCGAAAAGCTCGTCCACCTTGATGCCATCAGCATTGAGGAAGTATTTGCGATCGATCCGCTGCTGCAAAAGGAGGCCAGGCTGCGCAGCGGTCTGAAATTCCGGCCCGAGCTCGCCCCCACCATGGCCGTCGTCAGCGTGCGCCAAGCGCTGTCGGCCGCGCGCAAGCTGAGGCAGCAGCTGGGCAATCTGGAGCAGCAGGAGGACGCCGGCGCACTCGAAGAGCTGCTCGAGGGCATCGACTGGCCCGCCGAGCTGGCGGTGCCCGAGGATCTGAACAAAGCACATGCCCGCCTGGACCGGCTGCGCCACCAGGATCGCAAGGCGCGCGAAGAGGAGCGCACCGCTCGGAACACGGCGCGCGCGCTGCTGCAAAGCGCCGGCGCTGCGCTGGAAAACGGTGATTTTCGTGCTGCCCGCAGCCACCTGAAGGAAATCGGCGAACACACTGAGATATTGAGACCCTACTGGGTCAGCAGCATTCACCGGGCGCGGGAGCGCATCAGCGCCGAGATTCGCCACCTTGAACGATGGCTCAACGATGTCGCCCAGCCCCAGAAGCTGGAAATCTGCGACGAGCTGCGCAGTCTCATTGACCAGCCGCTGGATGCGCGCCAGGCCAAGTCGGTATACGCGCGCATGAATGCCGTCACCGAGGCGCGCCGCCGCTGGAGCGAGATAGACGCCGGCCTGCTCTCAACCGATCAAAAACTCTGGAAGACATTCAATGAACTGTGCGAGGCGGCCAAAGCCCCGTGCAAGCCGTTTTATGAAAAGCGCGAGCAGCTGCAGCAGCAGAATGCCGGGCAGATGCAGAATATCGTCAAGGATCTGAAGAACGGACTGAAGCGGCCCCCGGAGGAGCTCAGCCGCCTGCTGCACGGGGTGGGGCAGCGCCTGGATCGCATCAAGCTGCTGCCCGGCAGCAAAAAAGAACGCGAGGGGCTGCGCAAGGGTGTCCAGCAGGCCGTGTCCGAGGCCGAGGCCGCCCTGGTGCCGCACTACGAGACTTGGCGCAACCGCAAGCGCCGCCTGATCGAGCGCACACAGCTGCTGGCGCAGCGCAAGATCGACAAACCCAAAGATCGCATCGCCCAGCTGATGGAGCAGTGGAAGAAAATCCCGCAGCTGCCGCATGAGGAAAACGAAGCCCTGTGGAATGAGTTTCGCACTGCCTGCGACACCGTGTTTGAGGCTGACCGGAGCGCGCGCGGGCTGATGACCACGGCTGAGCTGCAGAAAAAATCCCAGGAGCTGCTGGACGAGCTGGAGCAGATTGGTCGCCTGGACGATGCGGCAATGCTGAATCAGGGCAACCGCATGGCCGATCTGGAGCAGCAGTTCGAAGAATTAAAACGTCCGCCGCGCGAGATTGCCCAGGCATTCCGCAAGCGTCTCAAAGAATTGAACGGCAGGCTGCGCAATCTGAACCGCAGCCAGAAGCGCGCTCACCTGGACAACGTCCGCAAGTACGCCGATGCCTGTGCTCAGGTCGAGAGCGCCGCCATGTCCTATGGCAAGGAGGCGGCGGAACTCGCCCCTCCGGAAATGCCCGATGTTCCCAAGCCCTGGCGCGAGCTGGTCGAAACCCGGTCACAGACCTGCAGTAAGCTGCTGGCGGCTCCGTCCGACTGCAACTTCGTCAAGCTGCTGTCCGAGCACCGCCGCCTGGTGATTGAGCTTGAGATTGCCGCCGAGGTCAGCACCCCGAAAAAGGATGCCGACATGCGCATGAAGATCAAGATGGAGCTGATGCAGAAGTCCCTGCAGACGCAGCAGTCCCAGCCGCGCAAGACTGCGACCTGGCTGAAGCGCTGGTGCGGTCTGCCCGCCGGCGTCCCCAACGAAGAGGGCGAAAAACAAATGACGCAGCTCATCAAGCGCTTTGACACCGCCCTGAAGGGGCTGGGCTGATTCGTCGGTTTTTGGGTCTCGCTCGGCGGGCGAGAGCGCAGTGTTTGGAAAACGCTGTCGTTTTATGCGGGCGGTTTGACCCTGTCCGAGCCTGGAGAGACTTAAGAATTCTGCACCGTCAGCCCACCTGAGCCACGTTGCGTCCCATCTACTCCAGGGATGCGAGAGAAATAATGCAGAGCCCGACGGTGGCTGACCAGAATAGGTCACATAAAGTCCTTTCTGATCTCTCGAATATCATCTTTGATCTCTGTTTTTTGGGACTTGCATACCCTAATGCACAAGTCATCCCTGCGCGACTTTATGGGGTTGAGTTAAAACTTGCTTTTCTCATACAGCCATTTGATTGCCGCCTTCTTAGATTTCTCTCTGTCAGCGCGTGCATCACTGTCTGTAGCATCCAGAAACATATCGCTGGATATTTGCTGTTTCCCATCTTCGTCCTCCCAAGTTGCCCAGACAACCCAGCCGCCGATGTACTTGACGCGCTCCATCTTTCCGCGCATCGTTGCATGGTCGACAGTCGCCTTCACATCAAAGACAGTTCCCTTATTGTTTCCAATCAGAATCATTTCAATTACCTCTCCTAAAAGCGAACGCACAGGCGGTTGACACCTGTGCCAGTGCTGATGAATATGCTGAATGCTTGCTTGCCAGCCTGTTGCGGTCAAGATTAATCGTGACGTTGTTGTGGCGCCCAATGGCATAACGCTCCTGTAGCCACCCAATGTCATAGTGCTTCTCGTGAAATTTGCTCCCTTGGCAAACAAAGATACCCCATCCAATCAAATCCTTCATTTGTGCATTAGGGTATGTAAGTGCCCTTTTTTTAATTCCGTATACATAGCCTTGTTAATTGTGCTTTAAGCAAGCCAGGGTGAAAAGGTCGACAGCAGAGGAAAACATCAAGCCAAACTGCTGGTCAACAGATTTATCATCATGAAATCTGCCAAGCCATAAACAGACTCATTGCAACAGCAGCTCAGAGGGCTTCTGTGCATGCCAGCAGAGCATTGGAGTAATTTAGCTGCTGTGTACTCTGTGTCTTGATTTTTATGAGTTTTGTTCATGACTTGGTAAATTGGGAGGGATCGCGAGAGGTTAAAAAATCGAAGGTTTGTCTGAAATTTCCAAATTTAATTTCTCATTGCCTGACTGTGTTAACCAACTGTGTATCAAACGAAAACCTAATTGCATCAAACTTCCAAGGCATTCAACAGCACACCAACCGGCACTATGCAATCCACTACACATACGTAGAGCCGGAGTCATCATCAACCAACTAGTCGATGTAGTGCTGCAGCGAAACATGCCAGCGCTGGCTGCCCCACATGCGGTAGGACGGATCAAAGTCATTGGCGTATGCTTCGGGGAAGTAAGGTGGATCTTGATCCAATAGGTTTTCAACACCAAAAAGGAAAGTCGTATTAATTCGATCCCAGTTATAACGCACATTGGTATCCCAGTAGTAGGTCGCATCTAGAAGCCGATCATCATTTGGGTCACCACCTCTAATACCGTTAGCCCCCAGAAACAGCACGGAGTGAATGTAGTTGAACTCATTAACCCAACTCCAGAGGCCGTCCTCACTTTCAAAGCGCGTGTATAAGCGTCCCTTCACACGAGGATTTGAAGATCTACTCGCTCCATTAATTAATCCAGTAAAAGATACAGAATTACCGGAGCCGGTGACAGAGGAAATGTTTTCAACGTAAGTAGCATCACCAGAAATACGCCATTGGTCATTGATGTCGTAGACAATAGCGATATCATAGCCATTGGTGTTAACTTCGGAAAAGTTAGTGTAAACATCAATGAGGTCAGAAACAGAACCACTAGGCGAACGCTCAATCAAATTGCATAGTTCGGGAGAATAGAAAGCACCACCGGGTTTGTAGCATCTATCCAAAATGGCCTGCGGTCCGTATGTTCCAATTGCATCAGTAATCTTAATTTCCCAGAAATCAATTGTGATGAACATTGAGTCCGTAGGCTCAATGATTACGCCATAAGAAAAAGTTTCAGATTTTTCCGCCTGCAGATTACGATTGCCGCCTACCGTGATGCGGATTTGATCATTGCGCTGATCAAAACCCACCGGAACTGGGTTGTGATCCCTGTCCAAGATTTTGGCTGCAGCACATTGAGAAAAGTCGCCAGCAAGATTGTCATTAACATTACCGGCAACGGTGGCGGCACAAGGGTCAAACACTTCTGGGTATGAATCAGAAAAACCTAAGTACTGCTCATTGATAGTCGGGGCACGAAAGCCGGACCCCTGTGTCACGCGAATCTTGAACATGTCATTGATTTCCCAGCCCACTGCAATTTTGTCAGTTGTGACTGTGCCAAAGGTGGAGAAATCTGAACTGCGAGCTGATATGGAAGCATCTAGCAATTGAACACCAGGGAGGCCGGCAACTATTGGAATCTTGGCTTCAACGTAATACTCGGTGACATCATAACCCCCGCTTGTGGGCAACCTCGCATTGCCCGAGGTAATGCCAGCAGCAATCAGTGCATCGGGCTGATCATTGCCGTAGGTATCCCTCATCTCAAAACCGGCTGCGATGCCTAAAGGACCTGCCGGCAGATCAACAACGCTGCCAGCAACGTTTGCTGTGATCAATTTTTGGGTATTCGTGCCAGAATCCTGTGCAGTGAAGGAAATATAGTTCAGCATCTCATTAGTCATCGATCCTGAACCACCCCACAGACCATTGCCCAGATATTGAGCATTGGTGCCCTGACCACCGAAGATGTTGAGTGAATAACAACCTCCACTGCTGTCTGCGCATTTAATGTTGCCATTGTCATCCAAGACAAAACGATCTGTGGCCGCAATTGCATTGTTTCCGGTCAAGTTGTTCGCACTGTTGTAAGCGGTGGCTTCATCAGCAGTGACCTTATTGTCGTTATCTGTATCTGCGGCTTTCACACCACTCCATTCAGAATTCTCAGCACTGGGGCCAAGTGCCTGGGCAATACGGGCGGTATTGAACAAGCCCTCGGTACGAATGTATGCCTGCACTTGAGACCAAGACCAGTCAACATCATATTTCCATTCAAAAGTCCCGACATCAAAAGTTCCTTCTGCCCCAGCTTGAACATGAAATGTCTCAATATCCTGTAGGAAGTTACGTGGACCATACTCCAGCATGCGACGGCCAAACCAGCCGGTAGCGTATCCCGGCTTGGGAACATTATCATTCGAGTAGATCACATTCCCATCTTTATCCTTCTTGGCAACATCTTGGGCGATAAATTGCTGAAAGATATCAGTATTCTCAGCTATGGGGTTGGCGGAAACGGTAAAAGCTCGCCCCGTAGGATCACTGGGATCAAGGGTAACTGCATAAAGCTTAATCGTCCCATCAGCTTCTCTTTGGGTCACGTATTTCACGACACCATCTTTGTCCAAATAACTGTCCGGATAGCGAGAACATACAGTCGGGCTTTTATTTTTGCCGATAGGCTTTCCATTAGCAGCGCATTTGTCGTTGGCTGCAATCGGATACAAAGGAAGCTCCCGATTACCGTTTCTATCCACTGCGTAGAGATAATTCACTTGCACATCTTCTTCTTCCCCAATGGTGAACTCGTCACCCTCCTTATAGAAATCGGGAACGGGCTTATGGACACCGTTGGCTGTGTAGTAATAGTGAGCTTTCTGCGTACAAGATTCTTTGCTGCCATACGACGAACTCCCGTAGAGATCACAGAATTCAATCCGCATGCTGTTAAAGGCATTGGATGCGCTGATCCCCTCGCCGCGATTGAATCCCCAGAACAGCGGTGTCGGTGCCAGCAACTGATCTGAACGCCTGTTTTGGTAGAGCATCTTGAAGGTGGCGGAGTGATTGTCATTAATCTCAAAATTGCCGCGCATGAATACCGAGCGACGTTCATTGGGGGTAATGACGTAGTTATATGGGTTGTAGTTAAACGCCCAGCCATTGGCACCCCCATGCCAAGATGTAAAGTCCTCCGCCCTAGTACCGCTCAGTGCATTTGGATTGTTGCCATCATCTCTCGGCGTGAAGCCAACAGCACCGGTGGCACCCCTGTTTTCAGGCGATAAGGGCAAATTTGCGAAATTACCATACTGAACCGTTACTAAGTTGCTGACATCTGCTGGATTAAAACTGCCGCTGCCGTTGAATTTGGCCAGATATTGAGCCCCGCCCCAAAGACCGGGTGTCTTGCCGTACTCCGTTCCAAGCGGATTGCTATTCCGCTGCTTGATAAAGTCCGCACTCAAAAAATTGTCGTTATCAACATAGTTGGGATTATCAGCAAAATTTGGCCACGCCAAATTGCCATAAGCAAAGCGCCCCTGCGGAGTGCCTGAGGAACCGCCGCTAGAGGGGCGAACTGAAGTTTCTTCCCGCTCCCAGTTGCCAACAGCCAGTTTGTTGACCCAAGTCAAGCCAACAGTAATGTTGCCGCGTTCGCCATCAATACCGAACAATGCCTCGACTTTCTTGCTCTCACCACCGCCTGCTTCAAATGCACCTTGCGAAACAGAGAACAGTGCTCCGTCAAAATTCTTCCGGGTGACAATATTTACCACAGCGGCGACAGCGTCTGCACCATAGATGGAGGAGGCTCCGTCCTTCAACACTTCAATCCTCTCCACAGCCCCAAGTGGAATGGTGTTGATATCAACAGTTCCGTCCGCCCCTTCGCCACCAGCTACCCAGCGACGACCATCAACCAATATCAATGTGCGTGCCGTCCCAAGATTGCGAAAATCAAGCCGGGTTGAGCCATCACCGCCATTGTTATAGGTTAGGTTGATAGCGGAGCCAGCACCGGGCAGTTCTTGAAGCAGTGCGCCGAGGTCAGTTAACCCCGAACGGGCAATCTCTTCCGCTGTGACGATCTGCACGGGCGATGTGCCATCTTTGGGTGTTGACACTGGAATTCGAGAGCCGACCACAACAATCTGCTCAATTTCTTCTTGCATTCCTGCATCATCGTCCTGTGCGACGACAGGCAGTGCCGCAAACCCCAGCAGCCCTGCCATCAGAATGGAAACCCATCTCTGCAGTTGATCCAGTTTCATAGTTAACCCTCCCACTCCGCATATCCGTTGCCAGTGCGGATTGATGTACCCAATTGCCCAACTATTTAGGCAAACTGCCGGCCTAGATTAATTTCCCTTGTTTTCTAGCTGGCGAAGCGGGCGGGATTATAGCCGAAAAGCAACCCGTATTTACGCAACTTGGTATCGACTGAGCACATTTCGCACACCGCCATTCTCTTGTTTTGAGCGCCCGATTGAAGCCGGCTGCATGGATGTAAGGCAATGTGCCGGATCTGACCCCCCTTACACCCTGATTCGGCCCGTCAATCTGGAACCCTCTGCAGTGCATCTCCCCTATCCAGTCTCACTTGGAGCCACTGAAATCAGTGGGCAGGACGCTCTCAGGCAAGAGCTCAAAGAGAGCGTGAATGAGCTCAAGAGCTGGATCAGATGGGGTTTGGGAATCATCATTGTCGTATCAGGCGGGGCACTTGCCTTCTGCTGCTTTCTGTTCCAGGCCATGGTTGAACAGGTGCTGCGCATCACCGAAGACAGCCAGTCAGTCGAAGGAGCGGCGGGTCAACCGTCTGTCGTCCTGTCCCAAACCAGTTTGACTCCGCCCTTCGATTCTTCTGAGCTGTCTCATTGGTGAGCGTGCAGGGGCTTCCCATCGGCTGAATGGGTTGGGACACATGGGTGCATCAAGCATCACAACCTGAAGGAAGCATGTGCGAAAGGGGAGAATCAGCTGCAGCGGCGGCAGTGGGGCAAGTTGTCCATCTGCCCTCCCCGCCAAGCGGCAAGCTGCCAATCCCTGAAAGAGCCCGGCAACCGCATCCATTTGACGGGGCAACCGCCATCACACAGAGAACTCAGCCGACCTCGGTAGTTTCGGCGTGCTGCAGTGCCCCGGCATCGCTGCTGTACGCCTCAAGCGGCGGGCACAGGCAGAACGGATTGCGATCTCCTGAGACGTTGTCGATGCGGTTGACTGGCGGCCAGTACTTGTTGCGGTGCAGCCACGCCGCGGGGAAGCAGCCCTGCTCCCGACTGTAGGGACGGTTCCAATCGGCATCCAGCAGATCGGCCTGGGTGTGCGGAGCCAGGCGCAGCGGCGAGGCCTCAAGTGCGAGCTCGCCGGACGCCACGGCATCCACTTCTGCGCGGATGCTTCGCATGGCCGCAATAAAGCGCTCCAGCTCGGCGAGCGATTCGCTTTCGGTCGGCTCGACCATCAGCGTTCCGGGGACCGGAAAGGACATCGTCGGGGCGTGAAAGCCGTAGTCCATCAGGCGCTTAGCGATGTCCTCCTCGGTGATGCCGGTCTGCTCCTTGACAGTGCGCAGGTCCAAGATGCACTCGTGCGCAACCCGCCCGCCGCTGCCTCTATACAGCACCGGGAAGGAGCCCTCCAGCTGCTCGGCCAGGTAGTTGGCGCTGAGTATGGCGACGGCGGCGCTCTGCCGCAGACCCTCCGAGCCGGCCATGGCAATGTAGGCCCAGGAGATCGGCAGGATGCTGGCGCTGCCCCAGGGAGCGGCGGCAATGCAGTTGTCGCTGGCGGCTTCGTCTGGCCCCGGGGCGGCGAGTGCATGCCCGGGCATGTATGCAGCCAGGTGCGCCGCAACGCCGATGGCTCCGACGCCGGGGCCGCCCCCGCCGTGCGGAATGCAGAACGTCTTATGCAGATTCAGGTGGGCGACGTCGGCGCCAAAGTCCCCCGGCCGGGCCAGCCCCAGCAGGGCGTTCATATTGGCCCCATCCATATACACCTGGCCGCCGGCGTCGTGGACGAGGCCGCAGACGGCTCCGACGGCATCTTCGTAGACCCCGTGGGTCGAGGGGTAGGTCAGCATGAGCGCGGCGACGCGCCCGCCCCGCTCGCCCAAAATCTCGCGCAGGTGATCGAGGTCGATGTTGCCGGCAGAGTCGCAGCGGATCACCTCGACCGCAAACCCGGCCAGCACAGCGCTGGCCGGGTTGGTGCCGTGCGCCGAGGCCGGGATCAAACACAGGTCGCGATGCCCCTGCCCGCGCGCAATCTGATAGCTGCGAATGCACATCAGGCCGGCGTACTCGCCCTGCGAACCGGCGTTGGGCTGCAGCGAGATCCTGGCAAAGCCAGTGATCTCGGCCAGGCGCTCTTTGAGATCCTCAAACAGTTTCAGATACCCAGGCATTTGCTCGACCGGGGCAAAGGGATGGACGTGCGCAAAGCCGGGCAGCGAGACCGCCTCCATCTGCACCGCCGCATTGAGCTTCATCGTGCAGGAGCCGAGGCCGATCATCGAGTGGTTGAGGGCGATGTCCGAGCGCTCCAGCCGCGTCAGGTAGCGCATCATTTCGGTCTCGGTGCGGTGCATCTGAAACACCGGATGGGTGAGGATCGCATCATCCCGCAGCGCCGGCAGGTTGGGCGCCTGAATGCTGCGGTCGAGCGCGTCGATGTCGACCGCCCCCTGCTGCGGGCACAGTGCATCCAGCAGCTGGGCGATGTGCTCCCGTCCGGTGCATTCGTTGACGCTGATGCCGAGATGATCCGATCCGACGCGCACGTTGATGCCGTCGATTGCGGCGGCGGTCTCGGCCGGGTTGGCGTCGGCAATGCAAAGGGTGTCGAAATATCTGCCGTCGCCCAGCACCCTGCGCCCGCCCGCAGTCAGCCCGCGCTCGAGAATCTGGGTCAGGCGATGCACGCGCTCGGCGATGGCGCGCAGCCCCTCGGCGCCGTGGTACATCGAGTATGCGGCGGCCATGTTGGCCAGCAGAACCTGCGCCGTGCAGATATTGCTGGTGGCACGCTCCCTGCGAATGTGCTGCTCGCGGGTCTGCAGCGCCATGCGCAGCGCCGGGGCGCCGCGGGCATCGCGCGAGACCCCGATCAGCCTGCCGGGCAGCAGCCGCATGGCCTCATCGCGCACGGCCATATAGGCCGCATGCGGGCCGCCGCAGCCGAGCGGAACCCCGAAGCGCTGAGCGCTGCCAATGGCGACGTCGGCGCCCAGGGAGCCGGGGGAGGGCAGCAGCAGCAGACCCAGCAGGTCGGCGGCGGCCACCGTGCGCGCACCGATGCCCTGGAAGTGTGCGATCTGACCGGCCAGGTCGGGGATGCCGCCGTCGGCGGCGGGGTACTGGATCAGCGCGGCGAACACACCCTCGGTTTGTGCAGTCGCCTCGCCCCCCTCAATCAGCTCGATATCGAGACCGGCGGCGCGGGTTCGCAGCACGCCCAGCGTCTGCGGCAGCACGCCCGCATCAACCCAGAACCGATTGCCCGCCTTCGGGTTGAGGCGGCGGCACAGCGCCATGGCCTCGGCTGCGGCCGTGGCCTCGTCCAGCAGCGAGGCACCTGCGAGCGGCAGGCCGGTCAGGTCGCTGATCATCTGCTGGAAGTTCAGCAGCATCTCAAGGCGCCCCTGGGAGATCTCGGCCTGATAGGGCGTGTAGGCGGTGTACCAGCCGGGATTCTCAAACAGGTTGCGGCGGATGACCGCCGGGGTGATGCAATCGTGATAGCCCAGACCGATCATGTTGTGCATCAGCCGGTTGGATGCGGCCAGGTCGGACAAGTGGGCGGCGGCCTGGCTTTCAGTCAGGGCGTCCGGCAGGTCGAGCGGGCGCCGCAGGCGAATCGATTCGGGGACGGCCTGATCGAGCAGCTGCTCGATGTCTTTGATGCCGAGTGCGCTGCACATCCTTTCAATGTCCGCCGAGGACGGCCCCAGATGGCGCGCCATAAAACCCTGCTGCGACTCCAATTCGGCCAGACTGCGGGAGGGGTTCATTCGGCGAGGGCGCAGCGGCGGCGGCGCATTCTACCCGCCGCCCCGATGCCCCCGAGCGGCAAAACCTGCAGGTTACTGCTGCTGAGCCTTGGCCATGTCAGCGGAGAAATATTCGGTGACATTGCACGCGCGCTCGTAGCTTCCCAAGACCCCTTTGAAGCCCGCTCGCATGGCTCTCTTTCTTCCGATGGCGTCGCCCATCAATTCAAAATCCGGAACTTTGAATTCACAGCCATTGAGCAAGCTGATGAGACCGCCCCACTGAGGCGGTTTGTCAATATGCGCCAGTTCGTGGGCGATGACATGAAAGTAAAACCCGGGCTTCTTCCCGCCCTCGAACAGATCGGCATTGGCCTGCCAGATCTTCTGATAGATCTGCTCGGTGCGCTGCTTCACAGAGGACTTGGAGGGTTTGTAAGATTCAGAAGCTGTGCTCACCCCAGAACCTAGCGCCAACAACAGAATGGTTGCAACGATTGTTCTGACCATCATTCGCCTCCCCCATCTCAAGCCGCTCACTCTTTTGACGATGAGATGCCATCCATCACCCCGGAAGTTTGCCGCTTCCGGGACTTTCAGATCATTTCCGCTGCACCCCGGCCATGTCGGCTTCGATAAATTTTGTGAGTCCGCACTCTTGCTCATATCCCCCCCACCGAGCCTCAAAACCGGCCCGCATGATCATCTTTCTGGCCACGGTATCCGCTATCACTTCATAAGCCGGAACGTCGCAATCTGAGCCCGCCATGGGTCTTTCAAAATTTGGATCATCGGCAAGTTTCTTGCTGGTCAGAACATGCGCCAGCTCGTGGGCGATGACAAAGGCACAGCTGCCCTCTGAGCGTTGGCAGGACTGTGCAAAGATCTTGAATGAATTCCTTCCCACTCTGTGGAGCCCTCCCAGATTCCCCTTCTTCTGGTGGGAAAAATACATCTTCGGTCTCTTCTTCTTGGCCTTGAACAGATCGGCATTGGCCGCCCAAACCTTGTCATAGACATCAAAAGCCATTTGCTTGACCTCTTCTTTGGAGAGTATTCGAGGCTCGGCGACGACGGCCTCGTCAATGTTCTCCATTGCCTCGCCGTCTTCCTGAGAGGCACCGGGCACAGCCGCCAGCCCCAGCAGAGCAGCCATCAGAATGACAGGCACTCTCCCCAAGTGCCCCGGCTTCATGTCAAAGTCAATCATTTTTCCCCCGCTTGCTTGAAGGACTGTCTATTCTGTCGATGCACTCGGCGGCGATGGCTGCGCACTCTCGGCCATCTTCTCTTGCTCGCCATCCGCCTCGGCCTGCTCGCTCATCTTCATCTTGGCTTTTTCCTCTTCGGTCTTTTTCTGAGCCTTGGCCCAGTCGGGCAGTGGATATTTGACCCCGCCGCAGCGATATTCATAAGTCCCGATGTGACCCTTAAAGCCGGCGCGCTCGGCCATCCTCCTGCCCACGGCATCGGCTCTGAGCTGATTGATCGGCACGCCGCACTCGGCCTTCTCCGGCTTGAGCTTGGGCTTGGGCTTGGGCGGGGCATCAAAGTTGGGGACAGCGCCGCGCGGATTGGCGCGTCTGTATTCAAGCAGGTGCGCCAGCTCGTGGGCGATGACGTGGGCGCACCATTCATGGCTGTGGCCGGGTTCACAGGCCGGGGCATAGATCTGGATCGAGGACCTGCGCACCCTGCCCGTGTTGTAGCCCTTGCGCTGATCTGACATTCTCAGCCCGGGCTTGCGCGCCTTTTCGCCAAACATATCAAGGTTGGCATTCCAGATTTTGTCCAGAAAGTCCTTGGCTTTTTCCTCTGTCGGATCGACATCCTGCTGCTGAGCCAGTCCCAAACTCGCCGAAAGCAACAGCAGCACCCAAAAGATCGCTCTATTCATTCCTGCCTTTGCGTTCCCGCGCTCTCGGTGGGGCCGTATGTTACGCACCGCCCGCAACCTCTGCAACTGAACCGAGAACGATCCGCCCTCTGTCTCCGGCATCGGGCGGCTTTGGACAGGCGAAATCAGTTCGTCCAAGGCTCGATTGCATCGGAGGAGATGAAGTCCCTTATGCCGCACTGTTCCTCATAGGCGCCGAGGTGCGCTGCAAAGCCGGCTCGCACCGCCATCTCCCTGCCCATGACATCGGCGAGCAGTTCGTAGACCGGAACTCTGCAGTCCGAGATCACGAATCTTCGGTCGGGGGTTTTGTAAATCCTGTTCAGGATGTGCGCCAGCTCGTGCGCGATGACGTGCGCACACCAGGCATCGCTCTGCCGGCAAACCCACTCGTGAATCTTGATCGAGTTGCGCTTGGTGCTACCGGCAATGCTGTGATCTTTTGTGCGGCTTACCCGCAGTTTGGGCTTGTCCCTGTCCTTGAACAGATGCGCATTGGCCCGCCAGATCTTCTCAAAAACCGCTCTGGCATTATGCTGTGCAGGATGCCCGCCCCGACCCGTGCATGCAGACAGCGACAGCAACAGCGAGAACAACAGCGGCAGCAGCAGGCCGGTCAGACGACTCATTTGGCTCCATTTCGGATCGTCTGCGGCCTGCATCTTACGACCTGCCAAGTCGGCAAAAACGACTCAAGCGGGCTGCATATATATAGTTACAGGTAGATTCGATAATAATCAGGTGGTTTCCATGGATATCGGGATGTTCACTGTCAATAACTCGGGGTTTTGCGTCGGGCTGGATCCGTCAACTGAGTTGCTCCGCAGCTGGGGGCTTGACGAAGATGTCAGGGGCTTGGAAGCCTTTGGCGAGATCGTCATCACGGCTCTGCAGCTGGCTCCGGCTCCGGTCAAGCTGCAGGCGGCGTTTTACGAGCAGCACGGCGCTCGGGGCATTGCCGAACTGCAGCGCATCATTCGGAACCTGTCGCAGTCCGGCTGCCCGGTCATCCTCGACGCCAAGCGGGGCGACATCGCCAGCACCGCCGCTGCCTATGCGCGCGCCTGGATGGGGATGGACAGCACCAGCCCGGTTCATGGAATCACCGTGGTGCCGTGGCTCGGGCTGGACGCTCTGGCGCCCTTCTTTGAGCTGGCTCGCGGGGATCACGCCGTGGTCTTTGTCGTGGTGCGCTCGTCCAATCCGGACGGCGCTCCGCTGCAGCTGGCCAGGCAGGGCGGCGGGGAGAGCAATGCCGAATGGCTGTGCGATGCCATCGCCCAGATCAACCGCGACGGACTGTGCGCGGGAGCCGTGCTCGGGGCGACGCAGAGAAAGGAACTCGCCCCGCTGCTCGACCGGCTCAATGGTGCACCGGCGCTGACTCCGGGGGTCGGTGCGCAGGGGACGCGCATGGACGAGCTGGCACAGAGTGTGGGACATCACTACTCATCCCTGATCGTCCCGATGTCGCGCCACTGGATGATGCACGGACCGGATCCGAAAAACCTGGCTCAGGCAACCCTCGACTTTCAGCGGCAGGATGCCGCACTGCGCAGTTACCAGTCTTGATGCGGGGGTGTTGAACAGACGGCCGGTCGACCGCTTGACCATCCGCCGCCCGCAGGCAAGCTGACTTCCGGTGCGTCAGTCGGCGGGCGGGCGCTCCAATTCGGCAGCGTGCTGCTGCACCGCTGTGACGGTGAACTTCCAGCACCGCACAATGAAATTTCTGTGTTTGTCGATTGAGATTTTCTCGGTTTAAGACTACGACTGCTCGGCGTTGATCTGCTCGAGTGCGTCGAGACCGGGAAACAGCTCATCCTGGCCGAGCTGATTCAGCGGGGTCGCCACCGTGCGGTTGACGGTGTGCAGGTCGGGCAGTTCGGTGTCGAGGTAGAGCAGGCCTGTCAGCATGCGCCCGGCATCCTGGGCGCGGTTCATCGCCGCCAGCGCTGCGGTCTTGTCATCGAGCGCACCGGCATCCTTGCCGACCTTCTCGAGCAGCAGCTCGGAGCCGTCGTGCAGATGCACCTTCTGCACCTCCCCCTCCGCATAGTCGATCTCTATGGCGGACTGGTGCGGGACGAAATCCAGCGCCCCGGCCACGTCAATGTGCTCCCTGGCGTAGTCGTAGCTCTTGGTGGATGCAGGCGTGTTGTTGAAGGTCACGCAGGGGGAGATGACATCGAGAAAGGCAAAGCCGCGGTGGGCGATGGCAGTCTTGAGCAGCTGCACCAGCTGGCTCTTGTCGCCCGAAAAACTGCGCCCGACCAGCGACGCCCCGCTCTGCAGCGCCAGGGCGCACAGGTCGAGGCCGTAGAGCTCGGTGGCGACGCCGGTCTTGCTGACCGATCCCAGGTCGGCGGTCGCCGAGTCCTGCCCCTTGGTCAGGCCGTAGCAGCCGTTGTTCTCGACCAGGTAGAGCATGTCGAGGTTGCGCCGGGCCGCGTGGATGAACTGCCCCATGCCGATCGAGGCCGTGTCGCCGTCGCCGGAGATGCCGATGTAGAGCAGGTCGCGGTTGCCCAAAATCGCCCCGGTGGCGACCGAGGGCATGCGTCCGTGCACGGAATTGAAGCCGTGCGAGTGATTCAGAAAATAGTTGGGGGTCTTGGACGAGCAGCCGATGCCGGAAAACTTTCCGACCCGGTGCGGCTCGACATCCATCTCAAAGCAGGCCTGGACGATGGCGGCGCTGACCGAGTCATGGCCGCAGCCGGCGCACAGCGTCGAGAGCGCACCCTCGTAGTCGGAGCGCCGCAGCCCGAGGCCGTTGGCACCCTGCTCGGGGTGGCGGAAGTTGGGGGCGATGAAGCTCATGCGGCGACGTCCTCCTTGTCCAGCACCTGAATGCCGGTGCGCCTCAGTATCCGCTGCATCTGCTCGGCAATGGTGTTGGCCGGGATCGGCATGCCGTCGTAGTGCAGCACCGGGTGGATCAGCCCGGGGGCGATCTCCAGCTCGTTGACGAGCAGCGTGCGCATCTGCGCATCCCGGTTCTGCTCGATGAGCATGACGGTGCGGTGCCTGGCGATGAACTCGCCGACATTGGGCGAGAACGGGAACGCCCGCAGCCGCAGCACATCGATGGGCACGTCAAAGCCGCGCACCGCCTCCAGCGTGGAGAGCAGGCTGGTGCCGTAGCAGATCAGCCCGATTTCGGCCTCGCCATCGCCGTGCTCAAGAGTGGCCTCGGGCACCAGGGTCTTGATGGTCTCCCACTTGCGCAGCAGCCGCTCCATGTTGTCGGAATAGGCTTCCGACCGCTCGGTGTAGGCGGCGTAGCGGTCGCGGGAGGTGCCGCGCGTGAAGAACGCCCCCTTGTCCGGATGCGACCCGGGCCAGGTGCGCCAAGCGATGCCGTCGCCGTCGACATCCAGGTAGCGCCCGTAGCGCTCGCTGAGATTTTCCAGCGCATCGGCGTCGAGCACCTTGCCCCTGTCGTAGCTGCGCCCCTCGGGCCATGCCAGCGGCGCCGACAGATACTCGTTCATGCCGAGATCCAGATCCACCATGACGAGCACCGGCGTCTGTGCCCGATCAGCCAGGTCAAAGGCGTCGGCCATGGCCGTGAAGCACTCGGCCGGATCCGAGGGAAACAGCAGCGGATGCTTGGTGTCGCCGTGCGAGGCGTAGGCCGACAGCAGCACATCGGACTGCTGCGTGCGCGTCGGCATGCCGGTCGAGGGGCCGGCGCGCTGGACGTTGACCACGACTGCGGGAACCTCGGCGAAATAGGCCAGCCCGAAGAATTCAT
The DNA here is from genome assembly GCA_001750645.1 of Gammaproteobacteria bacterium AqS3. GTDB lineage: Bacteria > Pseudomonadota > Gammaproteobacteria > MEIF01 > AqS3 > AqS3. The sequence goes on from MEIF01000005.1 coordinate 45,893, forward strand.
TCATCAGCGAGATGCCCGGACCCGAGGTGGCGGTGAAGCCGCGCGCACCATTCCAGTTGGCCCCGATCACCATGCCCAGGGCGGCGAGCTCGTCCTCGGCCTGAATGACGGCATAGCGTTTTTCGCCGTCCTCGGTGCGGCGCAGCCGCCGGCAATAGGCCTCAAAGGCCTCGGCGACCGAAGTCGACGGGGTAATCGGATACCACGCCATCACCGTGGCCCCGGCGTAGACCGCCCCCAGCCCCAGGGCGCTGTTGCCGGTCATCAGAATGCGCTCGGAGGCGGGCTCGAGCTCCCGGATCTTGAGCCCGCAGCTGTCCGAACCGTAGTGCTGCCGCACGTAGTCGTGACCCAGATCGAGCGCCAGGGCATTGGCGTCGATGAGCCTCTCCTTGCCGGCGAACTGCCTGGCCAGCTGCCCCTTGATGCGGTCCAGATCCATCCCGAACAGCGCCGCCAGCGCCCCGACATAGACGGTATTGCTGAGCAGCTGACGCTGGCGCATGTCGCTGAAATGATCGGCGCTCAGCGCCGTGAGCGGAACCCCGTAGTGGGTGATGTCCTCGCGGGCGAAGTGCTGCGGCAGCTGCTTGGTCGAGTCGTACAGGAAGTATCCGCCGGGACGCACCTGGGCGTAGTCCGCCTCAAGGCTCTGCGCGTTGACCCCGACCATGATGTCAATGTCGCCGCGCCGCCCCAGATGTCCGGCCTCGCTGATGCGCACCTCGAACCACGTCGGCAGACCCTGGATATTGGAGGGAAAAATATTCTTCGGGGCGACCGGGACCCCGCCTGCGAACACCGCCTTGGCAAACAGCGCATTGGCGCTCGCCGATCCGGTGCCGTTGACATTGGCGATGCAGACGACGAACTCGTTGACGGCCGAGAGCGGCGCCGTCACAGAACGCTGACCCACTTGATCGGCTCGGTCGGCTCCTCCCTGGCCTGGGTGACGTGGTAGAGAAACTTCTGCATGTCCCAGGCGTAGGTCGGGCAGCGCTCGGCGCAGAGCCCGCAGTGCAGGCAGAGGTTCTCATCCTTGACCATGACGCGCCCGGTCTTGAGGCCGTCGGCCAGGTAGAGCGGCTGCGTCGGCTCGAGCGCCGGCGCCGTCAGGCGGGTGCGCAGCTCCTCCTCGCTCTGGGCCGGTTCGGTGAAGGTGATGCAGTCGGTCGGGCAGACATCGACGCAGGCGTCGCACTCGATGCAGCGCGGGGCGTCGAACACGGTCTGGACATCGCAGTTGAGGCAGCGCTGCGTCTCGGCGTAGCCGATCTCGGCGGCGAACCCCAGCTCAACCTCGACGGTGCGATCCTCCAGCGAGCGATCCTTGTCGGCCTTGGGGACGACGTGCCGGATGTCGTCGGAGACCGGGCTGTCGTAGCTCCACTGGTGAATCCCCATGCGCTGCGAGCCCTGCTGCACCGTCGGCAGCGGCCGTGCGCGGACGTCCCGGTCACGGCACAGCAGGTCGATGGAAATCGCCGCCTGATGACCGTGGGCGACCGCGGTGATGATGTTCTCCGGACCGAAGGCCGAGTCGCCGCCAAAGAACACGCGCTCATGGCCGCAGCCGAAGGTGGCCCGATCCACCACCGGCATGTCCCACTCATCAAATTCAATGCCCAGATCGCGCTCGATCCAGGGGAAGCTGTTGTCCTGGCCGATCGCGATCAGCACGTCGTCGCAGTCGATCCGCACCGGGTCCAGACCCTCGATCGGCACCAGCGAGCGCCTGCCGTCCTCGGCGTAGACCGCCTCGATGCGGGTGAAGGTCACGGCCTTGAGGACACCGTCCTCGACGATGAACTCCTTCGGGACGTGGTTGTCGAGGATGGGGATGTCCTCCTCCATCGCATCCTCCTTCTCCCAGGGCGACGCCTTCATGTTTGAGAACGGGCTGCGCACCACCACCTTGACGTCCTCCCCGCCCAGGCGGCGCGAAGTGCGGCAGCAGTCCATGGCGGTGTTGCCGCCGCCGAGGACGACCACCCGGCGACCGATCCGGCTGGTGTGGCCGAATGCCACCGAGGCCAGAAAGTCGATGCCGATCTGAATGTTGGCCGCCCCCTCGCTGCGTCCGGGAATCTCGAGGTCGCGCCCCCGGGGCGCCCCGGTGCCGACGAATACCGCATCGTAGTCCTGGGACAGAACCTCGGCCAGGCTGTCGATGCGGCGGTTGAAGTGCGTCACGACCCCCAGGTTGAGGATCTGGTCAACCTCCTCCATCAGCACCCGCTCGGGCAGGCGGAAGGCCGGGATCTGACTGCGCATCATGCCGCCGCCCTTTTTCTGGTCGTCGAAGAGGTGCAGCTCATAGCCCAGGATGGCCAGGTCGCGCGCCACCGTCAGCGAGGCCGGACCGGCTCCGATCAGGGCGATCTTCCTGCCGTTGAACTCGCCGGGAGCGCTCGGCAGCATGCGCCCCACGTCGCCCTTCAGATCGGCGGCGACGCGCTTGAGCCGGCAGATCGCCACCGCCTCCTCGCCGTCGCCGAGACGCCCGCGGCGGCAGGCCGGCTCGCACGGGCGGTCACAGGTTCTCCCCAGGATTCCCGGAAACACATTGGACTCCCAGTTGACCATGTAGGCCTCGGCATAGCGCTGCTGTGCAATCAGACGGATGTACTCGGGCACCGGCGTGTGCGCCGGGCAGGCGTATTGGCAGTCAACCACTCGGTGAAAGTACTCGGGGTCTTCAATATTGGTCGGTCGCATTTGCCTCGTCCGGACGTCCTTGCGCTGCCTGACCCCTGCAAACGGGGGCGATATTACTACACGACAAGCCCTGCAACCCGCCGCGCCCGTTTTTGCGCATCGACCCCCGCAGCGCACCGGGCAGCCTTTCGACCGGTTCAATAGCCATGAATATCGCCGTAGTGGGATCCGATCGCGGGACGGCCGAGCAGGGCGCGCGCCAGTCCCGCGACAAAGCCGGCGGCGTCGATACCCGAGGCAAACGTCCTGCCCAGCGTAACCGGCGCCAGCAACAGGTAAGTCCCCGCGTGCAGCAGCTTGAAGGCGATCACGGGCAGCGCCAGCAGCACGCCCAGGGAGGCGCGCACGCGCTTTTGATAGCGCAGCTGCACGCTCTCGCGCTTGAGGCGGTAGCGGTAGCGGACGCTCAGCCGGCTGGCCGGGATCATCTGATACGCCAGCGACCGCGGGGCCTGAACCAGCACAGCGCCGGCCTTGAGCAGCCGCACCATCAGGTCGTGATCCTCGCCGCGCCCCAGCCCGACCGACTCGTCAAAGCGCAGATCGTGACGCCGCAGAAACTCCAGCCGGCACAGCCAATTGCCGGTGCTGCCCCGGGGCCGCACCGTGATCAGGCCGTGCTCGCCCCGCCTGCGAATGTTTTTGCGCCCCAGACGGCGGCGCTCGCGAAGCTGACTGTCGCGCAGCCGCTCGGCCGACAGCCAGCGCCCGAACAGCCCCTGCGGCCCCGGCTCGGCAATGCGATCGCGCACCAGGCCGCAGACCAGATCGGCGTCGAATTCGCCCTGTGCTGCCAGCAGCTCGACTATCCAGCCCTCATCGGCGACCTCGTCGTCGTCGATGAAGGCGAGAAAGTCGCAGCCCAGCTCCAGCGCCTTGTGCAGCGCCCGATTGCGCGCCCGGGCGATGCCCCGCACCGGCTCGTGCAGTGCGTGAACCGGGCGGGCGGTGCGCTCTGCAAAGGCCTGGCAGGCCGGCTCGATATTCAGGGCGTCATCGTTTTCGACAAAAATGAAGTCGATGCGGATGTCGTCGGGAATCCGCAGCCGCAGCAGCGATTCAAGCAGGGCGGCAAACATCTCCGGGCGACGGCAGGTCAGGGCGGCAATGGCCATATAAGTCACCGATAACGCCCCGGCTTTGCGCCCTTCTCCGCCGGCGATTTTATCGCCTGCACGTCGGGTGTCCGAAGAATTTCCAGTTGCGGCTGGATGCGACGAACCGGTCGCACCAGGCCGCCGAACCGTCGCCAAATACTTCCCGGGGCTGCGCGATCAGACGGACGCGCACATCAAAATCATCTGTCCTCGCGCACAGAGCGCTGAGCGCCGGAGGCAGCCTGATGCTCTGAGGCCGGGCCCTGATTGTTGCCGACATACTCTTCACCTCCGGGGTTCCACTTATAGGCCAGCCCCCAAGCGGCGCGCCAAAGACCTGCCGCGAATCCGAATGCCCTCAGCCCCGATATCAGGCTGCGCCCCAGAGTCAGCGGCACCAAGGCCATAAACACCGCACCGTGCAGCAGTTTCCAGGCGATCACCACAAGCGCCAGCAGACACCGACCCGGATGCAGCCGCACTGGAGAGCCGTCGCGCTCAATGCCATAGCGCCACTGGACGGTATTGCGCTTTCTGGAGTAAACCGTCAGCGGACCAGAATGTTCAGCGGAAAAAATGTGCCAAACCCGGGCCTGCGGAGCCTGGGCAAGAGTGCCGCCACGCGCCTTCATGTCCTGATAAAAATGCCCGTCCTCGTTGTACTGATGGACAGGATCAAAACGCAGATTGTGGGTGCGCACGAAGTCGAGCCGGCACAGCCAGTTGCCGGTGCCGCAGCGGGGCTCCCTGAGCTCGACAGCGTGCTCACCCTGGCGCACCAGTTTGTCAGACGCCATGCGTTGCCGCTCGCGGTGCCTGTGGCGCGCAATCCTGCTGCGCAGCATCCAGCCGGCCAAGCCGCCCGGAGCGTCCCTGGCCGGCTTTGGATCAACCCAGCCGCAGGTCAGGTCGGTGTCGAATTCGGCCTGGGCGGCCAGCAGCTCGACCATCCAGTCGGGATCGACCTCCTCGTCGTCGTCGACGAAGGCGAGAAAGTCGCAGCCCAGCTCCAGCGCCTTCTCCAGGGCTCGGTTGCGCCCGCGGGCAATGCCCTGCACCGGTTCGTGCAGGGCATGCACCGGAAGCCCCATGCGCTCGGCGAATGCTTGGCAGACCGGCTCGATGCTCAGACGATCATCGTTCTCGACAAAAATGAAATCGATGCGCACTCCATCGGGCCTGTTCAGATGCGCCAGCGATTCCAGCAGGTTCCCGAACAATTTCGGGCGGCGGCGGGTCAGCGCGGCAATGGCCATATAAGTCACCGATAGTGCCCCGGCTGTGCGCCCTTCTCCGCCGGCGATTTTATCGCCTGCACATCGGGACCGAGTTCTGTCAACTCACTCCCGCTCGCAGAGCAGCTGCCAGCCGTTGGCGCGGTAGTGGGCGATGACGGCATTGCGCTCATCGTCGTGGCCCGGGTGGTTGAGGTCTGAGGAGTGCTTCTGCTCATCGCCGCCCCGGATCACCCCGATGGCCTCCGAGCTGTTGCTCCAGAGCGCATTCTGCCCCGGCGGGTGCGGCGGAACGAAGGTTTTCAGACCGCCGTATTTTTGTGCGCTGTAGCACAGGTGCATGTCCTCGGAATTGCCGAGCGTGTAAGGCATCTCCCGCCACATCAACTCCAGCCAGTCGCGCCGCAGAAACCAGGTATGGCCGATGAAGTCGACCTCCTGTGCCTGCTCCAGATAGGGTCCGCGCCAGCCGATGCGGTCGCTTTTGCGCTCAATGCCCGAGGCGGGAATGCGCATCCCCATGCCGCCGAGCGGGCCGCAGGTCTCGGCCGTCTCAATGGTGTTGATGCAGTTTTCCAGCCAGCGCTCGCCCGGAAGCATGTCGTCGTCAATCCAGTTGATGTAGCGCGTTTCGGCCATCAGGCCGAGGGCAAAGCGGCCGAAAAATTTCCAGTTGTAGTTGGACACGACGAAGCGGTCGCACAGCCCCGACAGGTCGGTCTGCGGTGTCGCACCTCGGTTGCTCCAGATCCAGATCTCATCGGGCACGACGCTCTGGGCGCGAATCGCCTCGATCTGCGATTGCATGTAGTGGCTGCGCTCATAAGTGTTCAGGATGACCGTCACCCCCTCGGATCCGGCCGCCGCGCGTCCCGGCAGCGGCGCCTCGGAGACCGCATTCCACTCGATAGTCCCTGCACGCTGCGACAGCTGCGCACCGGCTCTGCGGGTGCGGAAGCGATCCCAGCGCTTGGTGATGCTGTGCACCGTCTTGTTCCAGCGCCGGCGAAGTCTGCCTTCCATTAGCCTTGCTGTGCGGCCAGAATCTCGGCAATGCGCCGAGCCGCCGAGCCGTCGCCAAATATTTCCCGGGGCTGCGCCATCTGCCGGTAAACCGCCTCATCGCTCAGCAATTCGGAAGCCGCCTTGAAAATCGCATCGGCGTCGGTGCCGACCAGCCGCGCCGCACCCGCCTCGACCGCTTCGGGACGCTCGGTGCTCTGACGCATTACGAGTACCGGCTTGCCCAGCGCCGGAGCCTCCTCCTGAATGCCCCCGCTGTCGGTCAGGATCAGCCTGCAGCTGCCCATCATCTCCACGAAGGGGCCGTATTCCAGCGGCTCCAACAGGTAGATATTGCGGCGGCCCGACAGCCGCCCATGCACCACCTGGCGCACATTGGGATTCAGGTGAACGGCATAAACCCAGTCGACCCCAGGGTGGGCTTCGGCGAGCCGAACAATGCCGCTGCATACCCGATCAAGGCCCGCCCCGAAACTCTCGCGGCGATGGCCGGTGATCAGCACAAACGGGCGGACCGCCTCGCGGGACTGCTCAAGCGAATAGCCGGCCCGGGCAATGTCGGCGTTCACAGCAGTGCGCAGGGCGGCGTCGCCGGCAATGCGCGCGCGCACCTCGAGCAGCGCGTCAATCACGGTGTTGCCGACCACGTTAACCTGCTCGTCAATGCCTGCGCGGGCGAGATTTTCGGCGGCACATTGGGTCGGACAGAAATGGATGCTGGCCAGCTGACTGATGATGCGGCGATTAGCCTCCTCGGGAAACGGCGCCTTGAGCGATTCGGTTCGCAGCCCCGCCTCGACGTGCGCAACCGGCACAGAGTTGTAGAAAGCCGCCAGTGCGCAGGCAGCGGCGGTATTGGTGTCGCCCTGGACGATGGCCCAATCCGCATCAAAGCCGTCCGTGTTGAGCAGCGCATCCGCCTGGACAAGCGCCGCCGAGGTGCTCTGCACCAGCGATTGATCCGGTTGCATCAGCGGGCTGTCGATATCGATATCGAGTTCGGGAAACCATTTCAGGGTCTGATCCAGAATCTGACGGTGCTGAGCCAGCAGACAAACGCGCACTTCAAAATCATCGGCGCGCGCGCGCAGGGCGCTGACCACCGGAGCCAGCTTGACGGCTTCGGGTCGGGTGCCGATGAAGACGGCAATGCGCCGGGGTGCGGCACTCACAGGGCAGCGCCCCGCGCGGCGCGCCAAAGGCCTGCTGCGAATCCGAATGCCCGCAGACCTGAAAACAGGCTGCGCCCCAGAGTCAGCGGCGCCAAGATCATGAACACCGCACCGTGCAGCAGTTTCCAAGCGATCATTGCGAGCGCCATCAGCCACTGACGCAAGCCGAATGGCACAGGGGAGCCATCGGGCTCAATGCCATAGCGCACCTGAACAGCGTTGCGCTTTCTGCGGTAGATCGACAGCGCTCCAGCGCTTTCAGCGGAAAAAATGTGCCAGACCCGGGCACGCCGAGCCTGGGCAAGAGTGCCTCCGAGCGCTTTCATCCTCTGATAAAAATTCTGATCCTCCTCGCGCTTAAAGGTTGGATCAAACCGCAGATCGTGGGTGCGCGCGAAGTCGAGCCGAAACAGCCAGTTGCCGGTGCCGCACTGGGGATGTGCTGCCACCACCGCATGCTCTCCTTGGCGCACAAGTTTTTCAGGAAGCAGCCGTTGCCTCTCACGCTCCCGGTAGCGATCCAGCCTGTACTGGAGCATCCATCCGGCCATGCCGCCCGGGGCGTCATCAGGGATCTTCGAATAAACCCAGCCGCAGGTCAGGTCGGTGTCGAACTCGGCCTGGGCGGCCAGCAGCTCGACCATCCAGTCGGCATCGACCTCCTCGTCGTCGTCGACGAAGGCGAGAAAGTCGCAGCCCAGATCCAGCGCCTTTTCCAGAGCCTGGTTGCGCCCCAGGGAAATTCCCTGGACGGGCTCGTGCAGGACGTGCACCGGAAGCCCCGTGCGCTCGGCGAATGCCTGGCAGACCGGTTCGATGCTCAGCTGTTCATCGTTTTCGACGAAGATGTAGTCGATGCGCACGCCGTCGGGTGTCCTCAAGTGCATCAGCGATTCCAGCAGATTTTCAAACAGCTTCGGGCGGCGGCGGGTCAGCGCCGCAATCGCCACATACACTCGATCATGCACCACTACCAGTCCAGCTTGGAGAACAGCCGGCGCAGCGCCTTGGAAATGGAGCGCTTGTCGAGATTCTCAAGCTCCACGCTGCGCTCAATCGAGCCAAAGGCGATCTGGCCGCCGCCCTCGCCCGCCTCCCGCAGCCGCAGGGAAAAGCGCAGCTTGCCCTGTTCGCTGGCGAGGTGGCGCCCCGTGTCGACTCCGGTGCGCAGGCCGATGCCGTAGCGGTCCATCATGCCCCGGCGGGTATGCACCACGCCGATGGCAAAGCTCGCCAGCAGCTGCGGGTTTTCATTGACCGGCTGCAGCCCCATCTCGACCAGCTCCGACTCCAGCACTTCTCTGGCGCGCTGGGGCAGGTTGGGATGCGCCGCCAGCTGCGCCCCCTGGACTTGGCTGGACTGAACCGCAAAGGTCTGATAGTGCGACAGGATGCCCCTTCCCTCATCCGAAACGCCGCGCGCACAGCCGGCGAGCAGCAGCACGATCAGACCAATCAAAACACCGAGGGGGCGCAAATCCATGCCGCAGACCGTCATATTTACGGTTTGAGCAGAAATCATAACAGGGCAAATGGTCTCTATGTAATAATCCCGCCCCTGCGCAGCGGCGGGAATGACCCATGGATATCCAACAATTTCGCAGTGAAACGCGCTCCTGGCTTGAAGCCAACTGCCCCGAAGAAATGCGCGCACCGGGAGGCGGCGAGGCCGATATGGTCTGGGGCGGGCGGGATGCAGAGTTTCCCAGCCCTGCGGCCGAGCAGTGGCTGCGGGTCATGGCCGAGCGCGGCTGGACCGCCCCGACCTGGCCGGCCGAATACGGCGGCGGCGGCCTGGACCCGGACGAAAATCTCGTGCTGCAGTCCGAGCTGAGGCGCATCAAGGCACGCCCGCCGCTGGTCGGCATGGGGCTGTCGATGCTGGGGCCGGTGCTGCTGGAATTCGCCAGCGATGCGCAGCGCGCCGAACACCTCCCCAAGATCATCAACGGCGAGATTCGCTGGTGCCAGGGCTACTCCGAGCCGGGCGCCGGCTCCGATCTGGCCAGCCTCGCCACAAAATGCGAGGACAGGGGCGATCACTGGCTCGTCAACGGCCAAAAAGTCTGGACCTCTTACGCCGATCAGTGCGACTGGATTTTCGCCCTGGTGCGCACCGGCCCGAGCGAGCCGAAGCATCAGGGGATCAGCTTCGTGCTGATCGACATGGCCTCCGAGGGGGTCTCGACCAAGCCGATCACGCTGATCAGCGGCGCCTCGCCGTTCTGCGAGACCTTCTTTGACAACGTCAAGGTGCCCAAGGAAAACCTGATCGGCGAGCTCAACAAGGGCTGGAGCATTGCCAAGCGCCTGCTGGAGCACGAGCGCACGATGCTCTCGGCCATGGGCGGCGGGGCACGTGCCGGCGGCTTTGACATCGTCGACATCGCCCGGCGCCACATCGGCACCGACGCATCCGGGCAGCTGCGCAGCCGGGGGGCGCGCGGCGAGCTCACCCAGTGGCTGATCGACAGCCGCGCCTTTGCCCTGACGCTGAAGCGCTGGAGGGAGGAGTCCAAGGCCGAGGGGCCCAGCCCGACCGCCTCGATGTTCAAGCTCTACGCCAGCGAGCTCAACAAGCGCCGCTACGAGCTGATGCTGCAGCTCTACGGCAATGAAATGCTCGGCTGGGAGGGCGAGGGCTTTGACGCGGGCAACCTCAGGCACACCCGCGCCTGGCTGCGCTCCAAGGCCAACTCGATCGAGGGGGGCACCTCGGAGGTGCAGCTCAACGTCATCGCCAAGCGCGTCCTGAAGCTGGGGGTCGAGTAATGGGGCTTCTGCTGAACGAGGAACAGCGGCTGCTGCGGGATGGCGCCCTCGGCTGGCTCGGCAGCGCCGCCCCGGTGGACAGGTTCCGCGCCATGCGCGATGCAGGGTCGACCTTCTCAGCCGATCTGTGGCAGGGCGCCTGCGAGCAGGGCTATCCCGGGATATGGATCCAGCCCGAGCACAGCGGCGCCGGTTTCGGCACGCAGGGAATGGGGGTGCTCGCCCAGGCGATGGGGCGCAACCTGTCCCCGCTGCCGCTGGTCTCCAGCGCCCTCATCTGCCCCATGCTGATCGAGCGGCTCGGCACCGAAGCACAGAAGCGCGAATGGCTGGAGCAATTCGCCGCAGGAGCGGTGCGCGGCGCCCTGGCGGTGGACGAGGCTCCCCACCACGATGTCAGCACGACCGAGCTCTCGGCCGCACCCGACGGCGACGGCCACATCCTCAGCGGCAGCAAAACCTTCGTCATGGACGGCGCCCATGCACAGCTGCTGCTCGTCGCCGCGCGCACCTCAGGCGCCTCCGGCGAGCTGGACGGCCTGAGCGTGTTTCTGGTCGACCCGAAGACACCGGGGCTCTCGATGCGCCCGCTGAGCGCCGTCGATTCGCGCGACTGGGCGGGCCTCGAATTGGACGGCGTGCGCCTCGGCGCCGACGCCCTGCTGGGGGCATCGCCGGGGAGTGCCGGCGCCGGGCTCGAGGCGGTTCTGGATCACGCCCGCGCCGTGATCGCCGCAGAAATGCTGGGCATGGCCGAGGAGCTGTTCGACCGCACTCTGGAATACCTGCGCGAGCGCCGGCAGTTCGGCAGCGCCATCGGATCGTTTCAGGGGCTGCAGCACCGCGCCAGCTGGATGTTCTGCGAGATCGAATTGCTCAAGTCGGCGGTGCATCAGGCTCTGAGCGCCCTGGATGAGCGCAGCGAGGAGGCCGCCGTGCTGACGAGCCTGGCCAAGTCAAAGGCCGGCGAGGTGCTGCATCTCATCAGCAATGAGGCGGTGCAGATGCACGGCGGCATGGGCGTCACCGACGAGCTGGATCTGGGGCTGTTTCTGAAGCGCGCCCGCACGCTGGAGATGCTCTACGGCTCGCGCCACTTCCACGCCGATCGCTTCGCCGAGCTGAGCGGCTACTAGACCGACCCTGTGCTCGTGCAGCCCCGCCGCCCGGCGGCAGCACGATGCGGGAACAAAAAGCCGGCCCGAGCAGCCTAACATTGCGGACTGTCTCATCCTGCGAGACTGGCATCTTCGACGTCCTGCACCGGTCAGCTCCGCCCTCGGAGGGTCGCCCCTCGGCGATCGGTCGCAGCGTCCGGAAGCCGTTTTCCTGCGTAAAATGCGGGACGCACAATCGACCGGGCCTGCCTTGAAGCCTTGGCAGACGATCCTAGGGACGCTGAGCGCCGCTCTGGCGGGGGCGCTGCTGGCTTGGGCGGGCAGCGACAACAGCGCCTCCGCCCTCGGTGACATTCCCCTGTTTGCCCTGTGCGTGGCCGGCGCCTTCGCCATCCAGTGGCTGGCCTACATCCCGGCACAGCTGCTGAAGTCGGAGCGCTTTTTTGATCTCACCGGCGCTGCAACCTACATCCTCGCACTCGGAACCGCCCTGCTGCTGGCGGCTGAGTGGGATCTGCGGCGCGTCGTGCTGTTCGCCCTGGTGACGATCTGGGCGGTGCGCCTCGGCGGATTCCTGTTCGTCCGGATTCAGCAGAGCGGCGGCGACGGGCGTTTTGACCGCATCAAACTCAGCGCCCCCTGGTTCCTCATGGCCTGGACGCTCCAGGGGCTGTGGGTGTCGCTGACCGCCGCCTGCGCTCTGGCGGCGATCACCTCGATGCACAGCGAAGCGCCCGACATCTCCCTCGGGCTGGGCGTCATCCTGTGGGCGGCCGGCTTCCTGATCGAGGTCGCCGCCGACCGCCAAAAGGCACACTTCAACGCCCGGCCGGAAAACACCGGTGCATTCATTCGCACCGGGCTGTGGGCGTGGTCCAGGCACCCCAACTACTTCGGGGAAATCCTGCTGTGGTTCGGCATCGCCGTGGCCGCCGCCCCGGCCCTGGGCGGATTCCAGCTGATCTGCCTCATCTCCCCGCTCTACGTATCGCTGCAGCTGACGCGCATCAGCGGCATCAACATGCTCACGGCCCGGGGGCTGAAAAAATGGGGCGACGAGCCCGCCTACCGGGAATACCTGGCCGAGACGCCGGCGCTGATTCCCGCAGCGCCAAAGCACCGGACGGCGCCCTCGTGATCGATGCACAGATGCCGATGAATTGGCGGCGCCACCTGCTGGCGCTGGCGAGCATCACCTACATGACCCTCAACCTGCTGTTCTGGACGCCCATCCTGCTGGCGCTGCTGCCGTTCAAGCTGCTGCTGCCGGAGCGCTGGAAAGCCCCCCTGCACCGGCTGCTGAACGCCATATACCGCTGCGGGGTGGGGGTTCACGATTTCTGGCTGCGCCGGGTTCTGCGCGTGCGCTGGCCCAAGCCGCTGAAGCCGGGGCATCCCGAACACCCCTGCCTGGTGCTCTGCAACCACGCCAGCTGGGCCGATGCGCTGCTGGTGCAGAGCGTCATGGCGCACGCCGGCTACACCATCGTGGCGCTGTCCAAGCGCAAGCTGATGTACGTGCCGATGCTGGGGCTGATTTTCTTCATGTTTGATTTTCCGATGCTGCGGCGCGCCAAACAGAATCCGAAGAAGGCGCCGCCCAGCTCCAGGGTTGCATCGGACGTTGAGCGCATCCGGCAGACCTGTGCAAAGGTTCTCAACCTGCCGGCTGCGATTCTCGATTTTGCCGAGGGCACGCGCTGGAGCCCGCAGAAGCACGTGCAGAGCAACAGCCCCTTCTCCAACCTGCTGCCGCCCCGGATCGGGGGTTTCTCGGCGCTGTGCCAGGCGCTGGACACCCCCGGCTCCTTCATCGCCGACATCACCATCGTCTATCCCCACCCCTGCAGTTTCTGGGAATTCCTGGCCGGGACAGCCCGAAACATTGAGATTGACCTGCAGAGTCTGCCGCTGCCCGACCTCTCCCGAATCGATGCCGCCGCCTGGCTGACCGAACGCTGGCACAGAAAGGACGAACTGCTGAACCGGCGCCACACCCCGTCATAGATTCTTCAGCCCGCACCGACCGATGCCGCCCTCAGGCTGCCGGGGGGTATAAAATGCGTCCGCAGCGCACTTGGGGGTCGTCGTCGTGCAGCTTGATATTCAGGGCCACCATGTTCAGCTCAGCGATGCCCTGCGTGAATACATCGAAAAAAAATGCCGCCGGATTGAACAGCGCAATCCGGATCTCGACCTGCTTCGCGTCATCCTGACGGCTGACGGCGGCAAATTCCGCGCCGAAATGCAGACCCATGTTCCACGCAGGGATCGGGTCATTGCGCAGGCCGAGAGTGACGATATGTACGCGGCGATCGACCAGGCCGTGCGTTCGCTGGATGAGCAACTGCGCCGCATCAGGGACAAGATCAACAAGTCGCGACACAGCTAACCGTGGCTGGGCAGTTCGCAGAGAAGCTTCCGCAGGCAGGGGAAGAACTGCTGGAAAAAATCACGGGGGCCAACCCGTCGATGCTGCGCAGCCTGATGAGCTCCCTGAGCAGCGGCGAATTGGCACAGCTGCTGGAGCAGTCGCTGCCGGCACAGCGCGCGGTGCTCTGGAACCTGCTGGACGAGGACGCCGCCGCCGAGGTGCTGCACAGCCTTAACACCGAGGTCAGCTCGGAGATCCTGCACGACCTGCAGCCCGATCAGATCGCCTTCCTGCTCAGCAGCACCAGCGACGACGACCTGGCCGACATCCTGCAGAGCCTGCCCAAGACCCTGACGCAGGCCGTGCTGAATCAGATGGACGAGCACGACCGCAGCCGCTCCGAGAGGGCCCTGTCCTACGACGCCAACACCGCCGGCGGCCTCATGACCACCGAACTGATCACGGTCGGGCCGGACCACCTGCTCAAGACCGTGGCCGACCAGGCGCGCAGGCATATCGCCACCCTGCCCGAAAACCTCGACAGCCTGCTGGTGGTGGGGCGCGACAACCAGCTGCTCGGCAGCCTCCCGCTGATCAAGCTGGCGCTGCTCGATCCCAGCCTGACGGTGCGCGAGGTCATGGAGACCGACAGCCTGACCCCCCTGCCGCACACGCTCAGCAGCGCCGAGGTCGCAGAGCGGTTTCAGCTGAACCACTGGGTCAGCGCACCGGTCATCGATGAGGACGGCCACCTGGTCGGGCGCATCACGGTCGATGACATCGTCGAGCTGGTGCGCGATCAGGCCGAGAGCGCCCTGCTGAACATGGCCTCGGTCAAGGACCACGAGGACACCTTCGCACCGACTCTCAAGGTCATGCGCCTGCGCGCCTTCTGGCTCGGAATCAATCTGCTGACCGCGCTGCTGGGCTCCTCCGTGATCAAGCTGTTTGAGGAGACCATTGCCCAGGTGATCGCCCTGGCCGTGCTGACCCCGCTGATCGCCAGCATGGCCGGCGTCGCCGGCATTCAGACATCGACCATCGTGGTGCGCGCCCTGAGTCTGAATCAGCTGAACCGCCAGAACCGCTGGTGGCTGCTGCGGCGCGAGTTCTATGTCGGCTTCGGCAACGGGCTGATATGGGCGGTCGTGATGGCCGTGCTGGCATCGGCCTGGTTCAACGACACGACGATCGGGGCGGTCATTGCCCTGTCGATTCTGATCAGCCTCAGCTGTGCCAAGTCCATCGGCGTGCTGCTGCCGCTGGCGCTCAAGAGGCTCGGCAGCGATCCGGCGCTTTCGACCGGGGTCATCCTGACCACCTTCACCGATGTCATCGGCTTTCTCTCATTTCTCGGGCTCGCCGCCTGGTTCTACGGCTGACGATCCCGCCGTCGGGATGTCGTCCTCTGAAATGATGCGGCTGACCTCGGGCTCGTCCAGCGTCCCGCCAATGTGAAACTGGATGCCCGAGGCGTCGTTGATGCGCTTGCGCGCAGCCAGCGAGGCCACGACCATCGGCCACTGGCCGATCGCGGCGAAGAACAGGGAGGCCGAGGTCCCGAGCGGCGCCTCGACGTGGCTGAACAGGTCCAGGCGCTCAGGCCAGCCCGTCCAGGGCTTGTCCGAGTCCTCGTCGGGTGCGCCCCGCCCGGCCGCATCTGCGGCCGATGCACCGGGCACAGGGCGGACGCTTTCGGGGGGCTTTGATGTCTGCCGCAGCACCCTGCCGGTGATGTGCGTGACCCCGGCCGAGTTCTCAATCCGAATCCCCTTGCCGGTCAGCTCGATTTCCCCGTCGCTGATGCGCAGGCCGCCCCGCAGTCGATCAAACTGGATCCCGCGGTCAAACAGCCAGCGAAAATCCAGCTTCATGGTGCGCTTGATGACGCTGTTGAGATTGATCATGCTGCCGAGGCGAAACAGAAACGAGTTGCTGCGGCTGACGCGCAGCCCGCCCTGCGACAGGTCGACCTCAAGATCGCCGTTGAACTCGGCGCTCTGAAGCCGCTCGGGGATGTCCTGCAGCGAGCCGTTCCAGTCGAGCAGCAGGCCGAACTCGGCGCCGCCCAGATTTTCAATGACTTCGACATCGGCGAGCACCTGCTCCAGCGAATCCGTGCCCAGCTGCCCCTCCAGCTGACTCACCGCACCGTCGTAGCGATAGATCAGCGGCTCCTCGCCGGCGATGTAAAAACCCATTGCATCGGCGTCATACACGCGCATCTCGGAGCGGTCACTGGCCAGCAGGATGTCCAGATCGGCGCTGATGGGGGCATCGAGCCCCGCCGCATCCAGCCGCCTCAGATCGACCGACAGGTTGACGCCGTCCCCGGCAAACAGCCCGTCTGAACCCAGCTGCATCTGCTCGAACCAGACATTGCGCCAGAGCAGCTGGTCGAGCCGCAGATGCAGCCCCCGCAGGCCAAACTCCAGCGAGCCCCTGATGTGACGGCTGACAAAGTTCAGCGGCTCATCGGGCCGCTTGGTCAGTGCGAGGTTCTCCAGGTTCAGCCCCAGCACCTCGGCGCGCTGTGCCGACACATCGATGTGCAGGGCAATGCCTTCCGCTCCGGCGCCGGTGTCGATGAGCGGGAACCACTGCATCGGGTGCAGCTGTGCAAGCCGCCCGCTGACGCTGAGACCGGGCGCCAGCCGCTCCGGCCAGCCGGGCTGGAAGCGCCCCAATTTGAGGCTGGAGCGCCACTGATCCTGCTCATACTCAACCCGCCCGGCCAGGCGCTCGCCGTGGCGCGCCTCGTAAACCGAGGGGCGCTGCCGCTCATCCAGGCTGATCTGGGCGTCAACCCGCAGGGGTTCGGTGGAGCCCGACAGATCCAGCGCCGGGGGCAGCTGCGTGCGCACGCGCCCCAGATCGAGCGCCACCGTCAGGGGCAGAACATCGCCGCGCGCGCTGTCCAGGATCAGGGTGCCGGTATGGCGCACCGGCCCCTGCAGATGCCGGGTAATCGACTCGGGAAAATCCAGCGAGGCGAGCAGATGATCGATGGGGATCTCGCCGTCAAAATCGATCCGGCTGACCCCGGCTCGCTGCTCCTCTTTCAGCCGCAGCACCACCGAGGTGTCAAAGACGCGCGCCCGCAGCCCGTCGCTCTGCAGCAGCCCGAGATTGCGGTAGCGCAGCGGACCCTGCATGGACGCCACCCTGAAACCCGAGCCGGCGAAGCCGAGGTCAACGCCCTGGAGCATCATGTCAATGTTCAGATCGAGGGTTTCCGTCGGGTTGCCGAGCGACCAGCCGATCCGGCCGTTGGCCGAGACCGGGCCGGACAGCTTCATCCTGTCGGAAAACAGATCGCGCACGTTCTGCGGCACAGGCAGCCGCCCGATCACGCCCGTCAGGGCGCCGGCATCGGCGTCAATGCGGGCGTCCACCCGGATGGGGGCGACGGCCCCGCCTTGGCTGAGATCGATGTCCAGACGCCCCCCGGGATGCACCGGCAGCCCTGAAAACCTGCCCTCGCTCAGACTGAACCGAACATGCCGGTTGAGCTTGAAGTCGAGCACCCCGGACAGGTTCTCGACCAGATCATCCTGCTCGAAGAGCCGCGCCCTGCCGCCCTTGACGGCCAGACGCATGTTGAGGCTGCGGCGCAGATCCGGATGAATGCGCACCGGCAGACCCTCGAAGATCAGCACGCCCCGGGCGGCCTCGGCGCGGATGCTGCTGCCGAGCCATTCGGACACCGCCGCAGTCGCCTCGGTCGAGGGCAGGAATTCGTGCATGTATTGTCCGCGCCCCTCGGCAATGCCGACCGACATCGACATCCGCACATCCCGGGGCCGCTCCAGCGGCAGCCGCAGGCCGATCTCAACGCAGGCCGAGCCGGGGTCGTAGCTGATGCAGATCGGCTCGGTGAGAAAGCGCATCCGCCTGCCGTCGAGACGCCAGCCCAGCACGACCCCGATATCGGGGATCTGCCAGATGCTGCTGAACAGCCTCGGCATGCCGAGCGTCAGCCGATCCGATGCCGCCCGCACCAGCCCGGAGCGCAGCGAGCCGTCCAGAACGCCCGAGACCTCGCTGATTTCGGGAACCGAGTTCCACGAGGAGATCTCCACCGAGTCAAAGCGCGCCCGGATGCGGGCCTCGCTCGGATCCGCGCCCAGCCGGTGCCGGATGTGCACGGGCCCGATCATCCCGCGCAGATCGACCTGCCGCACTCCGGCATTGATCGGATCGCTCAGCAGCCGCATATCGATCAGCGCCGCCACACCGCTGGACAGGTCGATGCGATCCAGCTGCACGGCGATCTCATCGTCCTCACTCCAATTCAGCGAGAGCACCCCCAAATCCACGCTCTCACCGTTGACGTTCAGGTGCGAGAGATCGGCGTCCAGGCTCAAACCGCCCCCGGCCTCCTGGTGACCCAGCAGCGGCAGCGCCGGGAGATTGATGCGCAGCTCGCCGGGGCCGGCGCGCCTCTTCCAGAGCAGCCTGCTGGGGTGCAGGGTGCCGGCCATGCGAAAGCCCTCATCGCCCAGCGCGCCGATCAGCTGCATCCCGGTGACCAGCTCAATGCCCGCAAAGGACAGCAGATCGGAGGCGTCGAGGTCGTCCAGCTGCAGCTGCCAGTTGACGCGGTCGTCCTGGTCGCGCGCATACAGGTGCAGCTGCGGGGGACGCTGCCCGGGGATCGCCAGCTGCTCCGGCAGATGCGCATCCAGGCGCAGATGCACCGAGCCGTCGAACTGTCGCCAGTTGAGATCGATGGGGGTGAGCCGCAGCACCTGTCCATCCGGCAGGTTGAGGGTCAGCACGGCCGAGTCAATCGATCCCGAATTCATGACCCAGTCCGAAATGACCCGCTGCACTGCGCGCCAGTTGATCGGATCGGCGTCGGCATCCGTGAAGTCCAGATCGACATTCAGCCCCTCGATCCGCAGCAGCGAGGCGTCCCGGCCCATGACCCAGTCGCGCAGGTTGAAGCGCAGCACCAGGCTGTCCGCCCGGGCCCTCCAGAGCACCCTGGCGCCCCCGGCCAGGTCGATGTGGTGCGCCTCAAGGCGAATGCCCCAGTCGCCCCAGTCGCCGTCGATATCCCGGACGGAGAACTCCTCGACCGCACCGGCGAGGCGATCCTCAAGCCATGCCGTGCGCTGCTCAAGCTGGCCGACCTGCCAGTAGAGCCAGTGCAGGCCGAGCGCGCAGAGCAGCAGCGCCCCGGCTGCTGTGCAGAGCAGCACAGACAATGCCCAGCTGACCGCCCGCCTCACCCGGCGGGATGGTTGCGCCGCAGGTGGCGCAGCAGCCGATAGACCCCCGGCCAGACCAGCGCCCCGATGATCGAGCTCGACAGCAGCAGCCAGTTCCAGAGGTTTTCGGTCAGCAGAGTCATCAGGGTCAGCTGCAGGAGTTCAGACAGCAAAAGCATCAGGCCGACGAACAGCGACTGCTGCCAGCGCCGATACTGGCGCACGCGCAGCGTCAGCATCAGGCACAGCTGCACGGCCACCAGATAGGCCAGTGCGTGGACACCGAAGGGTGTGCCCGTCACCGCATCCATCATCAGGCCGAATCCGACCGCCCAGTAGAGCGCCGGCATGGACAGCGCCAGCGACCAGTAGAGCAGCGCCAGCAGCACCCAGTCGGGCATGACATCGGGCCACAGCAGACGACCGACAAAATACAGATGTTGATTCGCTCGATGACCAGCTCTCTCATCGGGCGGCGCCGGCGGTGCGGTGCGAGGTGTGTTTCTGAATCAGAATGAAATGCCGGCTCAGGTCGGCGCGCGCGCTCATCTTCGCCTCAACCTGCAGATAGTCCCCCTCGGGGGCGGTCCTCACCCGAGTGATGGTGCCGATGCGCAGACCGGCCCGGTAGTCGGCCAGCCCCGAAGTCACCAGCTCATCCCCCACCTGCAGGTCTGAATCCGGCGGCACCAGCGCCGCCTCCAGCCGGTCAACCCCTCCGCCGTGCAGCAAAATTCGCTCGCCGGTGCGGGCGACCTCGGCCAGCACGCTGTGCGCCGGGTCGCTGACGGTGAGCACCTCGGAATCCTGCCACGTCAAGCTGGCCACGCGGCCGATCAATCCCCAGCTGTCCAGCACCGCATGGCCCTCGAGCACACCGTGGCGGCTGCCGCGGTCAATCTGCAGGATGCCGGGGTTCAGCGCATCCGGGGGCGCCGCCAGCGAGGCGCCGATGACCTCGTTCTCGCCCAGACCCTCCGTGACCACCCAGAGCGCGCGCAGGCGCTCGTTCTCGCGGATGATCTCGCGCGCGCGCAGCAGCTGCCAGCGCAGCAGCAGCAGTTCGCGGTTGAGTTCGGTGATCTCGCGCGCCTGGGAGCGCTTGCTGCGCAGGTTGGAGCCGACGCGGCGCACCGAGTCGTCCAGCAGCGAGACCAGCGCGCGCACCGGGATCAGCGCCGAGTCGACCGTGTAGCGCATCGGCTGGAGCAGCGTGGTCTGCGTGTCAAACAGAATCAGCGCCGCCATTGCGAAGGCCAGCAGGACGCTCTTCAGGTTTCCCTGCATCGCCTTGCCCTAGAGCAGTTCAATATCCCAGCCGGCGTCGTCTATCCGCTCTATCGCCTTGCCGCCGCCCTCCGCAACGCAGGTCAGGGGGTTTTCAGCGATGTGCACCGGCACACGCACGCGTTCGTTCAGGTATTTGTCAATGTCCCTCAGCAGCGCCCCGCCGCCGGTCAGGGTGACGCCGGACTCGCCGATGTCTGCCGACAATTCCGGCGGGGCCTTCTCCAGCAGGCTGTAAAGCGCCCGGGCAATCCCCTCCAGCGGCACGTTCAGCGCCTCGCATATCTCGGCGCTGGAGACCTGAACCGATTGCGGAATGCCCTCTGAGATATTGCGACCGCGCACATCCATGCCGCGGCTGTCGCTCGACGAGTGTGCACAGCCGATCTGAATTTTGATGTGCTCGGCGGTCGACTCGCCGATCACCAGGCTGTACTTCTGGCGAATGTATTCTGTGATGGCCTCGTCCATGCCGTCCCCTCCGATGCGCACCGAATCCGCACAGACCACGCCCCCCAGCGCCATCAGGGCCAGCTCGGTCGTGCCGCCGCCGATATCGACCACCACCGATCCGGTGGCCTTGTCCACCGGCAGACCGGTGCCAAAGGCCGCAGCCATCGGTTCGGGGATCAGATGCACCTGGCGCACCCCGGCTGAATCAACGGCATCGCGCACCGCGCGTCTCTCGACCTCTGTGGCCATGCAGGGAACCCCGACCATCACGCGCGGGCTGGGGCGCAGGAAACTGCCGCTGTGAACCTTGTTGATGCAGTACTGCAGAAGTTCCTCGGTGGCCTCCAGCTCGGCGACGACGCCGTCCCGAACCGGGCGCACCGTGCGAATGTTTTCGGGCGTGCGGCCCAGCATTTCCTTGGCCTTGCCGCCGACCGCGACCACCTTCGATCCGCGCCCTCCCATCTGGGTCTGAATCGCCACAACCGAGGGCTCGTCGATCACGATGCCGTGTCCAACCATGTACACCAGGGTGTTGGCAGTTCCCAGATCAATGAACAAATCGCTGGAAAACAGGCCGCGCAACGACTTGAACACAGTTGACCCGCAGCGGCCAGAGGGCGCGCATTATTCCACATAAGCGGCTAACTTCTGCCTTCACGTTCCCTCCTAAATCATAACGCTCTGCTATGCTTTTGCGTTCGTCCGCTTCTCAGGGGACAGTGCGAATGACCGAATCCAGTCAGTCCGATCCGCCCCGAGAGAGCGCCCAGACTCAGCACAATCCACCGAGCGCCGCGGAAGACAGCTCATCCGAGGATTTCCAGCCGCAGCGGGGCAGCGCCTACACGATCGTCGAGACCTGGTTCGGTCGCATGCTCGTCAATATCCACGACCGCTACATCGGTCGAACGCTTCAGATCTACGGCGAGTACGGGCGGGATGAGGTCGAGGTGCTGACGCAGGTGCTCCCGCCCAGCGGCGCCGTGCTCTGCATTGACGCTGGCGCCAATATCGGCCCGCTGACCGTGCCGCTGGCCAGGCATCTGGGCATGCGCGCCGGCATCCACGCCTTTGAGCCGCAGCGCCTGATCTACCAGATGCTGTGCGCCAATCTGGCCCTGAACGAGTGCTGGAATGTCTTCACGCATCAGCTCGGTCTGGGCGACGTCGAAAGCGAAATGTTTCTGCCCGTGGCGCACCCCCACTCGGTCAACTTCAACTGGGGCGGTGTCAACCTGATAGAGGGATACGAGAGCGGCGAGGAGATCAAGGTGATCAGGCTCGACGACATGAACTATCCCGCAGTACACCTGATCAAGGCCGATGTCGAGGGCATGGAGATACAGATGCTGCGGGGCTCCGAGAACACGCTGCTGAAGAGCCGCCCGGTGCTCTACCTCGAGAACGACCGAAAAGAAAAGTCCAGAGAGCTGCTCGAGATGCTGATCAAGGAGTTCAAGTACGACATCTGGTGGCACTACCCGCCGGTGGTCACCACGAACAATCACAACTGCATCCCGGACGACTTCACGCCGATGACAAAAATCGTCTCGCTCAATATTCTCTGTCTGCCCCAGGGTCCGGATCACAATATCCAGGGGCCGTTCATCCGGGTTGAGGACCTCGACTACTGGCCGCCGGACCACTGGGAAACCGCCGACAGGCAGGCCGCCTCCGACACGGCCTAGCCGCGCCGTTTCAGGCCCCCGATCCGGTCCGGGTCACTGCACCCAGCGGATCGGA
The DNA here is from genome assembly GCA_001750645.1 of Gammaproteobacteria bacterium AqS3. Taxonomy (GTDB): domain Bacteria; phylum Pseudomonadota; class Gammaproteobacteria; order MEIF01; family AqS3; genus AqS3. Next base: position 68,104 of record MEIF01000005.1, read on the forward strand.
TACTCCTCGCAGTCCGCCACGGCATCCTCGCCCAGCGCCCAGGAGCGGATTGAGATGCCGGCCTCGTGCACGCTCTCGGGGCGGCCGCTGACGAGCGGGTGCCAGTCGGGCAGCGCATCCCCCTGGGCGATGAGCCGGTAGGCGCAGGTTTCGGGCATCCAGCCCAGGTGCCCGCGCACCCACTCGGGGGTCAGGGTGACGCAGCCCGGCACGCGGTTTTGATAGTCCGTGCACCGGCAGCTCGTCAGGTCGAGAACCCGGCACGCGACGCCGGTGTAGCGCACCCGGCCGGCGCCGTCGGGGTCGAAGTGCTTGTGCAGGCAGCAGCGCGCACAGCCGTCGCAGAGCGCCTCCCACTCCTCGGGCGAGAACTCCTCCAGGCTTCGACCCCTCCAGAAATCCGGGTTCACCATTTCAGATCCAGCGCCTCGGCGCCCGAGCCGAACTGCTCCCGGCGCCAGCCCGAATCCAGCGGCGGCGGCATCCTGCGATGGCAGGCGTAGTGCAGCAGCTGGGAGTTGGTCGCGATGAACGAGGCCTCGATCGACAGCTCGGCGGCGCACTGCTGGCGCCATGCCTTGAGCCGCTCATAGCGCAGCTTGTGCCCGGGCATGTAGGGCGGCCGTTCAGACTGGACATCGGCGCGCCGCGAGCGCCCCCAGATCTGCCCGGCCTTCATGCGCATGCGCTGATCCTTTTGATCCTTGCCCAAAAGCGCCCCCAGCGCCTTGGCGTCGCGCGGAGCGGAGCGGGCGATCTGCATCAGCCTGTCGTCGCTCATCACCCAGGGCTGGGGGATGTCGCGCCGCTGTGCCACCTGCAGCCGCGCCTCGGACAGCGCCTGAATCAGCGGGTTGGTCGGGGCCATCTCGCCGCGTCTGCCGGAGCGGCGGGGCAGGCGGGGCGGGCGCGGCTCGCTCGCCAATGCGAGGATGCGCGCGCCCTCCTCAAGCGCCCAGTCCAGCCGGTCGATCGCCCCCAGCTCGCCGTGCAGCCGGTCCCAGAGCGGCAGCAGCAGAAGCGCATCGAGTGCGGCATAGCGCTGGTGCGACTCGGACAGGGGGCGGGTGCGCCAGTCAAAATCGCGCTCCGATTTCGACATCTCCAATTGCAGAAACTTTTCCACCACCGGCGCCAGCCCCACCTGGAAGCGCTCGCCGATCAGGGGGGCGGCGGCCTGGGTGTCCACGAGGTGCGTCGGCAGGGCGCCGGAGACGGCGCTGAGAATGCGCAGGTCCTCATCGGCGGCGTGCATCAGGCACAGCCCGGGGCCGTTGAGCCAGCGCTGCAGCGGGCCCCAGTCGGCAATCTCGGCGCGCGGATCGATCAGCCCGCAGCCGCCGGCGTGCGCCAGCTGAATCAGGCAGGGCACCGGGTAGAAGGTTCGGCGGTGATAGAACTCCGTGTCCAGGGCGTAGGTCTCGGGGGGCGGTCCCGAGCAGAAGGCCGCCAGGGCTGAGTCATCGGCTATCCAGGACCACTCCGGTGAGCTGAGATTCACAGTGCGCGACGCTCGCGCAGAGCCTGCGCCAGCGTCTGCCGGTCGACATACTCGAGCTCGCCGCCCTGGGGAACGCCGCGCGACAGCCTGGAGACGGTCGCACCGCTGTCCGACAGCAATTCCTGCAGATAGCTGGCCGTGGTCTCGCCCTCCAGCGTGTAGCTCAGCGCCAGGATGACCTCGCTCGGCGGAGACCGCTCGAGCAGCGCGCGCAGCAGGGGCACCCCGATCTCATCCGGCCCGATGCGCTCCATCGGCGACAGGCAGCCGTGCAGCACGAAGTAGCGCCCGCTGTACTGCTGCAGCTGCTCGATGTTCCACTGATCCGTCGGGCTCTGCACCACGCACAGCACCTCGGCATCGCGGCGGTCGGAGGCGCACACCGAGCAGAGTTCGGTCTCGCACAGCATGCGACAGCGCGCACACAGGCGCGCCGCCTCGAGCGCATCGCCCAGCAGCCGGTGCAGCTCGCGGGCTCCGTCGGTATTGCGCTGCAGCAGGTAGAAGGCCATGCGCTGGGCAGTGCGCGGACCGACTCCCGGGAGGATCCTGAGCCCCTGCATCAGGCGGTCGATCACCGAGTCAGTCAAGGCCGAGCCCCTCGTCATCCGACAGCCGGATGTGCTCATCGCCCAGCCCGAAGTGCTCGGCAAGGGTGCGCACCACGGGAGTCTGCCTCAGCTCGGCGATGCGCTGCTGCCGATCCGCCGCAGCCGGAGAGCTCGCCGGTGTCGCCGCATCAGGCGCCTGCACCGTCGACCGGCCCGCCTGGAGGGGGGTTCCGGGTGCGGTCTGCGGATCGGATTCTGCGGCGCGCCGGGGCTCGGAGACGGGCTCCGCTGCGCGCGGCGCGGGCTCGGGGACGGGCTCGGCTGCGGGTTCAGCTGCGGGCGGCGGTTCCGATCCGGGCGGCGGCGGTTCCGGCTCGGCCCCTGGAGTGGACGGCGCCGGATCGGACACCCCCGAATCGGGCGCCGGGCTGGCCAGAGCCTGCTCGGAATGCGGGGTGAAGGCCAGCATGCGCAGCAGCAGCATTTCAAAACCCTGGCGCAGATCCGAGGCCAGCTCGAGGTCGCGCCGGCCGAGCAGGGCGATCTGATAGAGCAGCTGCAGCATCTCCGGGGCCACCCTCTGGGACAGCTCGACGACGGCCTGGCGGTGCGCACCGGCCGGATCAATGCCCGCCCCGGTCAGCTGCATCAGCGCGGCCTGGTGCAGCAGCCCCATCAGATCCTCCAGCGCCAGCAGGTAGTCGCCGCTGGCGCCGATCTGCTCGGACAGGGCGAGGGCGCGCTCGGCGTCCCTGGCGGTGAGCGCTGCGGCGAGGCCGGCGACCACGCCGCGGTCGAGCGAGCCCAGCATGGCGCGCACCGGGTCGGCCCCCAGGTTGCCGTTGGTGAAGTTGATGGCCTGGTCGGTCAGGGTCATTCCGTCGCGGATGCTGCCGCGGGCACAGCGGGCGATCTCCTCAATGGCGCCGGGCTCGAAGGCAATCCCCTCGCGCCCCAGAACATCGGCCAGATGGGCGCTGATCAGCTTCTCCGGCACCGGCCTGAGGGTCAGCTGCAGGCAGCGCGAGAGCACCGTCGGCGGCACCTTCTGGACATCGGTGGTGGCCAGCAGGAAGACCGCGTGCGGCGGCGGCTCCTCCAGCGTCTTGAGCATGGCGTTGAAGCTGCTGCTCGAGAACATGTGCACCTCGTCGATCAGATACACCTTGTAGCGCCCCATGCTGGGCGGGTACAGGGCGTTCTCAAGCAGCTCGCGGGTGTCGTCGACGCCGGTTCGGCTGGCGGCGTCGATCTCGATCAGGTCGGGAAAATTGCCCGCGGCAAAGCCCCTGCAGGCCGGGCACTCGCCGCAGGGATCGGGGCTCGGGCGCCCGCTCGCCGTGCAGTTGAGGCAGCGGGCGAAAATGCGCGCCAGCGTGGTCTTGCCGACCCCGCGCGTGCCGGTGAACAGGTAGGCGCTGTGCAGCCGGTTGTGCTCCAGGGCGCCCCTCAGCGACTGTACGGTCTGCTCCTGGCCGACGATGCCCTCAAACCCCTGCGGGCGCCACTTGCGCGCCAACACTTGGTGCCCCATGCGATCCCGGCCCCGATGGCGCCATGCAATAGCCGCAAATCATAACAACCCGCTATGCGGCGAAGTGTTTCATCTCGCGGATTTCATCGCGGATTTCGGCGGCCTTTTCAAAATCCAGATTGCGGGCGTATTCGTGCATGCGCGCCTCCAGATTTTCCAGCACCTGCCGGTAGGCCGCGGGCGAGTCCAGGGCGTCGAGCCGCTCGCGCTCGGACACCGCCTCGGGCACCCCGCTGCGGCTGCGGCTGCGCGTGCCGGTCTTGGCCGCGCGCCCCGACTTCTGCCCCTTTGCCGACTCGCCCAGATCGAGCATCTCGGCGACGCGCTTGTGCACCCCGCGCGGGGTGATGCCGTGGCGCCTGTTGTGGCTGATCTGCAGCTCGCGTCGGCGCTCGGTCTCGGCGATGGCGCGCCTGATCGACCCGGTGATCTCGTCGGCGTAGAGAATGGCGCGCCCGTTGATGTGGCGCGCCGCCCGGCCGATGGTCTGGATCAGCGAGGATTCCGAGCGCAGAAAGCCCTCCTTGTCGGCGTCCAGCACGGCCACCAGCGACACCTCGGGCAGATCCAGCCCCTCGCGCAGCAGGTTGATGCCGACCAAGATGTCGAACTCGCCGCGGCGCAGGTCGTGAATGATCTCGACGCGCTCGACGGTGCCGACCTCGGAGTGCAGATAGCGCACGCGGGCGCCGTTTTCATCGAGGTAGTCGGCCAGCTGCTCGGCCATGCGCTTGGTCAGCACCGTGACCAGCACGCGCTCCCCCGCCTCGGCCCTGATGCGCGCCTCGGACAGCAGGTCCTGCACCTGATGCTCGACCGGGCGCACCTCGATCTCGGGGTCGATCAGGCCGGTGGGCCGCACGATCTGCTCGACCACGGCGCCGGCACGGCCGCTCTCGTAGTCGCCCGGCGTCGCCGAGATGTAGATCATCTGCGGGGCGATGCGCTCCCACTCCTCGAAGCGCAGCGGGCGGTTGTCGAGCGCCGAGGGCAGCCGGAAACCGTAGTGCACCAGATTTTCCTTGCGCGTCCGGTCGCCCTTGTACATCGCGCGCAGCTGCGGCAGGGAGATGTGCGACTCATCGACGAACATCAGGGCGTCGGGCGGCAGATAGTCGAACAGCGTCGGCGGCGGCTCGCCGGGGGCGCGCCCGGAGAAGTAGCGCGAGTAGTTTTCGACGCCGTTGCAGTAGCCCACCTCGGAGAGCATCTCGAGGTCGTAGCGGGTGCGCTGCTCCAGGCGCTGCGCCTCGACCAGGCGGTTGTCCACGCGCAGCGACAGCAGCCGCTCATCCAGCTCCAGCTTGATCTGCTCGATGGATTTTTCGACGACCTCGCGCGGGGTGGCGTAGTGGGTCTTGGGATAGATCGTCGCCCGCGCGACCTTGCTCAGCACCTGGCTGCTGAGCGGGTCAAACCAGCTGAGCTTGTCGACCTCGTCATCGAACAGCTCGATGCGCAGGGCGCGCTGCTCCGAGTCGGCCGGAAACACATCGATGACATCCCCGCGCACGCGATAGGTGGCACGGCGGAAGTCGGTGTCGTTTCGGGTGTACTGCAGCTCGGCCAGCCGGCGCAGGATCTGATGCCGCTCGATCACCTCGCCGAGGGAGAGGTGCAGCAGCATCTTCATGTAGGAGTTCGGATCGCCCAGGCCGTAGATCGCCGAGACCGTGGCCACCACCAGCGTGTCGCGCCGCTCCAGCAGCGCCTTGGTCGCCGACAGGCGCATCTGCTCGATGTGCTCGTTGATCGAGGCGTCCTTTTCGATGTAGGTGTCCGAGGCGGCGACGTAGGCCTCGGGCTGGTAGTAGTCGTAGTAGGAGACGAAGTATTCGACCGAATTCTCCGGCAGAAAATCGCGGAATTCGGCGTAGAGCTGGGCCGCCAGGGTCTTGTTGTGCGCCAGCACCACCGCCGGGCGCTGCAGGCGCTCGACCACGTTGGCCATGGTGAAGGTCTTGCCCGATCCGGTCACGCCCAGCAGCACCTGACTCTCAAGCCCGGACTCCAGACCCTCGATCAGGCCGTCAATCGCCTGCGGCTGGTCGCCCGCTGCGGAGTAGTCTGACTGCAGTCTGAAAGCGCGTTCGCTCGGCAATGCGGCTCAGCCCGTCAGCTTTTGGGGCGCGGTATGTTAGCACCCGGAGGCGAGCGCGCCGGACGCCTCGGCGGGATAGCGCCACCAGCGGCGCTCGCTGCGGCGCCAGTGCCGCACCCCGGGTGTTCCCGAGCTGCTCAGCTCAAGGTCGATGGCACCGGAGAGCCCGGTCAGGTACACCTCGACGCCCAGCTCCCGATAGCGCCGGCAGACCTCCGGATGCGGATGGCCGAAGCGGCTGGGATAGCCGGCGCTGACCACGGCGGTGTGCGCGTCGATGTGCTCCAGCCAGGTTCGGCTCGAGGAGGTGATGCTGCCGTGGTGCGGGACCAGCAGCACCTGGATCGGCGCCAGGGCGGCGCCGTAGCGCCGGGTCAGCGCAAACTCCGAGCGCCTGCCGATGTCGCCGGTCAGCAGGGCGCTGCCCGAGCGGGTGCGAACCCAGACGACGCAGGAGGACTCATTGCCCCGACCCGTCTCGGTCGGCCAGATCACCTGCCACCGCAGATCGCCGCCGGGAGATTGCCCGCCGACGCCCTCGATGCAGGGCAGCGCCCCGCCCTGCCCCTCCGCGGCATAGACGCGCCGGGGCCGCATCTGCTCGACGATGTCAGCGCGCCCGCCGGAGTGATCGGAATCGCCGTGGCTGATGATGAGGGTGTCGAGGCGGCGCACCCCCAGCGTGCGCAGCGCCGGCAGCACAGCACGCCGTGCCATGAGCTCGGTGCCGGTGTCGTAGAGCAGCTGATAATCCCCTGAGCGCACCAGAACGGAGCTGCCCTGGCCGACATCGAATACGGTCAGGCTGGGCGCCTCGGGGGGCCGGCCCTCAGACCACCACAGCAGCGCGGCGCCGAGCGGCAGCAGGACCCAGAAGCGCAGCGGCAGCAGCGCCGCAGCGGCCATCAGGAACAGCCCCGGGATGGCGCCCTCGAGGCGCCAGAGCGTGCGCTCCCAGGCGAGCGCATCGAGCAGCCCGTAGACCGCATCAAACGCCCAGGCGTAGAGCGGCTGCAGCCCCGAGAGATCCGAAACCACCAGCGCCAGAGCCGCCGCCAGCAGCGACAGCGGCACCAGCAGCCAGTTGAACAGCGCCCCGGCGATGAGATTCACCAGCGGTCCCAGCAGCGGGATCTGGCCGATGCTGAGCGCCATGACCGGCGCCAGCACCAGCGAGAGCGTCAGCTGCAGATGCACCGCGCGGCCCAGCCAGACCGCCCAGCGATGCCGCCCGGCGGGTCTGGAGCGGTAGCGCACCTGCAGCAAGAGCAGCACCGCCACGGCGACAAAGGACAGCCAGAACCCCGGCGCCAGCGGCGCCAGCGGGTCGGCCCAGAGCACCAGGGTGAACGCCGCCAGCCAGCGATCCGACGGCGGAATGGGGATCGCCGTGAGCCGGTCGCCGAACAGCACCAGCAGCATCAGAAAGGAGCGCTGCACCGGGGTGTCCCAGCCCGCCAGCAGGGCGTAGCCCAGCACGCCGAGCAGCACCGGGACGCTGAGCCAGTCGGCCCGGGGGCGCAGCAGCAGCCCCTGCCGCAGACCCGGCAGGCGCATGATCAGCACGCCCGCCCACCACAGCAGGAGGGCGATCAGGACGATGTGCATCCCCGAGATCACCGCCAGGTGCAGCGTCCCGGTGATCCGCAGCGCCTCCCACTGCACCTCGCTGAGCCCCGAGCCGTCCCCGAGCGACAGTGCAATCACGCCGCCGTTCAGCTCGTCGCGCAGCCTCGCACCGAGCCGCTGGCGCAGTGCGTCGACGGGTGCGGCCCGATCCGGACAGCGCCGCAGCGCCTCCAGGACGCCGGCGCTGGCGGCGAGCCGGTCGCGCGCGGACCAGCGCGCCAGGTCAAAGCTGCCGGGGTTGCCGCGCGAGCGCAGCTCGGAGCGGCGCACGCGCAGCTCCCAGCACTGCCCGGGGGCGATCTGCGGGGCGTTGCGCCAGAACACCAGCCAGCGCAGATCGTCCTCGTCCCGGCTCTGCAGCACCAGCCGGGTCACCAGCCCGCCGCCGAATTGATCCGGCTTCTGCACAGTCAGCCCGTCGACCCAGCCTGAGATGACGGTCTCGCGCTCCGAGGTGTCGAGGTGGTAGCGCTGCTCGAGAACGCCGCCGGCAGCCTGCCAGACATTCAGCGCCCCGCCCAGGCCGGCCAGCAGCACAACCCCGACGCTGGTGCAGCGCTGCGAGGCGGCGCCCAGGGCAATGCCCGCCAGCGCCGCCGCCAGCAGCCATCCGGCCCCGCCGATGGACGGAATCTCAACCCAGAGATGCGCCGCCAGAGCCCCCGAACACAGGGCGGTGCAGACGGCGCGCAGCAGCGGGCTCACGCGCGCGCCGGTGCTATCATCCGCCGCCTGCGGTCATCTGACGCCCGATGCCGCCGCTGCAAGACCGCATCAAGCGAATGCTGCAAAACACCAGTCCCGCCGAGTTGGCTCGCCGCCCGGGCTTGGGCTGGATACGCCGCTTCGCCGGCCGTGCCGAGCTGTGGCGCCTGTGCCGGCGCAGCGTTCCCCGGGGCATGGCGATCGGCTGTTTTTGCGCCATGCTCCCGATACCGCTGCAGACGGTTCCGGCCGCGGCGCTGGCCGTGCTGGTGCGCGGCAACCTGCTGGTGGCCGCAGCCATGGTCTGGATCACCAACCCGATCACCATCGTCCCCATCCTCTACGTCAACACCCTGCTGGGCGGGTGGATCCTGATGCGTCCGCCGGCGGCCGAGGGCGGGGCCGCACCCGACCCGGGCGTGCTGGACAGCATCGGCCAGATCGGCGCCGAACTGTTCATCGGATCGATCGCCGCAGGTGTGCTGCTGGCCGTCGTCGGCTATGCGGTCGGGGTGCTGGGTCACCGCATCTACGTGGCGCGGCGCTGGAGCGGGCGCAAGTCAAAGCGCCTCGCCGAGTGAAAACAGCGGCAGGTAGAGCGCCATCAGCATCGAGCCGATGACAATGCCGATCAGGCTGATCGACAGCGGCTCGAGCAGGGCGCGCAGCCGCTCCGAGGCCAGGGTCAGCCGATCGGCGTAGTACTCGGCCGCCAAATGCATGACCGCAGACAGATCCGCGGTGCGCCCCGACATGCTCAGCAGCGCCGGCAGATCGGCGCCCAGGTGGGCGTCGACGAACACCTCGGACAGGTCGCGCCCGTGCTCCAGGTTGGTGCGCGCCGCCGCCAGCATGTCCAGCAGCAGCGGGTTGCGCGCCTGGGCGCGGCAGACCTCGATCGAGCGGTGCAGGTCGACGCCGTGTGCGCCGAGCGTGCCCAGCAGCCGCAGCGTGTGCGCCAGCAGCGCAGAGCGGATCAATTCGCCGATGAGCGGGGTGCGCAGCAGCAGGATGTGCGTGCGCGCATGCCTGCCGAGCCGCCGCAGGGAGAACCACGCCAGGGCGAGCCCCGCCAGCAGCCCGACCCAGAATCCGGAGGAGGCGCTCAGGTCGGCCATGGTGAACAGCAGCTGGGTGCCGCCCGGCAGCGACTCGGTGTCGGCGTAGATGTCCCGGTAAACCGGCACCAGCAGATGCACGGTCAGCAGGCACAGCCCGGCGCCCATGCCGAGCAGCACCGCCGGATAGGTGAAGCTGCTGCGCAGCGCCCGCAGCAGCTCGGCGCGGTTCTGCTGCATATCCGCCAGCGCCGAGACCACCTCGGCCAGGTTGCCGGAGAGCTCGGCCGCACCGAGGGCGGCGCTCAGCGCCGCATCGCTGAGATCGGCGCGCTCAAAGGCGCGGCGCAGACCGTGGCCCGCATTCAGCTCCAGCACGATCTGCTGCAGCGCCTCGGCCAGCGCCTTGGGGGCGTCGCCGGCGAGGTGCTGCAGGGCCTGGGCCGGACTCATTCCGGCGCGCAGCATCATGCCGAGCTTGCGCAGCAGCATGGGCAGCGCCCTGTGATTCTGGCTGTGCACGAGGGAGCCCTCGAGGGCGCGCTCAACACGCAGGCGCATCGGGCGCACGGCGAGCGAGCGCAGGTGCGCGCGCGCCTGATCCAGGGTCGGGGCGACCAGCCGACCGCGCCTCAGGGCGCCGCTGTGCTCCCCCGACCAGATCCAGATCACGTCCCCAGCACCCGGTGGTATTCGTCGAGGCTGGTCTGTCCTGCATCGACCAGCGCGCGCGCCGAATCGTCCAGGAGCGGGCGCTGGTGCAGGTGCTCGGCCAGCGCCTCGCCCTGGATGTCCTGGGCGATGAGGTGGCGTATCGAGTCGGTCATCTCGACCGACTCATAGGCCGGGACGCGCCCGGAGTAGCCGCTGCCGAGGCAGGACTCGCAGTCGGCGGAGCCGCCGCAGGAGCACAGGCGGCGCAGCAGGCGCTGTGCCAGCACCAGCGACAGCGAGGCGCCGACCAGGTAGGGCTGGACGCCCATCTCGACCAGGCGCACAACCGCCCCGGCGGCGCTGTTGGTGTGCAGCGTGCTCAGCACCAGGTGACCCGTCATGCTGGCGCGCACCGCCATCAGGGCGGTCGTCAGATCGCGGATCTCGCCGACCATCAGGACGTCGGGGTCCTGGCGCAGAAAAGCCCGCAGCAGAACATCAAAGCCCCGGCCGATGTCCTCCCTGACCTGCGCCTGGGAAACGCCCTCAATGGGGGACTCGACCGGGTCCTCGGCGCTGAGGATGCTGAGCCGGCGGTGCACCAGCGCCCGGACGCAGCTGTAGAGCGTGGTGGTCTTGCCCGAGCCGGTCGGGCCGGTGACGATGATCATCCCCTGGGGCTGTCCCAGGGCGCGCTCGAGCTGACCCCTCAGGCGCTCCGTCATGCCGAGCGAGTCCAGCGTGTATTCCTGCACCGAGCCGCCCAGCACCCGCAGCACCAGCCGCTCGCCCTGCACCACCGGCAGGCTGGAGACGCGAATGTGGACTCCCCCCGACTGCAGCGCGCCGTCCTGGGGCAGCCGGCTCTCGGCGATGTTGAGGCCGGCCAGCAATTTGATGCGCCCGACGACCTGGCCGTAGTGGTCTTTGAGAAACCCGCCCTCCAGATCGATCGGCTGCAGCACGCCGTCGATGCGCATCTGCACCCCGGGCGGCGACGGCAGCAGGTGGATGTCGCTGGCGTGCAGCCGGCGGGCGCGCTCAATCAGGGCATTGACCCACTGGATGGGGGAGTTCACCGCACCACCGGCTGGACGAACACCAGCAGCTCGCTCGAGCGCAGCGAATCCGACTCGCCGCCCAGCAGCCTTCTGAGCAGCGGGATTCGCTCGACGCCGGGCAGTCCTCTGCCGGAGCCCTCCCGGGCGCGCGAACTGATCCCGCCCAGCACCAGCGTGGCGCCCGAGGCCACCTCGACACGGGTGCGCAGCGAGCGCTTGGTGATGACCGGGTTGCTCTGCCCCTCGGCGACGCTGTCCTGGTTGATGAGCAGCTCCAGTGCGATGCGCCCGCCGACGAGCACGCGCGGGGCGACCTCCAGCTTGAGCCCGGCCTCGCGAAATTCGGTGTTGGTTCCGGCATTGCCGCTGGAGGTTTCATACGGCACCTCCTTGCCCTCAAAGATCTCGGCGCGCTCGCCGTCCAGCACGAAAATTCTCGGGTTGGACAGGATCTTGCTCCAGCCGCGGCTCTGCAGCCACTGCAGCTGCAGGCGCAGGCTGCCGGTTCGGTTGGCCAGGAATATCCCGGCGGCCACGGGCTGAAGCGGCATGTCCAGGAGCAGGTTGGCGTCGTCCCCGCCGAGGTCGCCCCGGACGCGATCGTTCTTGCCGTCCTCGCCGCCCAGGCGAACCCCGCGCTGCTCCAGGGCGCTGCGGTTGAGCTCGACGATGAAGACCTCGATGAAGATCTGCCGGCGCGGAATGTCGAGCAGCCCCAGGTGCTCGCGCACGCGCCCCAGGGCGGCCTGCGAGCCGCGCACCCAGAGGGCGCCGTCGCGCCGCAGCGCCGAGATCTGCACATCCGGGTGGGCGCCGCGCAGGGCCTCGATGACGCTGTCGGCGGAGCGGTGCCGCAGCGGCATGCGCTCGGCCCTCAGCAGGGCGTCCCGCTGCAGCGCCCCCTCGGACACGGCGATGACGTCTCCCTGAATCACCTCGATCCCCGCCTCCGGCTGCAGCAGGCGCAGCACGGAAAGCGCCTCGTCGAGCGAGACATCCTCGAGATCGGCGGTAATGCTCTGGCGCGCCGTGCCCTTGACGGCGACGCCGTAGCCCAGCGATTCGGCCAGCGCCCGCACCAGCACGTCCAGGTGCGCCCCGCGCGCGCGAATCTGCACGCCGGGTGCGGCGCTGTCCGAGGATTCGGCGGCAGCCCCGCCTTCCCCGGGCGCGTCCTCCGGCAGCGGGTCGAGGTCGCTGAGCCAGCGGTCGATCACGGCATCGGCGGGCAGCTGCTCGCGATCGAGCGAGGCGCCGGTGCAGCCGGCCAGCAACAGCGCCAGACAGGCGAGCGGCAGGATTCCCCGGACAGTCATGGAGAGGCCTCCGGCAGGGCGACCTCGACTTCGACCCCCGCGCGCCGCAGCAGCACGCTCAGCTCCCTGATGCGCACCAGCTTCCAGCCGGCGTGGACAGCTCCCGGCGCCAGCGCCACCTGGACGGCGCCCTGAAACTCGATGACCGCAAGAGCGCGCTCGCCCCTGACGATGGCGCGCAGCACCGGCTGCCGCTCGGGACCCGCCGCCGGTGAAAAGGGATTGCGCGGCGCTGCGGGGGCGGGTGAATCCGGGGCGCTCTGTGCGGCGCCCTGCAGGCAGCCCAGCAGCCCCAGCAGCACAATCAGCCCGCGCACGCTCACTCTCCCGTCGCCACGGCCAGCACCAGGGCGGCGCGCACGCCGTCCAGATCGGCGCTGACCGACTCCCGCTCAATGCGCAGAGGCGCCTCGGACTGGAGCAGATGCCGGCGCAGCGACATGTAGTCGTCCCAGCTGCCGGCGATGCGCAGATTCAGCCGGACGAGGGCGAGCGTCCCGTGGCTCGACGCCTCGGTGCGCAGTTCGACCAGCTGCAGCCCGTGCTGCAGAACCCAGGCGCCGAGACGCTCGTGCCAGTCCTCGCGCGCATCGCCCCAGAGCAGCGCCGCAGACAGCAGTCCCATGACCAGCAGGGCGCTAGGGCGCACGGCCGCGAATCTCGAATTCAAGCGAACCCTGGCGGTTGACGCTGCTGATCAGCAGGGGCTGGTGGCGCTCAAGCGCCTGCATGAGCTGTGCCAGCTCGGCCGGGTCGGGCGCCGCACCCGTCAGCGTCCAGCGGCCTGAGATCTCCAGGTCGTAGCGGTGCAGCACCGTGCGCTGCGGCAGCACCGCACCGAGGGTTTCGGGCCACGCCGCGGTGAAGGCTCCGCCCCCGTGCCAGTCGTCCAGGCTGACCTCGACCGATGCCTGGGGCTGCTGCTGCCGGACCTGCTCGATCGGAGGGGCCGCACTCGGCCAGAGCACGTAGACGGCCAGGGCCGATGCCGGTGCAAGCGCCGCCGCCGCCAGGGCGACTCGCCGCCGGGATCCGTCGGCGGCGATCAGGCTGGCGCTGGGCGGCAAACCGAAGACCGCACCGGGGTCGGACTCCAGCCCCTGCAGCAGCACCTCGGGGACCAGCCGCTCAATGCGCCATCCGCGCGCCGCGATCTCGTCCCCGGCACGCTCCAGCAGCGCTGCGGGCACTGCGGCGGCCATGACCGCCAGGCGGTCCGATTCAGCCGCGCAGATTCGATAGGCAAAGCGCCAGTCGGAGGGGTGCCCGTCAAGGTCGAGCAGGTGAAACCAAAAATCACCCCGGCGCTGAACCCAGTGGAGCTGCCAGGGACGGCGCATGGCCAGCGGCCCTTCAAACACCTGCATCGAATCCTGCCAGGGCAGCAGCGCATGCACCCGCTCGCCCTGTGCGGGCAGCACGACCGGCTCCGGCAGACCGGGGCCGGCGGCAACGGGGCGCGGGGGCTCGCTCAAGAGCACGGCTTGCGGCATGTCGTCCACCAGTGTCTGCGGGGACGCCATTCTGAGGGCATTGCCGTCGGGAAACTGTGATCCGGATCACACCCGAAAGTTGATGCCCAAATTACCGAAAATGCCGGTATCCAGCGGCCTGCAGCGCGTCCAGGTCGACATCCCGAACCTCGATTTTCCCGCTGCCCGGGCGCAGCTCGCCAATGTGCGCGATCGCAATGCCCAATTCCTCGCCCAGCGCCCGAATGTCCCCGTGGCGCCCCGCCGGCGCCGTGAAGCACAGCTCGTAGTCCCCGCCCCCGGCCAGCGCCCAGCGCGCGGCGTCCGGGACACCGGCGAGCCCTGCGGCCAGCGGGATGCGACTCCAGTCCAAGTGCGCATCGCAGCCGCTGCTGCGCACCAGGTGCCCCAGGTCAGCCAGCAATCCGTCGGACAGATCCACCGCAGCGCTCGCCAGGGTGCGCAGCCGCGCGCCCAGATCCAGCCGCAGCGGCGCCGCCTCGGGCGCTCTGCCCTGCGCCCAATTCAGCGCAGCCCCGCCCAGGGCGCCGCTGACGTAAACCGCATCGCCCGGGGCGGCTCCCGAGCGCAGCAGAGCGCTGCCGGCGGGGGCCTGACCCAGCACGGTCAGCGCCAGGCTGAGCGGTCCGCGCGAGACGTCCCCTCCCGCCAGCGCCACCCCGGCCGAGCGCGCACAGCCGAGCATGCCGGCGGACAAACCCGCCAGCCAGGCTTCATCGATCTCCGGCAGGCTCAGCGACAGCGTGAACCAGCGCGCCTCGGCGCCTGCGGCGGCCAGATCGCTGAGCGCGCCCGTCAGCGCATAGCCGCCCAGCCACTCGGGGCAGTCGGCCTCGCGAAAGTGGATGCCCGAATTGAAGACATCGCTGGAGATGATCAGCTCGCAGCCGGGCGCCGGAAGCAGCACGGCACAGTCCGAACCGGGGCCCTGGCGCACGCCCGAGCCCGCCGCCCTGACGCCTGCGGCGAAGGGCTCGATCCAAAAGCGCCGAATCAGCTCGAATTCATCCACGGGCCTCAGCCCGGGATTCGCCCGCCGCATCGGGCCACCTGATGCAGCACGGCATTGACAAACTTGTAGGCGTTCTCAGGCCCGAACTGGTGCGCCAGATCGACCGCGGCGTTGATGCTGACCGCGACCGGAATCTCCCGGCAGTGCTCCAGCTCCCACGTGCCAATCTGCAGAATCGCCCAGCTGATGTCGTCCACCTGGCTGCGCCCCAGCGTGTGCCTGCGCCACAGCGCCTCAACGCCGGTCTCGGGAAGCAGCAGGTCGGCGAATGCGCCCTCGAGATAGGCGCGCGCTTCAGAGCCGGCGGCGTGCTCGGGCTTCGGGCAGATGTCCTCGGCCGCCAGGGGATCGATGCGGTAGCGGTAGAGCATCTGCATGGCGTAGGTGCGCGTCTTGGGCGCCACTGACCCGCCGGAGACGCTCAAGAAACCCCTGCGCTGCCGAGCTCGCTCATATACAGAGCCGCGCGGGCGGCGTCTTCGGAGCGCCCGAGGCGGGGGGCGATCTGGGATTCGTCCTCGACCGTCAGCACGCCGAAGATCACCGGGACAAGCTCCTCGAGCGAGATGCGCATCAGGGCGTCGGTGACCGTCTGTGCCAGGACGTCGTAGTGCGAGGTTTCGCCGCGCAGGATGACCCCGAGGGCGATGACGGCGTCAAACGGCTGCGCCTCCTCGACCTCTGCGGCGGCGAGCATCATCTGAATGCCCTGCGGCAGCTCGAAGGCACCGGGCACCTTGGCGGATTCAATGGCGCCGACGCCGTGGTGTCTGAGAACCTTGACGGTGCGCTCAAACATGTCGTCGACATACTCGCTGTGCCAGGCGGTGAACACGATGCCGATTTTGGTGCGGGCCCGCTGTGCGGCATCCCCGCGCAGCTCATAGCCCGCCGGTCCGCCGGCGCCCGCCACGGCTACTGTCCCTCGGTCTGGGAGAGACGCCGGGCGACCTGTTCGTAGGCGTCCACCACGGCGCCCATGTCGTGGCGGAAGCGATCCTTGTCGAGCACTTCCTGGGTCTGCGCATCCCACAGCCGGCACCCGTCGGGCGTGAATTCATCGCCCAGATACAGGGCGCCGTCGGTGCCGGCGCCAAACTCCAGCTTGAAGTCGACCAGAGTGATGCCGATGCCGAGAAACAGCTCGCTCAGCACCCGGTTGGCGCGCAGCGAGCACTCGCGCACCTGGGCGATCTGATCGGGCTCGGCCCAGCCGAAGCTGAGGATGTGATCCTCGTTGACGAGCGGGTCGCCCAGCTCGTCGTTCTTGAGAAACCACTCGAACAGCG
>MEIF01000051.1 GCA_001750645.1 Gammaproteobacteria bacterium AqS3
CGCCACTGCTGCGGGCATCCGAGCACCCGGTCGAGCCAGAATCGCATGTCTTCCAGGGGCGGGGAATAGTCGCGCAAGGGGTGTCCGTCAGGCTTTTTCGACGGTGCGCATTATGTATAAAGGTGCCGCCGCAGCCGCTCCAGAGCCCAGTGGCAGAACCACGGCGGGGCGCTTGGGCCCAGGTAGCCGCAGTGCCCGCCCCGCTCGGTGACCAGCAGCTCGATCGGGCTGTCCGGCCGCTGCAGTCTGGCGGATTCATCGGGCAGCACCGGGTCGTCGCCGGCCATCAGGACGTAGGTCGGGGCGCGCAGGCCGTCCAGCACGGCCGGGGTGACGGCGTAGCCGTTGAGGTAGTCCTCGGTGCTGGGGTAGTCGGTGTAGCGCCTGACGAAGTAGTGCGTCATCTCGGTGATGCTGCCCAGCGGCAGCGCCTCGGTGAAGTCGTAGCGCTCGGGCCAGGCGGCCTGCTTGGCGTGCAGCGAGCGGCGCCACTTGCGCAGGAAGTAGCCGCGGTAGACCGCCAGCGAGTCCATCACGGGCATGGCGGCGACCGGATCCACCAGCGGGCAGATGGCGGCAATGGCATGAAGCGGCAGGGCGTCGGGGGCGGCAGAGCCGATGCGCAGGGCAAAGTTGCCGCCCAGCGAGAAGCCGCACAGCATCAGGGCGGAGGGCTGGATGTCCCGCTGCAGCAGGACGACGGCGTCCACGGCCTCCCGCAGGCGGGTGCTGTTGAACAGCTCGGCGTTGAGGGCGTGGGTGCCGCCGTGGTCGCGCAGGTTGAGCCTGGCCACGGCAAAGCCCGCCCTGAACAGATGCCCGGAGAGCTCCATCAGGTAGAGCGATTCGTGCGAGCCCTCCCAGCCGTGCAGCATCACCGCCAGCGGGGCGTCGGGAGTTTCCGGCTGCGGCGAGACGTGCGCCTCGAGGGTGGCGTCGGGGGTCTCGAGGCGGCGCACCTGGGAGTGGATCAGCAGGGACTGCACGCGCCTGCGGATCGACGGGCGGCGGATCTTCAGGCTGGCCAGGATCGTCTGGGCGTGCGGGTGCCCCAGCAGCGGGTGCGGGGCGAAGCGGTCAGCGTCGGGGGCGCTCAGGGAGTTCAGGGTCAGCCCTTGTAGCGCTGCTCGTTGTGCCAGCGCAGGGATGCTTTTTTGGGGTGGAAGTCGGGGTTGTCGGGCAGCAGGATCTGCCTGTGCCTGAGGGCGTAGTAGCTTTTGCCGTTGCCGTAGCGCCTGTAGATTTTGTCGCTGACCTCAAAGCGCAGGTCCTCGTTGACGGTGACGTAGCCCTCGTCGAACAGTTTGCGGATGTCGCTGCGCAGCAGCAGCCCGTTGCCGGCCTCGCAGGAGCCGCCCTCGGCGCTGGCGCGGATGTGCGCCGCCTCCAGTGCGGGCAGCGTGCGCTCGCCGCTGACGCTGCAGCGCCGGCGGTAGATGTCGGTGACGAGGATGCGAAAGCCGCCCTGGCCGAGGCGGGTCCGGATGATCTGCGGTGCACCGGTCGCCAGGACTTTCTCGTTCGCCTCGAAGAACGGCATGCCCTGCAGCCGCACCAGCACGTCGTCCCACAGTTTTTTGCCCACATCCTCGTCGGTTGAATAGGTCTTGTAGTTGAGGATTTTGTGACTCCAGTCGCTCGGGACTGTGAGATGGTCTTCGTCGGCGAAAAAGAACGGCCGGGTCAGGATGCGGCAGCTGATTTCAAAATCCTCGTCGGGCGGCAGATCGTCCCTGTGCAGCGAGCGCATTCTCTGGTTCAGCTGCACCAGGCTGTGCGCGCCGTTTTTCTCGCCGAAGGCGCTCCAGGCCAGCGAGCAGGGGGCGCTGTTGGCGTGCGAAAACACCCCGCCGCCGGCGATTTTGTCCGAGCCCCTGAGCTTGAACAGAAACAATTCTCCGGGCTGCAGCGCCTTGAAACTCTGACCCGCGTTGGGCGACCAGAAGTTGACCTCGTCCAGGTCCTCTCTGCGCGATTTTTCGCGCAGCATCCTGAACCAGTCGGGATGGGTGACGGCCATCACCATCTTGACGCCCATGTCCGCACCAGAGGCCGGTTGTTTTTCCGGCGGGATTATAGGCAGCCCCGGCGGCGCTCCGGCGCCCCGGTGCGGCTGTGCAATACTCGGCGCCCTTGAAAACTCGACTGCGGGGCGGGGACATGGAATATCGGCAGCTTGGCACCAGCGGGGAGAAGGTCAGCCTGATCTGCCTCGGGACGATGACGTGGGGCAATCAGAACACCCAGGAGGAGGGCTTCGAGCAGATGGACTACGCCCTCAGCCAGGGCGTGAATTTCTTCGACACCGCCGAGATGTACGCCATCCCGCCCTCGCCCGAGACCAGCTACAAGACCGAGACCATCATCGGCAACTGGTTCGCCCAGCGGGGCACGCGCGGGGACGTGTTTCTGGCGACCAAGGTCTCGGGGCGCACCAACTCGGAGTGGATCCGCGGCGGCTCGGTGCTCAACGCCGACAACATCAACCAGGCCGTCGACGCCAGCCTCGAGCGGCTGCAGACCGACTACATCGACCTCTACCAAGTGCACTGGCCCGACCGGAGGCTGTCGCTGTTCGGGGCCGGCAGCCCGGGCTACCGGCACTACGAGGCCGAGGCGATCGAAATCGCCGAAACGCTGGAGGCGCTCGACGGCCTGGTGCGCTCGGGCAAGGTGCGCTACATCGGGCTGTCCAACGAGACGCCGTGGGGGCTGAGCGAATACCTGCGCCTGTCCGACCTGAACGGCTGGGCGCGCGTGCAGAGCGTGCAGAACGTCTACAGCCTGGTGGCGCGCAGCTATGAATTCGGCATGAGCGAATTTGCCTACCGCAGCGGCGTCGGGCTGCTGGCCTACTCGCCGCTGGCGCAGGGCTATCTCACCGGCAAGTACCGGGGCGGCGCCCTCCCCGAGGGCTCGCGCAAGCAGATGTTCCAGCGCCTCGGTCGCTATGAAACCCCGCAGGCGCAGCAGGCCATCGAGCGCTGCCTGCGGCTCGCCGATGACAGCGGCCTCAACCCGGCGACGATGGCGCTGGCCTTCGTCAACCGGCAGAGTTTTGTGCACGCCAACATCATCGGGGCGACCACGATGGAGCAGCTCAAGCTGGCCATCGCCAGCTGGGAGGTCAAGCTGCCCGAGGATGTCCTCGAGGGCATTGAGGAGATCTTCCGCGACTGCCCCGCCGCGGCGCACTGACTCTGCTCCCGGGGCCGCCCGCCCCCGGGGGGTTATTTCAGGGCGGTTATTTTGGGGCGGTTTGCCGGGCGGTTTCCTGAGCGTCGAGAAACAGCCGCAGCAGTTGCGGGCTGCCGGCGCAGGCAAAATCCCAGGCGCCCTCGTGACCCGACGCTGCCGGCGTCCAGTGATGCGCCCCGCCGGCCGCCTCGAGGATCGCCGAGCTGGCGCAGACGTCCCAGGGCATGACATCCACCTCGGTGTAGACGTCGCACGCCCCGGAGGCGACGTGCAGCATCGCCGAGGCGGCGCTGCCGCACATGCGCACCTTGCGGAATGCCGACCAGGTCTGCACGCGCCGGGTCAGGGTCTGCGCATCCAGATTGGAGCGCGCCGTGATGCCGGTGGTCAGCACCGCCCGCTCGAGTGTTCCGGTCCCGGCGGGGCGCACGGCGGCCCCGTCGCGCTCGGCCGCTATCCCTGCCGCACCGGTGTAGAGCGCGTCCTCGCCGAGGTGGTGGATCGCCCCCAGCCGGGGTGCGCCCCCGATCCACAGCCCGACGCAGGCCGCGCAGTCGTGCATGCCGCGGTAGTAGTTGTAGGTTCCGTCGAGCGGGTCGATCACCCAGCAGGGGGCATCGCCCAGGTCGGCGCCGCCGCTCTCCTCGGCCAGCACCGCCAGTCGGCTCGATTCGAGCACGCCCAGGATGATTTTTTCGGCCTCGACATCCTGGACGAGCTTGATGTCGCGGCCGACGTGCGCGGCCACCTCGGGGCGGCTGCTGCGCAGGTAGGCGCCGGCCTGGCGCGCCGCCTCCGATGCCAGATCCAATAGCTCGCGCAGTTCGCTGGTCTGCAAGGTCTGCAAGGGGGGGGGGCTCCCCGCATTTTGGCGGGTGCATATTAGCCGCCGCATGGGGTCGCTGTGGAATAATGCCGCACTCTGGCGAGGCGGCTGCAATGGCTCGCAACCCCGATCTGCACTACCCGCTGCAGAAGAACATTCCCGAACCCGGAAACCTGACGCGCGTCACCGAGGGGGTCTACTGGCTGCGCATGCCGCTGCCATTTGCGCTCAATCACATCAACCTTTATCTGCTGGAGGGCAAGACCGGCTGGACCGCCGTCGACACCGGCGTCTACACCGCCGAGACCCGCTCGCTGTGGGAGAAAATCTTTGCCCAGCGCTTTGACAGCGCCCCGCTTGAGCGCGTCGTGGTGACCCACATGCACCCCGACCACATCGGCCTGGCCGGCTGGATGACGCGTCTGTGGGGCGTCGAGCTGTGGATGTCGCGCACGGATTTTTACCAGTGCCGGATGCTGGTCAGCGACCGCCCCGGCGACGTCCCCGAGGAGGCCGTGCAGTTCTACCGCCGGGCCGGCTACGAGCAGCGCCAGATCGACAGCTACTGCGAGCGCTTCGGTCGCTACGGCTCGATGATCTACAAACTGCCCGCCGGGTTTCGGCGTCTGCGGGACGGCGACGAGCTGGATCTGGGCACGCACCGCTGGCGCATCGTCGAGGGGCGGGGCCACGCCCCCGAACACCTGTGCCTGTACTGCGAGGAATTGCAGGTGCTGATCTCCGGCGATCAGGTGCTGCCCGAAATCACCTCGAACGTCAGCGTGTTCCCGACCGAGCCCTGGGGCAACCCGCTGGGCGACTGGCTGGAGTCCTGCCGGCGGCTGCCCAAGCAGATCAGCGATCAAGTCCTCGTGCTGCCCGCACACGGCCCGCCGTTTGTCGGGATGCACCGGCGCATGCAGCAATTGATCCAGGGGCATGAGGAGGGGCTGGAAAAGCTGTGGAACATGTGTCGGGAAAAACCCCGCCGCGCCGTGGATGTGTTTGATGCGCTGTTTCATCGGAAAATCCAGGACGACACGCTGATGATGGCCACCGGCGAATCCCTCGCCCACCTGAACTGCCTCTACTACCAGAACAAGATGCAGTGCGAACAGGAGGAGGGGGTGAATTGGTATCAAAGCTGCTGAGGGTGCGGTGGCGCCGGTCGTTTCGGGGCGGGCGATTTGGGGTATAGTCGCCCGGCTTTGGTTGATTTTTCTGAGTTGAGTGATGTCAGAACAAGACCCCCGGCAGCCCGCAACCCCCTCCCAATCTGAGGACTCCGCCGGTGGTGGGAGTGCTTCCCGCTCGGAGAGAATGCCTCAGCGAGAAAGACCTTCCGCATCTGAGAAGGCCGAGCAGGACAAGGCGCCCCTGCCGCCGCCGGGACTGCAAGACAAAATTGTTTCGACGTAGACAGCATTTTTCTTCAAGGCAGTTGAATTAAAACCAGGGCAGGCCGCTGACTGAATAAGCCAGTGTCGCGACCGAAAGCATGATTGTGACAGTCAATATCCGCAAAGAAATATTGAGCCATTTTCCCCTGCTGTTGGTCACGTCAATAACGCTCGAAATTTTTTCCAAACATACAGCTATTGAATATCTGAGCAATCCCCTCTCATCGCCCCCGTAAATATCTCTGTAGTTTTCAAAATCACTCCATGCAGAGCCTGAAAATGCGATTCTGATTGCCCTGCTTCCTATTAATGCCGCGATGGCTGCCGCTATGTTCCCGGCGAGCAGAATGCTGAGGGGGATGATGAGCACATCAATCTTTGAGGACAGCAGTCCCAGAACGGTGGCGGCAGAAAGCATGTTGATCCTGAGCTGAACTTCCAGTTTGGTCATGATTTGATCGTAAATAGTCATGCAGCTGTCCAGAGCCCTCTCGGCCTTCTCAGCAACTATCTTGAGTTCCGCCAAGTTCAGGTTGGATGTGTCGATTTCGCTGGAGCGATCCATCGCCTCAGGCCTCCAGTAACAGGTTCAGACGAACAGAATGCAGCCAAACGGTTTTTCAATGTGTGAACTGGATCACACCCATTTGCCTGTGCTCTCGACGGCTTTTTATGGCTCGCTGGCATTCGGATCCCGGATTCGCTATGCTCGGCGGCCATCGGGATCGGGGGGGGCTTGGGAAATGACCCAGCGGGATCGGCTGCGCGATTTGATCGTCAATTTCTGCAATGAGCGCCAGAGGCGCACCTTCAGCCTGAAAGAGCTCAATCAGACCTACGGCCAGTATGAAAATATCGGTATCGGGGGACAGACTCCGCACAATACGATTCAGAGCCTGCTGCAGAAATTGCGAGACCTGAAGTTTCTGACTTTTGATAAAGACAAACGCGGACATTACACCCTGTGTGCCGACGTGCTCTTGGGCTATGAAAATATCGATATGAACTGGAGAGAGCTGGAATTATTGCCGGTGCGCTCGCCCACAAAGGAATATTTAATCGAGGTGCTGGATCACGACAGGGCGCTGGTTCAGGATGCCAAAAACAAGCTGGGGCGGGAGTGCATGTATGGGAATTGTCGGAACACATTCAGCGATGACCGAGGCGAACCCTATGTCGAAGTGCATCACATCATTCCTCTGAGCTGCGGGGGAGCCGATGCGATCCGGAATTTGTCCGTGCTCTGCGGACACCACCACAAGCAGGCGCACTTCGCACATCAGCAGGAGCGAGACGAGCTGAAAAAATACCTGCTGGCAGCGGTGCGGGAGCGTTTGTAAATCCATCCCAGGGGGGTGGGGCACTCATCCAGCCAACCCATGGCCATATACAGAAAGCGATATCTGATGCTGAATGCGGTTGGAGATAACGGTTCGCCGCCTTTTGTGTATAGTCCGCCCGTTGCTGTTATTGGCCAAATCCAAATGTCGGAGCGGAAATTCTACGGGTCCCAGAAACCTTCGCCGTCTGGTGCAGCAGTGCCATCACAGAAGCCTGCATCACCTGACAATAGACCTCCGCCGGGTTTTGAGGAGTATATTGATGCTCCTCATCCGCAGGAGTTAAATTTCCCCGGTAAGATGCAGGGGGTCATCAAATTCGATGGGGAGTTCAAGAAATAGGATTGATGTCTTAAAGAACAGGCATGAAATTGGGCACAGTTCAGCTAAAGATAAAGGCGGACGCTCCTGCCGATAGTGAGAGAAAGATTGCTGTTATCAACGTCCACAGAGAATAGACAAAATATTTTGTCTTGTGTTCGCACACCATAACCATGATTTGTATTTTGTAGAGGCATACGTCTATGGAGTATCTGAGCAGTCCCGCTTCGCTTTTGTCGTAAACATCTCGGTAATTTTCAAAATCACTCCATGCAGAACCTGGGAATGGTTGCTGAACGATTATGCCCAGCAAGGCGATTGTTGCAGCGATGATAGTTCCGGATAGAAAAACACCAGCAGAGATGATCAACATCATTGAGATATTCAATTTTGTCGCTGCGGCGGTGACGGCAGAAAAAAGTCCGACAATATTTATCCCGTATAGCTGTTTGTATAGGACTTCCAGCCTGTTCTCCAAAACCTCATTGCGAGCCATGCAGCCATCCAGGGCTTTTTCGGCCTTTTCGGAGACGATTTTGAGCTCCTCCAAGCTCAGGTCAGAGGTGTCTATTGGGCTGGGAATTTCCATGGCGGTTGTCCTGATCGATCTGTTGATGACGCGGTAGCTTAATACCAATCAGCTTTTCAAAATGAGACCTGGGTCACGCCGTGTTTTAACCGTCGGATCTCGCCGCCGGCAGCGGGCGAGGTGCCTGATTGTCACGGGATCCGCAATCGGCTATGCTCGGCGGCGAGCGGGATCGGGGGGCTTGGGAAATGACCCAGCGGGATCGGCTTAGACAGTTGATCATTGATTTCTGCAATGAGCGTCAGGTGCGTACTTTTAGCCTGCGGGAACTTAGCCGGAAGTATAAAAATTACGAAGATATCGGCATTGGCGGGAAGACACCGGAAAGCACTGTTCGTCGTCTGCTGCAGCAACTGAGAGACAGCGGGAGCGTGATTTTTCATGACCGTCACGGAAAGCGGGGTCATTACACCTTCTGCGACAAGGTGCTTTTGGATTATGAGATGGTCAGTGTGGATGGGCAGGATTGCAAGCTGTCTCCGATGAAGTCTCACGCAAAAGAATATTTATTTGAGATTTTTGGCCGGCGCAGAAGGCTGGTAGAGAAAGCCCAAATCGTGTTGGGGCCGGAATGCATGTACAAGCGCTGCCGAAATACGTTCAACGACCCGGAAAACGAACCCTATACAGAGGTTCACCACATTCGCCCACTGTGCCGAGGTGGTGCGGACGCAATCTGGAACCTCTCCGTGCTCTGCGGACACCACCACAAGCAGGCGCACTTCGCACATCAGCAGGAGCGGGACGACCTCGAGAAATACTTGCTGGGTGCGGTGCGGGAGCGTTTGTGAGTCTGCTCTTGATAGGCTGATTGCCGGCCAGCCAGGCGGATTAAACCGCCGCACACCAAATAAGAGCTTACCTCGGGCCGCCATTTGGGATATAGTCCGCCGTTGTTTGTTTTGGGATAGATCTCGCACCGCAGCAGAGCGTTCCTATCCGAAGAATTTCGGTTACTGCTTGGAGTAGATGGGAGAAACTGAATGCGGCGACAAGGGGATGGCTGGGGAGCTCAATGAGTTCGGTCGGTCTTGGAGGCGTAGGTCGCCTCATTGCCAAAACCAAGATTCACTGAAATAGTTCAGAAATCGGGGATTAGCGAGTATAGGAGCTGCCGATGAGCACCAAGTTTTTTACCAATAAAGGTGAAAGCACGGTTCTGGATAAATTTAGGGGTGTTTTTGAGCACGCCGATATCAACGAGTTTGACGTGCTGGTCGGATATTTCCGTTCGACCGGCTATTTTCGACTGCGCCCGTCACTGGAGGGGGTGGAGCAGATCCGGATCCTGGTTGGGATTGATGTGGATGCGATCATTCAGAAATACAAGGCGCGCGGCCTGAAGCTTATCGGAGGCGCCAAGTCGGAAGAAGCCAGAAGCATGTATATCGATGAATTGATTAATGAGATCGAACAGGCTGATTACGACAAAGAATTGGAGGAAAGTGTTAGGCTGTTTGTTAGGGACATTGAATCCCGCAAGGTTCAAATCAGAGCGCATCCTAAACGCAAACTGCATGCAAAAATCTATATTTTTCGTCCGGGAAACTTTAATGAGCACTCTGGTGGTGAAGTCATTACCGGTTCGTCCAATCTGACAGAGGCGGGGCTGGGCATTGGTGGAAGAGCGTCAAACTATGAGTTCAATGTTTCATTGAGAGATTACGATGACATCAGATTTGCCACAGATGAGTTTGAAGAACTTTGGAAAGATGGGGTGGAGCTGCTGTGCGCAGACTTAAATAAAGCGATAGACAAGACCCATCTTGGGGAGAACATCACCCCTTACGAGATATATATCAAGTTTTTGATTGAGCATTTCAACGAACAGATCGAGTTTGATCCTGACAATGTCAAAGATCTGCCGGATGGATTTAAGAAGTTGAGTTATCAGCTGGATGCTGTCCAGCAGGGATTGAACATCATCAGAAAACACCGAGGTGTGTTTCTCGCTGATGTGGTCGGTCTGGGCAAGACCATTACCGCCATTATGCTGGCCAGAGAGCTTTATGAGAAAAATGATTCGGGCGAGCCCTTCAGAGTGCTGATTGTCGCTCCGCCCGCCATCATGCCCGGCTGGAGAGACACGGTTGAGCAATTTCAGCTCCCTTACTTTGACTATATGTCCAGCGGCAGTCTGCATAAGGTGAAAAATGCCAGGAAATACAGTTTGGTCATCATTGATGAGGCGCATAAATTTCGCAATAAGAATTCTGCGGCGTATGAGCGCATGGAGAATATTTGCAAAACGCCAACCCAATTCGGCAATCAGAAGAAGGTCATTCTGCTCTCTGCAACACCCCTTAACAATCGGCCTGAAGACCTTCTCAACCAGCTGCTTCTGTTTCAGGACGGCAATGGAAGCACCCTGAATTGCGGCGATTTCGGCAGTGGTTTGACCCGTTTCTTTAAACCAATCATTCGAGAATATGCAAGGGTGATCAATGATTCTTCTGCCTCCGATGTGCAGGAAAAAGTCGACGAGATGTATCAGCAGGTGCGCACTCATATTCTGGAGCCCATCACGGTGCGTCGCACCCGCAGAGACCTGCAAAATATCAAATCATACGCTGAGGATCTGAGAAAACAGGGTATTGTCTTTCCCAAATCAAACAAGCCTGAGAGCCTGCTTTATGAATTGCCGGAAGAAGTGAATAAACTCTATGATGAGACGCTCAGGCGCATTGCCGGCGAGGATGAAAGCGACCGGCTCAATTATGCGCGGCATCGGATGATCGAGTTTTTGAACCCAGAAACCCGGCAGGACTATGTTTATGCAGAGCGAATTTCTGAAATGCTGACAGGAATTATCAAAACCCTGATGGTAAAACGCCTGGACAGCAGCTTTAATGCCATCTATGAGACGTTGAGGCGTTTTCTAAGGTCCTCTGAATCATTGCTGAATATGAAAGCCAAGGATGTCATTTACCTGGCTCCATACAGAAAAATTTCTGAGTACATTGACAACGGTCGTGAGGAAGAATTGGATGAGATCTTGGCCAAAACTGGTGAGACTGATCCTGGCGTTAGACGTTTTCAGACCGGCCATTTTCAGCCGGAATATTGGAAACTTGTTGAGCAGGACTGCAAAATTCTGGCTGATCTGGTGAATAGATGGGAGGCGGTTATTAAGAGTCAGATGGATCCTAAATCTGAAAAATTAATTCGGGTGATGAAGGACGAGCTGTTTGATATGGAGAAGAACCCTGAGCAGAAGCTGGTTATATTCTCTGAATCTTTGGACACAACCACTGATCTTGAGTGCCGTCTGAAAAGGGCCGGTTTTGACAAGATACTTCATGTCAACTCCTCGAATCGAAATAAACTTCAGAAAAAAATCAAAGAGAACTTTGACGCCAATCAAGAAGCGGATAATCAAAGTTCGGACTATGACATCATCATCACCACAGAGGTGCTGTCTGAGGGGATCAACCTGCATCGTGCCAATATCATTGTGAATTACGACACCCCCTGGAACTCCACCAAACTCATTCAAAGAATCGGCAGAATCAATCGCATAGGAAGCAAGGCCGGTGAAATTTTCATCTACAACTTTCTGCCTACCGAAAAGGTTGAGGGTGACCTCAATCTGAGACGTAGAGCCCACATCAAACTTCAGGCCTTTCACTCAGCACTTGGCAAGGATGCACAGATTCTTTCATCAGAAGAGGCAGTGGGCAGTTTTAGCCTGTATGACAAGGACATTACGGCGGAAGATGAATATTCTGAAGAATTGCAATATCTTGAAGTCATCAGGCGCTTTAGGAAAGATTCTCCAGAAGACTATAGGCGCATCAAGGCGCTGCCCATGAGGGTCCGCGTCGGTGTTGATCAGGCTCAATATCAGGGAGGCACTTTTGTGTTTTTGCGCAATGCGAATTTTCCCGAGTCATTTGTTCTGGTTCAGCCGGGACAGGGCAGGTTGGAGTTGTCCAGACTGACATTTCTTGAAAGTGCAAAAATGCTGGAATGCGAGCCCGCAGAAAAGTCAGTGCCGCTGCATCAAGAGCATCATCGGCATGTTCAGG
Source organism: Gammaproteobacteria bacterium AqS3 (assembly GCA_001750645.1). Lineage (GTDB taxonomy): Bacteria > Pseudomonadota > Gammaproteobacteria > MEIF01 > AqS3 > AqS3. The sequence continues at coordinate 11,703 of MEIF01000051.1, forward strand.
AGGCTTTGAAGAATTTTCAGAGAGAGGCTGAAACAGCCCTATCCGAGATGAACCAGGAACCGGAGTTGGAGCTGAATCACAGGCGGGCTATTGATTATTTAAAGGCATTAAGCAATCTAGAGCATTTGGGTCGAGAAGATAAAAGCAGATTAAATCAGGCGGTGGAGCTGATTAAGTTGGATCGATTTGCCAACCTGAAGATTAGAATTAATCAGCTTAGAAAAAATTCAAGCAAATCATCGGTAAAACCTGATGTTCAACTTCGTTCGACTCTCCAAATCTTGGGGGAATATCTGGTCGATCTGGAGACTGATTCCGCTCAATACGAGGAGGGTCAGTTGAAATATTCAGACATCAAACCGCGTATAGTCATCGCTCAGTCATACAGTTAGCCAGGGGTTACAGATGTCTTGTCAAGTTGAGGAGTTATTTAAGGGGTGCTATGAGCGAGATCTTTGGTTTGAGGTTTTGCACGGCATGTTCAATGAGGACTTGAAGCTTTTGGCTAGAGAAACTCGGGTTAGGAGTGCGGATGTGAAGTCTTGCGTCCAACTGGGCAGTGTGACCTTAAGCGGCGATGATGATAAAAAGATTGGCCTGTTTGAAATTGAGATCAACCCGGGCACACAGATACACAGGAACCGAGTGCAGCTCAGAAATGTGGTGGCAAAGGCTCTTGAGAGGCGAGGTCTGGACGGGGCTTTGGCCGTTTATCACGGTACAGAACAGGCGGGATCTTGGCGACTTAGTTTTATGGGCAGAGGTCCCGAGTTGAATCCGGACACAGGAACACACGTCATAAAGTGGACAGACAGCAAGCAATTTACGTACCTGCTTGGCCCGGAACAGCGGGTCCGAACGGCCGTGCAAAGTTTCAGAACAATATCGGACACCGACAGGTCTCTTCAAAGTCTGGAAAAGGCTTTTTCTGTCAAAGAACTGAACAAGGAATTCTATAAAGAGCTGGAAAAATGGTATGACAAGGCTGTGGAGCAAATTAAACTCCCCAGGCTTGGCAATAACGCGACTAAAAGATCAATCAGCGTGATTCGCCTGATCACAAGACTTTTATTTGTATGGTTTATCAAAGAGAAAAGATTGATCAATGAAGATTTGTTTGATGAGGAAAAAATCAGAGCCTGCATAAATTACAAGAAGCCAAGCAGCTATTACAAAGCCATTCTTCAGAACTTATTCTTCGCCACGTTGAATCAAGATGTGGTTGGCAGAAAGATGGATGAGGATGACCCAAAGGCCTATCATTACTATTCCGACAGCTCTGCCCCCTTGTTTGCAATCTCTGATCAAGAGGCAAAGAACTTGTTTAAAACCTCGCCCCTGATCAATGGCGGCCTGTTTGAATGCAATGAAGAGGACGGATTTTCAAAAAAAGATGCCGGAAAGGTTTATATCCCCAATGAGCTGTTTTTTAATGCTGATGACACCGGCTTGATCCAGATATTAAAGCGTTATCAGTTTACAGTTGAGGAATCGACTCCACTGGATGTGGATGTGGCGCTTGACCCTGAGCTTTTGGGAAGGGTCTTTGAAAACCTGCTGGCCTGTCATAACCCTGAAACCAGCGAAACCGCGAGAAAGGAGACAGGAAGCTTCTACACCACCCGTCCGATTGTCAATTACATTATTAATGAGGCTTTGAGGTTTAGACTTTCCCAGCAAGATGAAGAGATTGATCCGGGGTGGAAGGGGGAGATTGATAAGCTGATTGACAAGTTGGATGATCCTCTAAGCGGCGAAAATACCGAGAACATCTTTGATGAGGTGCAAACTAAAAGGCTGATTTCAATCATTCACGACATCAAGATTATTGATCCGGCAGTTGGCTCGGGAGCATTTCCTATGGGTGTTTTGCATAAGCTGGTGGGCATCTTGAAATTAGTGGATCCTGAGAACAGCAAGTGGAAGGACAAGCACCTTGAAAATGCCCGAAAAATATCCGATTCACATGCCAGAGAAAAGGCAGTCAAAGAAATCCAGGATGACTTTTCAAAGTATGGCGATTACAGCAGAAAGCTTTACTTGATTCAGAACAACATTTTTGGGATTGACACCCAGTCCATCGCCATTGAGATTGCGAAGCTGAGATTCTTTATCTCCCTGGCCATTGAGCAGGACAAGGATGGTAATGCGGATAATTATGGGATAAAGCCACTGCCCAATTTGGAAACCAACTTCATCGCGGCTGATTCTCTTCTTCATCTTGACGGCCCGCCCTTGCAGCAAGATATTCTTGATGGAAACAGGTTGAAAGACTATTTAGATGGTTTTCAAGCTATAAGAGAACGGTATTTCAATGCGCATAGTGACATTGAAAAGGCAAAATGCAAAGATGGCGATGAGGAGTTGAGAGAGAAAATATATCAATATAGTCAGAAGTCGGATATGTCAAAAGATCATAAAAAAGTTGTTGAAAAAATTAGTTCTTGGAAGCCTTATGACAAGAACCATAGTGCGGGATGGTTTAATTCCGAGTGGATGTTCAATGTCGAAAGTTTCGATATCGTCATAGGCAACCCACCGTATATTCAATTGCAAAAATCGGATCCCAATGGAAAATCGGATGAAAAATATGCTGATCGCTATAAGGGTTCGGGCTATGGCATCTTTGACCGGACGGGGGATATTTATCAATTGTTCTACGAGCGCGGGCATAAACTGCTTAATCAGAAAGGCTGCCTATGCTTTATTACATCCAACAAATGGATGAGAACTAAATACGGCAAAAAAATGCGCGCTTTCTTGGGTAAAGAGGCTGGCAATATACGACTGATAGATCTAGGTGCTGGCATGTTTGAGACTGCGACTGTTGACACCAACATCCTATTGTTTAGTAAGAATAGGGCGGCGAATAATCTTATTAAATACTATACGGTTCCGCCATCATTGGACGGAACACCTTTTAACTTTGAAGGCATTGAATTTCAGGAGATGCCAGTCCCCGAGGATGGTGATGGCTGGGTATTGCTGAGTCCGGCTGAGCTTGCTTTGAAAGAGAAGATTGAAAGAGTGGGCACGCCATTGAAAGAATGGCATATATCCATTAACTACGGAATAAGAGGCGCTCGGTAAATAAATTTGTAAATCCATTAACTACGGAATAAAAACCGGTTATAACGATGCTTTTATCATTGATAAGGACACTAAAGACGAACTAATTGCGCAAGATGGAAAATCTGCAGAGATCATTGAGCCAGTTCTGCAAGGGCGCGATATCAGAAGGTA
>MEIF01000052.1 GCA_001750645.1 Gammaproteobacteria bacterium AqS3
GCAAATTTCGGCGACTTGCTCCTCGGTCAGTTTGAGACTGCCGCCGACCTTGCCAGGTCGTTTGATGCCCCTGCTTTTCAGATGACTGGCAATGCTCGTCGCACTCACCCCAAAATCTCTTCCGAGCTGTGTGAGATTTTTCTGCCCCTCCGCATACCGGCGGCAGATCTCAGCGATTTGCCTCTCAGTCAGTCTGATGATGCCGGCATGCCTGCCGGGCCGCTTGACGCCCTCTCTTTTCAGATAATTTGCAATGGTTTTCGGATCCACCCCAAAAGTCCTTGCGAGTTGTGCGAGATTTTCCCGCTCCTCCGCATACCGCCGGCAAATTTCGGCGACTTGCTCCTCGGTCAGTTTGGGTTTGGCGCCGACGTTGCCTGTCCGCATGCCAATGCCCCGGCTCTTCAGACGGCTGGCAATGGTGTTCTTGCTCACCCCAAAAGCCATGGCAAGCTGATCCGTGCTTTCCCGCTCCTCCGCATACCGCCGGCAGACCTCGGCGCTTTGCTCCTCGGTCAGCTTGGGTTTGCTGCCGATCTTGCCAGGCCGTTTGACGCCCCTGTTTTTTAGATAACTGACAATGGTGTCAGCACTCACCCCAAAATCTCTTCCGAGCTGTGCGAGATTTTCCTGCCCCTCCGCATACCGCCGGCAGACCTCGGCGATTTGTTCCTCAGTGAGTCTGCGATTGTTCACCGGGCGGCCTCGGGCCTGAGGGAACCGACGGTTCCGGTGTCAAACTCCGCCACCGTCGATGCAGAGATGTTGAGGCCGGTCAGACCGACGCCATTCGCAGGCGGTTTGGCTGTGCAGGAGTTCATGGCTGACCTTCAAACAGGCGGGACCCATGATCGGCGGATGTGCCCAGCCGCAGACGCACCCCGATCACGCGGAAGGGAAATCTCCAACAAAAACAGGCGCTTATCTGGCGGCGGAACCCTGCTTGATGCCCGCCTTGGACATCGTCCGGTTGTAGTCGGCGCGCGCATCGGCCTTTTTCAGATGAAAGTGCGCCCAGGCATCTGCGCTCCCCACGTGGTGGTCGACTTCCGCCTGGGCGACGGCGGTGAGGTAGATCAGCCGCTGCTCGGCAACCGCCCTCTCATAGTCGGCCCAGGCCTGGGCCTTGACTGCATCCCGGGTGGCCTCGGCATGCACGCCGGTTCCGATGTAGGACAGGATTGCCGCATCGCTGGGTCCCTCGCCGCCGTATTCAATGTCCCGGTCCCGCTGCCGCTGGGCGGTTTCAACGGTCTCATTGAATTCGGCATCGGCGTCGGCAATCGCCTCCTGGCGCACCTTCTTGGCTTTCTTGGTTTTCTTTGCAAACCTCGCCCAGGCGCGGGATTTTCTCTTTTCGAAGATCCGCTCCGCTTTCTGCAGCGCCAGATCCCGGGTCTCCTCGACCTGGGTCATGACCTCTTTGTACGACTCGTCGGCCTGCGCCATGGTCAGCTGGGTCACCGTCTGCAGACGCTCGGTGGTGCCGTCCAGAAACCTGCACTCGCCGGCGAACAGATCCGAGGGGTCCTTGCACAGGCCGTCGCCCTGCTGCGCCGCCGCCGGAATCGCGAGCCAGAGCAGAACGCCGAGCATCAACATCAATTTTTTCATGGCTGCATTCCTCCTTTGCCTGATGACGCAGAGCGGCATTCTAAATTCCGCGCCCGGGCAAGCCCCGTGAAGAGACCGGCGTGCGCTCAGAATTTCGGCGGGGTCTGGTAGCCGCCGACCACGGCGTCGATCAGCTTGGCGCTGGCCAGCGTGTGGTAGTCGTCCAGATATTTTCCGACCAGCTGGACGCCCACCGGCAGCTTCGACTTGGACAGGCCGGTCGGGATCACGGTGGCCGGCAGGTAGTGCAGCGTGGCGACCATCTGCCAGGCGATCTGCTCCATGTAGGGGCGCTTCTTGCCGTTGACGCGGATGCTGCGCCTGTGAAAATCCGGCTCGTGATCGTGCGCCAGGGCGGGAATCGGCGCCGCCGGCAGCATGACGACGTCCCAGTTGCGCATGAAGGCATTCCACTTGTAGCGGCCCACCTGGCGCCGCTCGTGCAGCTGGATCCACTGCGCCTGCGAGTTGACAAAGCCGCGCGCCTGCAGCATGCGCCAGCTGCGGTCGTCCGCCTCGGCGCTGTCGACCATCTCCTGGAAGAACCGGCGCTGCTGGTCGGTCAGCCCGGAGCCGATGACCGAGTTCAGCAGGATCATGTAGGTCTCGACGCCGACCTTGGCGTCGATGGGCATCTTCTTCTCCTCGACCTTGGCGCCGGCGCGCGCCAGCTTGTCGGCGGCCCGTTTCATGGCGTCGGCGACGGACTGATCCAGCTCGGCGACCCCGCCGACATCCATCATCACGGCGACGCGCAGCTTCTTGATGTCGGTCACGCGCGCCGGCGGAAGCTCGAGCTTCCAGCCCGGGGCGTCGAGCGCATCGGCGCCGGCGGTCAGGCTCAGCAGCAGCTCGAGGTCGTCGATTGAGCGGGTGATCGGGCCGGCCACCGAGAGATCGCGGGTCGAGACCCCCGGGTGGGGGCTGGCGATGTAGCCGCGCAGCGGGACGATGTCAAAAGAGGGCTTGTGGCCGTAGACGCCGCAGAACGCCGCCGGCACCCGAACCGAGCCGCCGATGTCCGAGCCGTATTCCAGCGGCGAGAGCCCGGCCGCAACCACCGCCGCCGAGCCGCCCGAGGAGCCGCCCGGCGTGTGCTTGACGTTCCAGGGGTTGTTGCTGGCGCCGTAGACGTCGTTGTAGCTCTGCCAGTCGCCGGAGTAGAGCGGCACGTTGGTCTTGCCGATGATGTTGGCCCCGGCGTCGATGAGCCGCTGCGGCACCACGGCGTGCTGCTTGGGCCGCAGGTTTTTGTGTACCGGCGAGCCGCCGGTGGTGATGATGTCCTGGACGGCGAAGCCGTCCTTGATGGTCATGGGCACGCCGTGCAGGGCGCCGAGCGGTTCGCCCCGGGCGCGCTTCCTGTCGGCCTCCTTGGCGCGGGCGCGGGCGCCCTTCCTGTCGAGCTGCACCACGGCGTTGAGCCTGGGGTTGTGCTTTTCGATGCGCTCGAGGAAGTACTCCAGCACCTCGCTCGCCGAGGCGCCTCCGGCGGCAATCATCGCCGCCAGTTCGCGCCCGCTCATCCACTTGAATTCTCTGTTAGTCGCCACACCGCACCTCCGTGCCCCCCTGTGCGGGCGGAGTATATCCGCGCCAACTCAGGCTACACTGCCGCACTCGGTGCGCAGCATTAGGGAGCTGTGCAATGGATGTGAACCTGGGCGCGACAAGACTGCCCGCCCGAAGCAAGATTTTCTTTGGCATTGGCCAGGGCGCCGAGGGTCTAAAAAACGACGCCTTCACGATCTTCCTGACGCCCTACTACGTGCTGGTGCTGGGGCTGCCGCCGCTGATGGCGGCCTCGGCGACCGCCATTGCGCTGGTCTTTGACGCCATCTCGGATCCCATCGCCGGGGTGATGTCGGATCACTTCAAGTCGCGCTGGGGGCGGCGCCATCCCTTCATGTACGCCTCGGCCTTCCCCATGGGGCTGTGCCACTTTCTGCTGTTCGCCCCGCCCGTGCTGATCACCGGAGCCGACTCCGAGTGGATGCTGTTCGGCTGGCTGCTGACCTTCACCGTGCTGACCCGGGGGGCGACGACGCTCTACCACGTCCCGCACCTGGCGCTGACCGCCGAGCTGTCCGACAACTACGACACCCGCACCACGCTGACCGGCCTGCGCGGCATGTTCGGCTGGCTCGGCGGGCTGACCTCGGCCTTCTTCGGCTGGGTTTACTTTTTGGCGCCGACCGAGGAATACCCCATCGGCCAGCTCAACCCCGACGCCTATCCGATGTTCGCGGCCTTCGCCGGCTGCGGCATGGTTCTGCTGATCCTGATCAGCAGCTGGGGGACGCACGACCGCATCCCCTACCTCAAGCCCCCGCCGAAGCCGGCCAGCTGGCGCATGATGTGGGGGACTTACGTCGACATGTGGCGCGCGGTGCGCCTGCTGCCCTCCTTTGCCCTGCTGATCGGCGTGGTGCTGTTCTCCGTGGCGCAGTTCCGCATCGCCCAGGCCATGACCTGGCCGATGAACACCTACTTCTGGGAGTTCACCACCACGCAGATCGGCCTGTTCGTGCTGGTCTACGTTTTCTCGGCGATCCTGGCGCTGGTGCTGGCGCGCGGGTTTTCCGGGCTGTTCGAGAAGCGCACCGTGTTTCTGACCATGGGCATCATCTGGTGCCTGGCGACGCCGCTGGCCATCGTGCTGCGGCTGATGGGGCTGCTGCCGGAGAACGGCACGATCGAGCTGTTCTTCATCATCTGCCTGAGCATCCTGGTGGTGGCGACCATGGGCATCGGCCAGAACTACCTGGTCGACTCGATGATGGCCGACGTCACAGACGAGTACGAGCTGCACACCGGCGAGCGCCGGGAGGGACTGTTCTACTCGGCGCGGGCGTTTCTCGGCAAGACCGGCGCCGCCCTGGGCATGCTGGTCACCGGGCTGCTGCTGGAGCTGCTGGGCATTCCCAAGCAGGCCGAGCCGGGCAGCCTGTCCGAGGACACGCTGTTCTGGATGGGTATCTTCGACGGGCCGCTGGTCGCGGTCATTGCCCTGTGCGGCGTGCTGCTGGTGATCTGGTATCCCATCAGCCGCGCCCGCCACGCCGAGATCAAGCGCCTCATCGCCGAGCGCTACGGGGACGGGAATCCGCCCGAGGGCGGCGGCGACGACAGCGGCGGCGACGGCGGCGAAAAGACCTCCCTGCCCGCGACCCGGTAGCGCGCTGCCGGCGCTCGGGGGAAGCCCCCGGTCGCTTCGGGTATCTATCGGGTGTCTATATATATAAGTGAGCCGGGCGGCTCAGACGGGGGGATTCAGTCCGACAGCTCCTCCGGGCGGAGCGGCACCGGGGTCCTGTCGGGGTCGACCGGATCGCCCTCGATGGCGTATTCCTCGTTGGCCCACTTGCCCAGATCGACGAGCTTGCAGCGCTCGCTGCAGAACGGGCGCCAGCGGTTCTCGGGACTCCACAGCACCTTGGCGCCGCAGGCCGGACAGTCGATCAGCCGCTCGGCGCTCACGTCGGCCGCCCCGCAGCCAGCCTCAGGTAGTCCTCGTGCAGGGTGTCGACTGCGGCGTGCAGCTCCTCCAGACCGGCGTCGTTGAGGATGACGTCGTCGGCCAGGGCGAGGCGCTCGTCCCGGGGCAGCTGCACCGCCATGATCTCGCGCACCTGGGACTCATCGACGCCGTCGCGGGCGGCGGTGCGGCTTAACTGGAGCTCGGGCGGGGCGTCGACGACCAGCACGCGCGCCAGATGCGCCGGCCGGCCGCGCTCGAGCAGCAGGGGGGCCGACTGGATCTGATAGGCCGAGGCGGACTCGCTGATGGCGCGCTGCATCCGGGCGCCGATGAGCGGGTGCAGCAGACTTTCAAGCCAGGTGCGCTGCTCGGGGTCGGCGAAGATCAGCTCGCGCAGGGCGGCCCGATCCAGCGCCCCGGCCGCATCGAGGACGCCGTCGCCAAAGTGTTCAACGATTTTTGCCAGGGCTTCGGCGCCGGGCTCGACCACCTCGCGGGCGGCCTCGTCGGCGTCGACGACGGTGATGCCGTGCAGGTCGCGCAGCCGGTCGGAGACCTGCGACTTGCCGCTGCCGATGCCCCCGGTCAGGCCGATGACATACATCGCCCGCTCGCCCCAAAGCCGCACAAGGGTCGCACTTTATCAGAGTGCCGGGCATTCCGGCGGGTTCCGAGCATCAAGTTTTGGGTGTGATCCAAGTCTCAATGTCGAGAAGCGTTTGCCCTCAAGATAGGCATCTCTCCGCCCTGAGATTTTTCCATGACCCCGACATACACCCTGAATCAGCGCGGCTTCTCGCTGGTCGAATTGATGGTGGTCATCGCCGTCATCGCCCTGCTGAGCGCCGTCGCCCTGCCGATCTTCGGCGACTACCTGACGCGCGCCCGAGCATCCGAGCTGCAGAGCGCCGCCGCATCGGCCAAGCTGGCCATGGCCGAGTGGGCCATGCTCAACAGCACGGCCAAGGAGTGGCCGGCGACCAACTCCGAAATCGGCGCCAATGCCTTCGGCTTCACCAGCGATCACGTCAAATCGGTGGCCTATAAGCGCTCGTCCAAAAAAGAGATCGCAGCCATCGTGGTCACCGGCGAAGACACGGTCGAGGGCGTGGTGATGTATCTGGAGGGCTTGCTCGCCAGCGGGCGCATCACCTGGCAATGCACTGCGGAGAGCTCGCACCGGCAGTGGCTGCCTTCGACCTGCAAAAAGGATCCAGCCGGGGGGCTGGTCACCAAGCAGACCGGCGACGGCAGCACCAGCCCATGAGGCGCTCGCAACCGGTCGAGTACGCAGGGCTAAAATGCGCCCCCTGCTGGTGTAGCTCAGTTGGTAGAGCAACGCATTCGTAATGCGTAGGTCGGAGGTTCAAATCCTCTCACCAGCACCACTGGCACTGGGCAGGGACGTGCTCTTGGGAGCGGTGATGGGGCAGATCGCCCCGATCCCTCCCAATACATCCGCTCCGAGATGTCGGGGCGGAACGACCGGGTGCGTGCGACCGGTTAAGCCCGCGGTGGCTTCCTCCACCGTGCCCCGGACTGTCCGGACATATCTCTCTACCGGACAGTCCGGGGGTATTGGCGAGCTTTTCATCGAAGTGGTGAGCCGGCAGGTCAGGATCAGATTCACCGGCATCGGGCGACCGGCGGTCAATGGTCTCATCGAGCGTCGCGCGAGCTTGGGACAGCGGCGGTGGGCGACATGAAACCCGAGCAGCAGGACAAGCGGGAGCAGGAGCGCGCACAGCAGCTGAAAAAGCTGCGCGGGCGGCTGAACCCGTTTTCTGACCGAATCCTATTGGGCTTCTTCAGTCTGATAATGCTCGCCTTCGTTGTTGTTGTTGTGATACGAATCGATGAGGTGAAAGCCGGCTCTGAACCCTCTCTGGGCATTCCGGCCGTGCTCACCTTATTGACGCTGTGCATGGTCAAATGGCTGACAGGTTCTGGGTGGAAGAAGCGGATGGAACAATTTGGTGTCGAGGAGCTCGCATCATTGTTTGAGAAACTCCGAAAAATAATCGGTCACATGTTTGGTTTGGCGGCGGTTGGATTGGCGTGCTGGACTGGCAGCACGCTGATCGGAATGTTTGATTTTTCCTTTCAAATGTTCACCGGATTCTGCGGCGGGACCCTGGCGACCGGCTTGATGTATCGGCACTACCGCAGAACCGAACAGCAGGCGCGGCGGCTTGCCGAGCAGGACGACGCCTGACCTGGGCAGGGTGCGCTTTGAACTTTCCGGCTCGGCGGGGCGGGGCGCCGGAGTCGGCGCCGTTCAGCCCTCTTCGACGTCGCCGTCTCCGCCGACCTCGGGTCCCGCCTCGTCGGAGCGGTGGATCAGCGCATCCTCGAGCAGCCAGAGCCGATCCTGCCCCCACATCGACAGATCGCCGCTGGGCAGTCCCAGCAGCCGGAACGACGGGACGCCCCACAGCCCCAGCTCGTCGAGCTGCTGCTGGTTCTGGCTGCACATTTCCCGCCAGGCGTCGTCCGCCAGGGGTTCGGGCGCGCCGGCCCAGTCCAGCCCGACGATGCCTGCACAGCGCCGCAGTTCCTCGTCGCTGCCGAGATCCCGCCCCTCGGCCCAGGCCGCATCGGAGCAGACCCGCAGCCAGTCAAACCCTTTGCCCTGCGCCTCGGCCCAGGGGTAGAGCGAGTAGACGCGCTCCACCGGACGCCCGACCGGATCGGCGATGTTGCCGAAGCCGACTTTCAGCCGCCGGGCCTCGCGCGCGGTGTCCCTGAGAATGTAAAACCCCTTCTGCCTCGGAACCGGCAGCCCGCGCATCACCATGGGCAGCACCGGGCGGGTGATCAGCTCGACCCCGGTGCGCCGGCAAAACTCCTCGATGCGCCCGTAGGTGATGGCGGTGTAGGGGCTGCGCAGCGAGGGATAAAACTCCAGCCGCAGGCCGTCCCCCGACCCCGGCTCGGCGCGCGATGCCGGCGGGGTGCAGAGCGGCGCCTCGCCCGGTCGCCGGTCCAGACCCAGATCGGCCAGGCGCCCCTCCAGATAGTGCAGCCGGTCGACGCCCCAGTACCACTCGCCGCCGTAGTAGAACCCCGCCCCGAGGTAGTAGTTCCACTTCTCGCGCAGGGCGTCGCCCGCCGCCAGAGCTGCCTGCGCCTCGGCCTCCGACGCCGGCTCGTCGGCGATTTCAGAGTCGGCGTCGTAGTGGCTGAGCCCCTCGGCATCGGTGCGCCACAGCGCCTGGGTGATGTTGGGGGCGTGCTCGGCGAAGTCGGCGCCCGAGGCCGCCTCGCCGGTGAGCGGGACCAGCGAGCGGATGCACAGCTGCACCAGCTCCTGGGGCGGCTGGCAGTTCCCGGCCTGGAACTCAAGCCCGTAGGCCGAGGCGATCAGCCCGACATCCCGGCGCGACCAGTCCTGCAGATGCTTGCGCTCGGGAGCCGCCTCGTCCCCCGGCGGGCTGACCAGATGCGCCCTCAGCTCGATGTCATAGCGCGCCAGAAAGCCCCTCAGAACCGAGACGGACAGAAGACTGTAGGGGTCGTCGACCTGATGAAAGTAATGCACCTGATGGGCTTCGCCGGCCCTGCGGCGCTGGCTTTCAAACGCCCTGCGCTGCTTGCTGAGGGTCTTTTCAGAGAGCAGGCGACCGGCAAATATCCGAGTCAGTTTGCGCTGCAGCCAGCTCATGGCCCACTCCTGTTTCGCACCGGCGGGATTATAGAAACCATTGCGGCTCAGTCGTCGAGCGAGAGCAGCTGGGCGTCGCCGCCCATTGCGGCGATGTTGTCCGACAGGCAGCGCTCGGCGGCAAAGCGCAGCAGGTAGTGCGGCCCGCCGGCCTTGGGGCCGGTGCCCGACAGGCCGCAGCCGCCAAAGGGCTGGACGCCGACCACCGCGCCGATCTGATTGCGGTTGACGTAGACATTGCCGGCGCGCACCAGCTCGGCGATCTTCTCGATGCGGCCCCGCAGGCGGCTGTGCACACCCAGGGTCAGGCCGTAGCCGAGCGCGTCAATCTGCCGGCAGAGCGACTCCAATTCGCCGCGCGGATAGGACAGCACGTGCAGCACCGGCCCGAAGATTTCGCGCTCAAGATCGGCCACGCCGCCGATGCGGAAGATGTGGGGTGCAAAGAACAGCCCCCTGCCGGCGGTCTGCTCGGCGGCGGGCGCCAGCAGCGGCTCGAAGCGCTCGGCGGCCGATGCGCAGTAGTCCCGCAGGCTGCCCAGGGCGTCCTCGTCGATCACCGGGCCGATGTCGGTGCCCAGCAGGCGGGCGTCGCCGAGGCTGAGCAGCGACGCCGCCCGGACGATCATCTCGACCTGGCGCTCGAACACGTCCTCCTGGATGCACAGCAGCCGCAGCGACGAGCAGCGCTGGCCGGCGCTGCGAAACGCCGAGGCCAGCACGTCGTCGGTGACGCGCTCGGGCACCGCAGTCGAGTCGACCAGCATGGCGTTGATGCCGCCGGTCTCGGCGATCAGCGGAACGATGGGGGCGCTGTCGCGTCCGGCCAGAGTGCGCTGGATGATCTGGGCGGTCTCGGTCGAGCCGGTGAAGGCCACGCCGGCGATCTGCGGCTGCACCAGCAGCGCCCCGCCCAGCGCCTCGCCCTCGCCGACGAGCAGCTGCAGGACATCGCGGGGCACCCCCGCCTCGTGCAGTGCGCGCGCGGCCAGGAGGCCGATCAGCGGGGTCTGCTCGGCGCACTTGGCCAGCGCCGCATTGCCGGCGATCAGCGCCGCGCTGACCTGACCCAGGAAGATCGCCAGCGGAAAGTTCCAGGGCGAGATGCAGAGGAACACGCCGCGGCCGCACAGCGACAGGTGGTTGCGCTCGCCCACCGGCCCGGGCAGCGGGTTCTCGGTGCGCTCGGCGAACAGCTCGACGCCGGTGGCGGCGTAGTAGCGCAGGAAGTCGACCGCCTCGCGCACCTCGTCGACGGCGTCGTGGTAGGTGCGCCCGGCCTCCAGCATCAGAAGGCCGATCAGCTGCTCGCGGATTTTGATCAGGCTGTCCGCTGCGCGATTGAGGATTTCGGCGCGGGTGCGAACGCCGGCGGCGTCCCACTCCGGCTGGGCGCGCTGCGCGCGCGCCAGGGCGTCGAGGGCGAACTCCCTCGAGGCATCGCCGAGTCTGGCCAGCACCCAGTCGCGGTTGATCGGCGAGCGCACCAGCCGCTCCGGTCCGCCGCCGTCGTATTCGAAGGAATCGAACCGCACCTGGCTGATCGCCCGGCGCTCGTGCCGCATCCACTCGGCGCTGCCGGCCTCCGAGCCGGCGCTGTTCTGCCGCTGCGGGGCGAAGATATCCGCCGGCAGCGGGATCTGCGGGTGCGGGTGGCGGGTCTGCGCCCGCACCCGGGCGATCGGGTCGACGACGACATCCTCCAGCGGGGCATCGTCGTGCGAGAGCCGGTTGACAAACGACGAGTTCGCCCCGTTCTCGAGCAGCCGGCGCACCAGGTAGGCCAGCAGCTGCTCGTGCGTCCCGACCGGGGCATAGACCCGGCAGGAGGCCTTGGGGTCATCCCGCATCACGCGCTCGTAGAGCGCCTCGCCCATGCCCAGCAGCCGCTGATATTCATAGTCCCGATTGCCGGTGCGCCCCGCCAGCACCTCCAGCACCGCCAGCGTGCGCGCGTTGTGCGTGGCAAAACAGGGGTAGAAGGCGTCGGGGTTCTCCAGCAGGAACTGCGCCCCGGCCAGGTAGGAGACATCGGTGTTGTGCTTGCGCGTGTAGACCGGATAGCCCGGCAGCCCCTGCTGCTGTGCGTGCTTGATTTCATAGTCCCAGTAGGCGCCCTTGACCAGCCGCAGGCGCCAGCGGCGCCGGTTTTTGCGGGCCAGGCCGGCCAGGTGCCGCAGCAGCGGCAGGGCGCGCTTCTGATAGGCCTGCACCGCCAGCCCGAGACCCTGCCAGTCGCCGAGTTCGGGATCCCCGGCCAGCTCGCCCAGAACGGCCGCCATCAGCTCCAGCCTGGCGGCCTCCTCGGCGTCGATGCAGATCCCGACATTGCGCTCTCTGGCGATCAGCGCCAGGATGCGGACGCGCTCGACGACCTCGGGCAGGGCGCTCTGATGGTGCTCGGGTGCGTATCTGGGGTGCAGCGCCGAGAGCTTGACCGAGACCTCCGGAGCGGTGCAGACATCGCCCCCGGCCTCGCCGCTGAGCTGCCCCAGCATGTCCTGATAGCTCTGAAAATACGCCTCGGCATCCTCGGCGGTGCAGGCCGCCTCGCCCAGCATGTCAAAGCTGTAGCGGTACTGCGGGCTCTTTTGCGCGCGCACCAGCGCCCCCCGGGGGGTCTGGCTCATGACGAACTGATGCGCCAGGATGCGGACGCCGCCCTGCACCAGCGTGCTGACCACCGGGGCGCCGAGGCGCCTGACCAGCTGGCGCAGCGTGGACTTGGGATCCTGAATGCCGATGACGCCCTTGGCCAGCATCATCCCCCAGACCGAGGCGTGCACCAGCAGCTGCGGGGAGTTGACCGGGTGCTGGTGCCAGTCGACATTGCCGATCTGCTCGATGACCAGCTCCTGACGGGTGGCGGCATCGGGGATGCGCAGCATGGCCTCGGCCAGGCACATCAGCACGATGCCCTCCTGGCTGGAGAGGTCGTATTCCTGCATCAGGGAGTCGATGCCGCCGATCTCGGTGCGCATCTCCCTCAGGTAGGCGGCCAGATCGAGGGCGCGGGTGTCCATGGCGGTCTGCTCGTCGGGGGTCGGCGGGGTCAGCTGCTGCAGGCAGCTCTGAACCGCCTCGGCCTCGTCCCGCCAGTAGGCTCCGGTGAGCTGCTGCAAATAGTCCGCATCTGTCCCCGGGACATCCTGCAAAACTGATTGCACCAGGTCGTTCAAACCCATTCAGCTGCCAGCGCTCTTCTCACCGTCGGCCTTTGGCGGGGGGATGGTACAGCAATGCCGCCGCATCCGGGGGCGCCTACTCGCCGTACTGGTGGAGGGCGGCAAAGGGGAAGGAGAGTTGCTCGCGCCCCGCCAGTGCGGTCAGCTCGATCAGGCAGACGGCGCCAACCACGGCGCCGCCGGCGCGCTCGATCAACCGCGCCGAGGCCGCCAGCGTCCCGCCGGTGGCGATCAGGTCGTCGCACAGCAGGACGCGGCGGCCCTCGACCTGCCGGCGAGTTTGCAGCGACAGCGAGGCGTCGCCGTACTCCAGGCTGTAGACCTCGTCGAGGGTCTCACCGGGCAGCTTGCCCGGCTTGCGCAGCATGACGGTGCCGATGTCCAGCCTCAGCGCCAGCGGGGCGGCGAACAGAAAGCCGCGGGCATCCACCCCGGCGATCAGCTCCGGCCGCAGCGGCTGGGCGCACCCGTGCAGGGCGTCGATGACCTGCCTGAGTGCGGCGGGGTTCTCCAGCACGGGACTGATGTCGCGAAACAGAATCCCCGGCTTCGGGAAGTCGGGGATGGCGTCGATGAAGTCGTCCAGGTTAAAGCTCATGGGGGTTCCTCCTTTTGCGGGTGCGGGTTGGCTGTGCCGGGATGGGCACAAAAATTCTAGGCTTCGGGGTCATTTCTGCTGCTGTAGACCTCGACGATGGCGTCGAGTTTTTCTGTGACTTCGGGGGAGATCAGCTCGTCGGGGATGTGCTCGACGAGTTGGTGGAAGTTGGATTTGCGAATGATTTTCGACAAGCCCAAATTGTTGAATAGGGGTTCTAAAAACTCAGTGGAGACCTTCATATCCTCACCCCAGGGAGATTCCTCATTGAGTACTTTTAAGGCCTGCTCCATTCTGTCAATCTGTTTCTCCATTTTGTATACCGACAGGCTTTGAAGCAGGGGCGGGGTGTCGTCCTGTCTTTCCATAGCCTTTATCCAATTAACCAAGGTTTCACGGAAACAAAAATAGTTTTCTATCTCTCTCTGCTGCCATTCAAGATATTGAATTGATTTATCGGAAGCCGGCAGTTTATTTTCAGGCAACCTGTCGAACAGCGCCGCTCCCCGAAATTTTTTGTGGCCATTGTCGTAGGCCTCCGCCATGGCATAAAAATGCCTCTGTGGAAATGCGGGATCGTTAGATCCCACCGGCTTAAAAAATGTATTGTCCAATGCCTCTTGGGCTTCTTTATGATCAAGTTTTTTCGCAAAAGCCTTCAAAATAGAAAGGTCTGTCGAACCTTCTAAATATAAGATCCAACCCTTTTGTTCAGCTTGATAGTAATCTTCAAGCCCATAGTCTTTCAATGACTTAATCACCTGAGCAGGCTTATCAACCTGCTTCGGCTTTTTGCCAATGAAAAAGATCAGCGTGTCGTCTCGGCGCGCCGACTCATCCAGCAAAACCTCGGAATGACTGGCTGCAATAAATTGACCTCCGGTCTCCAACGCCGTTTCGGCAATATGCTGATAGATCTCACGCTGACGCAATATCTCCAAGTGCGCATCCGGCTCGTCAAACAAAAGTACCGCCCCGGGGCGGCTATACATGTAGCCCAAAATCAACAGGGTCTGCAGCATGCCCCTTCCAGCACTCGACAAGTCCAGCTTTAATTTTGAGTCTCCCTGCTCTCTATAGGCCATGGTTATCTGTCCCAAGTGGTCCAGATGCTCAGGCGGGTTAAGGGTGACTCCAAATATTTCTCTTATTTTTTCAACGATTTTTTCCCAAGATTCCGGAGTTTTGGTGAAGACTTGATAGCAGATATTCCTCAGGATCTCAGCAGTTTGACCCTGCCCAATACGAACATTGACTGTTCCCGTTTCAATACTATCTTCATCGGCAACCAATCCCGACATCGGCGGCAAAAGAGCCATATTCACATTGAGTGCGCAAAGGGGTATCACAGGCTGCCCTTCGTCCTGATCACCAGAAACTATGGGGCGACAGTAGAGTATCTCGCTGCCGGCATAGCTGAATTCCATTCCACACGACCACTTTCCTTCTTTATCTTCGCCCTCTGCCGTAATTCTTATAGGGATGTTTTTCTGCACGTTTTTTCCTTTTACTTTTTTAACGCTGCGAACACGAAGCTGATGCCACAAAAGCCGAAGTTCAGGCACTGGGATGGGCAAGATTACTGTTCTATTGAGTGCGACTCCTGTGGGTTTCTTTCGCTGGCTGGATGTCCCACGCTTGACATACCAAGCCTTCACCCCCGTCTCCCACAGCGCCAGCGCCTGCAGCGCCGAGGTCTTGCCCGAGTTGTTGGGGCCGACGAACAGCACCGAGCTGCCCAGCTCGATCTCAAACTTCTCAAAGCGCTTGAAGTTCTCGACGGTCAGCTTGGTCAGCACGGCGGATACCCCTCCCTCACCCCGCCGCCGTCTTGGCCGAGATGGCCCGCCACAGCGCGCGCTTGGCGTCGGGGTCCCGGGCGATGTCCGGCAGCGCCCCGGCCCAGAGAACATTGGGGTGATCGGTGAGTCCCTCGGGTGCGGCAACCGGGCTGAACATTAAGACGCGCAGATTCTGCCCGGCGTCAGCGTCCAGACAGGCCTCAACGAAACCGGCCAGCTCGGCGCCGATGTCCGCCGCCTCCAGCTCGACCCTGCGCATCTGCGGTCGCTCGGCCCGCAGCGCCTGGTGCAGATTGGCCGCGCGCAGGATGTCCCTCAGCAGTGGCATATCGTCGGCCTCGGCAAAGGGAATGGCGCCGTGCATCAGGATAAAAACCTCGCCATAGCGGCAGCGCCTCAGCGCGCGCACCTCCGGGTCGATCTCAGCGGCAGCCCTGCCGGCCGGCTCTGCGGCTGCGGCTCGGCGGGCGGGCGGCTCGGCGCGCGGCCGAGTCTGCGGCATTCGATCTCCCCCCGCAGGGGCGGGTCTGCGCCTCGCAGATGCGCCCTCGGCGGGCCCGGCCCTCG
>MEIF01000053.1 GCA_001750645.1 Gammaproteobacteria bacterium AqS3
CATCAACTAGTAAATAGCCGGACCTACGCGATGAGATTTTTATGTTAATTGTGGGACTGTTATTTCCCGCCGCTGCGGTGTTCGTCGCGCGCCATTCCGGGTGCGCGGCGGCATCGCAATGGTGCCCTGTTTTTATAGAGATACGGAGAGAAGGTTTTGACTGCCGAGCCGGGCGGCAGGGTTCAGGTTGCAAGAGGCAGCGTGTGATCCAAGTCCGGATTGGGCGGAAAATTTTGGCTATAAAGGGCCGAGCAATGGTGCTGGGTCTCTCGGAAGGGAAGGCGCTTGGAGCCGTCCCGCCCGATATTGGAGGAACTCATTATGGATAAACCTCGCTGGTATTGGCCTGTTCAGCTTGGCCTGCTGCTGCTGATGCTTCTGTGCACAGCGCTCGTGATATGGGGCGATGACATGGGCGGACTGCCCATACCCAGCTGGGTGCTTTCGCTGATCAGCTCGAGTGCGCTGATCCTGATATTGATCGGCATGATAAAAATTGACCACTCTGTGCAACCCCATAACAGGGGGACGGTGGTCAAGATTTTGTGGTTCGTATTTGGCGCGTATTGCGTCGTGATATTTTCATTTTTTATTTCACAACTTTTTTAGGAGGTATTAATCATGAAAAAACTAACTGTTATTTTTCTTTCTGCGCTGCTGCCGATGTCGCTGGCATTCGCCGGACAGGAGCCGATCCCGGTCGATGACCTGGATTACGCTTTTGCCGGTGAGGTGCTGGCGGCCGAGCCTCTGAGCGAAGCTGAAATGCTGGAGACTCAGGGCGAGGCGGTCGTCGTCGCATTGGCCGTGATCGGCCTTGCGCTGGGGGCTTTTCAGATCGGCTACATGATGGGCTCGGATTTTTTCTAGAGGTAGCAAAAAACGCCGAAATTTTTATTCTTATCTAAACCTGCCCTTGGTTATCGGATGTCAAGATTGCGTGCGGTTTTTATGTTGATTGTGGGATTTTCATGTCCCGCCGCTGCGGTGTCCGTCGCGCAAGATTCCAAAAGCGCGACGGCATCGCAATGGCGTTCCGCCAGCTTCCAGACCTGGAAGGATCTGCGCAGGCACCAGGTGGAGCTGCAAAACCTGGACTACTCCTGCGGCTCGGCCGCCCTGGCCACTCTGCTGCGGGAGTTCTACGGCATCCCGACCGACGAGGCCGAAATCCTTGAGCGCATCGACAGGGAGAGCGCGGCATCCTTTGCCGACCTGTCCCGTGTGGCCGGCAGCTTCGGGTTCCGGGCCGTGGGCTACCGCATGTCGCTGTCCAGCGTCCTGAAACTCAGAATACCGGTGCTGATTTACGTGAAGTACCGCCAGAACGACCACTTCTCGGTGATCAGGGGCGTGCGGCCGGACGGCCTCATCGCCCTGGCGGACCCCTCCTGGGGCAATCGCCGGCTGCTGCCGCACCAGTTTATGGAGCTGTGGGACACGGAGGGTTCGGGCAAGGGCCTGGTGCTGGTGGTTGTTCCGAAGGACAAAAACCATCCGGTTCGCCCCGACTTCTTTGAGGCGCCCAGTGCACCGACGGCGGCCTATGACGCGCTGCACTTTGTCAGCCAGCGCCGGGTTTTGTGAGGATGAATCGGCTCGTGCAGAAAGTCTTGACCGGTGCGGCGTGTGCGCTGTGGGCATGCGGCGCCTTCGCCGACGAGGGCTTGCCGCTCATCCTGGACGGGCTGCAGGTGCCGCGGGGAAGCTCCAGCCTTGAGCTTCGCCTCAACCATGTCGCCGTGGGCGGGGTTGGTGAGGATGTTCTCGGCCAGTTCGACAGGGAAGATCCCGCGAGAGCCGGCCACACCGATTTTCTGCTGGGCAACCTCGGATATCGCTACGGGCTCAATGCCCGCACCGAGGTCTCGCTGAACTTAAGCGGCACCTCTGCGGAGCAGCGCGCCGCCAACTCCAGCCGATACATCACAAAAACCAATGCGAAGCTCGACACGCTCAATGCCGGCCTGAGCTACAGCCTGTCCCCCGAGAATGAAACCCCGGCAGTATTCGGTCATATCGATCTCACGCTGTTCGAAAACCGCGCATCAGCGGGGCAGGACTGGCACACGCTGCCCGGCAGCCTGGGCATCGGCCTGACCCTGTACCGAACTTACGACCCGGTGGTGCTGAGTTTTTCCTCCGGATATCGCCATACGCCCCGGCAGCGATCGCAGGCGGGAAGCACCGACACCGGCGATGTGCTCTACATCAGCCCCTCGCTGACCTTTGCGGTCAACAACAGCGTCAGCCTCTCGGGCAACGCCGATGTCAGCATCGTGCAGCGGAATCAACTCAATGGACGCGGGGCGGGCATCCGGCGGACGGTGATCCGAAGCGGCTTTGGCATCGGCATCTCGCCCAGTGCGCAATTCAACCTGTACTTCAATTACCTGTTCGCCCTCAGCGGTTCGGATGAGACCTCGCTGGGTCTGAATGTTCGCTACAAAATGGCGCCCCGCCAGGCTGGCGGGGGCGAAGCCCAGCCGCTGGAGACCGCAGAGGAGCAAGGGGACGAGCAGCGGCGGGGCGCGCCCCGGGCCCGGTCTCCGGCCCGCACCGCAACCCTCAGCCCTGAACCGGGCGCACGGTGATGCCGGCCTGGCCGAGGCGGTCCTTGGCGTCCTGGATCGTGTGCTCGCCGAAGTGAAAGATGCTCGCCGCCAGCACTGCGCTGGCGCCGCCCCTGACGATGCCCTCGACCAGGTGATCGAGCGCACCGACGCCGCCGGAGGCGATGACCGGGATTTCCAGTGCGCCGCTGATGGCGCTCGTCAGCGGCAGGTCAAAGCCCTCGCGCGTCCCGTCCCGATCCATGCTGGTCAGCAGGATTTCGCCCGCCCCCCGCCGCTGCAGCTCAAGCGCCCACTCGACGGCATCGAGCTCGGTCGGCTTGCGCCCGCCGTGCG
Source organism: Gammaproteobacteria bacterium AqS3 (assembly GCA_001750645.1). Taxonomy (GTDB): domain Bacteria; phylum Pseudomonadota; class Gammaproteobacteria; order MEIF01; family AqS3; genus AqS3. Next base: position 2,910 of record MEIF01000053.1, read on the forward strand.
TGTAGACCCGCCAGGAATCGCCGTCCCGACGCGCATCGACCGCCGCCACGATGCACTGCGAACCGAAGCGCTCGGCGGCGCGTGAAATCAGATCCGGATCGGCCACGGCAGCGGTGTTGATGCTGACCTTGTCGGCACCCGCGCACAGCATGTCGCGGATGTCCCGCAGCGAGCCGATGCCGCCGCCGATGGTCAGCGGGATGAAGACCTCGCCGGCGACCTGCTCAACCAATTGCGTTGTGCGGCGCTGCTCATGGCTGGCGGTGATGTCCAGAAACACCAGCTCGTCGGCGCCCTCGGCGTCGTAGCGCCGCGCCACGGCGACCGGATCGCCAGCGTCGCGCAGCCCGACGAAATTGACCCCCTTGACGATGCGCCCGCCCGCGACGTCCAGGCAGGGAATGACGCGCGCGGCGACCTGGCTCACGCGCAGGCCCGCAGCGCCTCGGCCAAATCCAGCCGGCCCTCGTAGAGCGCCTTGCCGGCGATGACGCCCGTGATCAGCGCCTCGCCGCAGTCGCGCAGTGCGAGGACGTCGTCGAGTCCGGCCAGCCCGCCCGAGGCGAACACCGGTATGCCGGCGGTGCGGGCGACCGACACGCTGGCTGCGACATTGACCCCCTGCAGCATGCCGTCTCGGGCAATGTCGGTGTGGATGATGGAGCAGACGCCGGCCTCGGCCAGGCGCTTGGCGACCGCCTCGGCGCTCAGCTCTGCCTCGCTCTCGAGCCAGCCCGAGGTCGCCACTTTGCCCGAGCGGGCGTCGACCCCGGCGATGATGCTGTCGGGGTGGGCGCTGCACAGCGCCTCGGCGAACTCGGGATCCTGCACGGCGCGGGTGCCCAGGATGACCCAGCGCACTCCGGCGTCCAGATAGGCCGCCGCCGCCTCGGCGGTGCGGATGCCGCCGCCGACCTGAACCTGCATGTCCGGCAGCGCCCGAACGATGCGCTCAATCGCCTGGCCGTTGACCGGCGCCCCTGAGAAGGCCCCGTCCAGATCGACCACGTGCAGCCGGCGCGCCCCGGCATCGCACCAGCGCTGCGCCATCTCGAGGGGGTCGGTTGAATAGGTCGTCGCCTCCTCGCTGCGGCCCTGCACCAGCCGAACGCAGCAGCCGTCCTTGATGTCGATGGCGGGGATGACGAGCATCAGGTCAACTCCGGTCAGCCCCAGCGGATGAAGTTGCGCAGCAGCCGCAGCCCCACGGCCTGGCTTTTCTCCGGGTGAAACTGCACCGCAAAAATGCGGCTCTCGCCGGCGGCGGCGACGAATTCTCCGCCGTAGTCGCAGCGACCCTGCGCGCTGGGGCTGGCCGCGACGCGGTAGCTGTGGACGAAGTAAAACCAGGGTTCCTGCGGGAGGCCGTCCCACAGCGGGTGAGCGTCGGTGCGGACGCGGTTCCAGCCGATGTGCGGGATGCAGAGGTCCTCCGCCGAGGCGAAGCGCGAGACGCGCCCGGGAAGCATGCCCAGCCCCTGGGTGCCGCCGTTTTCCTCGCTGTGCTCGAACAGCAGCTGCATGCCGACGCAGACCGCCAGCAGGGGCTTGTCGGACAGCGCGAGCGCCTCGTCAAACCCCCGCTCGCACAGCGGATCGATGCAGGCGCGGATGCCGCCGACCCCCGGCAGGAATATGCGGTCGCAGTTTTTGAGCTGGTCGGGGGTTTCGGCCAAGACCACGCGCGCCCCGGCGCACTCAAGGGCCTTGCCCGCCGAGTGAATGTTGCCCATGCCGTAGTCGATTAGCGCGACCTTTGCCGCCGTCGTCACAGCACGCCTTTGGTTGAAGGCACGCCCGGTGCGAGCGGATCGACGGCGACCGCCTGGCGCAGCGCGCGCGCGAACGCCTTGAACAGGCTCTCGACCTGATGGTGCGCGTTGCTGCCCTTGAGCACATCCAGATGCACCGTGATCATCGCGTGGTTGACCAGCCCCTGAAAAAACTCGACGACCAGATCGAGATCGAAATCGCCGACCCGCTGGCGGACGTACTCGGCGCGGTAGAACAGCCCCGGCCGGCCGGAGAGATCCACCACCGCGCGGGAGAGCGACTCGTCCAGCGGCACGGTCATGCAGCCGTAGCGGACGATGCCGCTGCTGTCGGCGAGCGCCCGGCGCAGCGCCCCGCCCAGCACGATGCCGACATCCTCGACGGTGTGGTGGGCGTCGACCTCGAGATCGCCCTTGGCCTGAATGGACAGATCGATGCGGGCGTGCTTGGCGAGCTGCTCGAGCATGTGCTCGAAGAAGGGAATGCCCAGATCCAGGTGCGCCTCGCCGGAGCCGTCCAGGTTGAGGGAGAGCTTGATCTGCGTCTCGCGCGTGCTGCGCTCAAGCGAGGCGCTGCGTTCGATCAAGGCGCTGCGGGCGGGAGATTCAGCCATCAGACGACGCCCTGTTCCACAGCGGGCGGCATTATAGGGAGTGGGTGGGGCCGGGATGCTGAGGGGATGCGGGGTTGGGTGGGTTTCGGCGTTGAGAAAATTTTTGAAATCGGCAGAATTTTTTGGTTTACCCACACTAGAAATTCAGGCTAAAACAATTGCAATTGCTTGGGTCTTCCATCGTTTTCTTCACTGACCTTCTGTGCATAGAAGCGGCGCATGTTGCCGAACTGGCGGTCGGTCACAGTGAGTATGTCGACCTTGCCACCAGGCGGCAGCCTCAACTGAATCTGGTCACCCACCGCCTCGGCTTTCTCGGTTGATGGACAGTACTTCTGGTAGACCGAGAACTGCGACATCTCAAAGCCCAGATCCAGTAGATCGTTGCGAAAAGTGGTTGCCATCTTGCGCTCTTTTTTGGTTCCTACCGGCAGATCGAACATTACGAAAACCCACATGATCCGGTATGGACTCAGATGTTCACGATGGCTCACCCCGCAATAGCCTGTAGAGGGTAGGGCAGTTCCGGCAGTGCAACCTCATTGGTTTCGTCTTGATAGTAGCGAGCCACCTGACGGCACATTTTGACTACCGACAGCGAGAGCGGAGACTCTTCGGTGCCTTGCGGAATCGGTAGAGTTGTCAATGCGGCCAGCTCGGCTTTCATGTCTGGTGTCAGCTTTTTGCCCAGTTTGCCCGCCCGCAGTACCAAAAAATAGTCGGCAATAGGCCTGTAAGGTTCCATCAGATCGTCGACCAAGTTGATCGGATTTTGTGGATGCTTGTGGTGCAAACTGAAACAGGGGTGTAGACCCGTGCTGCTGACACCTCGTGCAACGCACGAACGCACGATGGCATAAGAATAGTTGAGAGCGGAATTAATGGGGTCGACATTTTCCTGTTTGCGGCGAAAACCCTTGCCGAACAGCTTGCGCCAATAATCTCTGGCGGCTTGGGCTTCGGCATTGCCTGCATCACCGGAGCGAACGCTGGCTGCCAAGCGCAGCAAGCGTTGATTGCTTTCTCCGATGCGGTCAATTACCGCCGCTTGGTTTTGGATCTTGCTGCGCACGATCTTCTGCCACAGGCGTTTGCGCCGGGGTTCGCTCATATTGACCTGTGCCTGCATAACGTGCAGTTGGCGTCCGTAACCGGCCACTGGCAGCGTAATGCTGGTCGGCAGGTAGTTGCTGCCGCACATGACTATGGGGATATTGAGTTCGGCCAGTGCATTAACCAGCTTGGTGGATATGGAACAGCCCAAAACCGAGATGACCACCGAGGCGATATCGTCCAGCGACACGCGCCCAAGCATTACACCATCTTCGCTGATTTCCATGAATCCGCGAAATTTGCGCAGTGAGCATCCTTGTTTTGTGATCTCGACAATCTGACCGACCATAGCGAATAACCTAGATGGGTTGTTTTCAGAGCCTATATAATTTTACGCAACCGCAGGTTTTCACAGATAGAAGAGGACCTGAGGATAAATCTCATAGTTCCTTTTCAAAATTGTTTAGCAGGAGGGAGCAGTTTTGGCCAGCAAAGAACGACGCAAATGGATACTCGGTATTGACGGCGGAACCAATTCGCTCGGTTGGGCCGCAGTCGGACGCAACGAAAGATCGCAGCCATCAGACATCATCAGAGCCGGTGTTCAGATATTCGCTGATCCATTGGTTGATAAGGGGGAGCCGTCTGCGCGGGAACGTTCGGCAGCTCGTCGGATGCGGCGATTGGTCGGTCGCCGCCAAGCACGGCGCGACGAGTTGCGGACAAAGCTACGGGCACTCGGCCTGTTGCCCGATACACATGACAATGAGTTAAGCAGTCGCGGGCTGGAGTTTCGCGCAAAGCTGATTGATGAGACCGCTGAGGAAGTTGCAGGTGGACGCTTTAATCCGGGCTGGGTTGTCGGCTATGCGTTATGTAGCCTGAATGTTCGCCGTGGGTTCAAAAGCACTCGAAAAGAGCGCAGCGCAGGAGCCGGTAAGTCCAAGAGTAACGATGATGCCGGTAAGGTTCTGGAGGCTATAAAGAGCACACGCGAAGTTCGAGGAGGGCTAACGCACGGACAGCACCTTTACCAGCGGCTGCTGGATGAAAAGACTACACGTTCGCGCCCCGGCTCGGACGGCTACAACGAAACATTCCCCAATCGTGATGACATTGCTTCTGAGTTTGACCAAATCATGGAGGCAGTCAAAAGCGAATTTAAGAACATCACAGACGATGATATTGCTGCAATGCGCTCGCTCATTTTGGATCAGCGGCAGGGAGTTGCACCACCTCGCGGAATTTGCTCATTCATGCCAGCCGAACAGCGGGGCTATAAGGCCAGCCCAATTATCGAGCGATTTCGGATGATGCAAGAGGTTGGCAATATCAGTTGGATCGACAGCATGGGCGAAGTTCAGCGAATGGTTGAGTATGTCGATGTCCGCGATGAACTAATCTCACATCTGAGAACCAAGAAGTCGATGACGGTCGGGGCACTCGGCAAATTTATTGACAAGCGCGTGCCCGATTTTGTTGAACTCAACACCGGGGACATCCGAGACAAATTCGTTGGATGTTTGACCGATATTGAGATGATCAAGGCAATCGATGACAGATGGCCTCAGATGCCGCTAGAAAAGCAGGACGCGATGGTTGAATTGCTGCTCAGCCTCGCCTCGGATGAGTCCGTGCTGGATAGACTGCAAAACGAATTTGGACTGTCGCACAATGAAGCTGGTGCAGTGCTGGATGTCAAACTCGTTCGAGGTACGGCCAGTGTCAGTAATCAAGCCGCACTGCTGTTGGTCGGGCAGATGGAGCGCGGGCTGGATTTCACTCAGGCCGTCAATGCGCTGGTTTCAGAGCGTAACGACTTTACAGACGGTTTGCCGGTGGTTCGTGGATTGAAAAAGCGACTACCGAACTATGAGGTGCATTTTGCTGGGACTTCGCATGTCGATGCAATCACCGGGCGTTTCACCAATCCAACGCTTGACCGCTTCTTTCGGATTCTGAGGACTGTAGTCAATCGTTTGATTCGCGAGCACGGTCGTCCAGATGAGGCAGTCGTTGAGTTGGTGCGTGAAATAGCGCAGGGTGAAGTTAAACGTAAAGAGCATAGCAAGAGGCAGAAAGCGGCGCAGAAAGAAAACGAGAGGCGGGCCAAAAAATTGGAGGAAGAGGGGGTGGCAGTCACTCGCGAAAACTTGCGGCTGTTGCGGCTATGGGAAGATCAGAATGAAGAGTGCATATATACAGGTAAGATAATTGCCCGAACCGAACTGTTTGATGGATCGTGCGACATTGATCACATCGTGCCGCGCATCAAATCCAGCACCGACAACCGACTGTTGAATGTGGTGCTTTGTACTGCTGGGGCCAATCGTTATAAGCGTGATAGAACTCCGCACGAAGCTTATGGTCAGAGTCTTGACGGCTATGATTGGGGGGCGATCACGGAGCGCATCAAATGGCTGCGCAAAGAAAGGAAAATCAGCAGGGAAAAGGTTGAGCGGTTTGGTGAAGACGCTCGCAAACTATACGACCCTGAAAATGGATTGCCCATTCGCTTGTTGACCGAAACTGCTTACATCGCCAAGTTAATGAGGGCGTATCTGTCAAGCATCATCCCAGCTGAGCACATACATGCGATTGCTGGTAATGTCACAGCTAAACAGCGCAAAGAATGGGGCTTAAACAATATCGTTGGCACTTCGGAAGAGGATGGTAAAAAAGCTCGAGATGATCATCGTCATCATGCAGTTGATGCCATTACCATCGCTTGCTGCACTCCGGCATCACTTGCCAAATGTGCGGCGACCGACTCTACTCCATGGCCGACCATCAGATGCGATGTTAAAGTCGTAGTTGACAACATCATCGCAGTGCATCGAGTGGATAGGCATGAAGAGGGCACATTGCATGAGGACACTTTTTACAGTATGAAACATGATCGGCCAGCAAGCCGCAATGTGGCGAGTTGGTTCACTGCTGAAAAGACATCAGAGAAATGCAGGGCACGGATTGAGAAAGTTGTTGATTTGGGGCTACGGTCTTCAATGCTCCGTATCTTTGACAACGCAGGGATCGATGACAAGGCAGTGCTGCAGGAGTGGCTCGCGCATCCCAAGCGCAGAATACGCGGCATTAGAACATTTCAAGACAGCCGAGGGCAGCCTGTTGAAATCGGTCGTTCACATCCGCGTTGGGTATTCACTGGCGGCAACTGGGCGGTTGAGGTGCGCGGTGTCGATGGCGGCAATTGGATCGCCAAGGTGGTTGATCGGCTCACCGCCAACGCATCGAACCGCGCGGGAGTGGACGGGCGGCTGGTGATGCGGCTGCACCGCAATGATCTAGTTTGGCTGGGTGATAAGATAATGAGAATCAAAGAAATCAGCGGTGGACAAGAGCCGCTTATCCGGCTGGCTGATCCGAACTTGATCGATGGTCGACCGGTCACGGTTACGCTGTCAGTCCTGAAAAAACGAGGAGTCAGACTTGCAAAACCATCTCCGCTGGGCACATTTCCGCAGGAATGATCATGATATTCTCCAGTTAATACAGGTAGTTACGGTGCAGCAGATTATAAAAAACAAATTTGTGGTGATGGCAAAACTGCGGGGCTGCTATGCCCCCTGCGGGGCTGGATTATAAAAAACAAATTTGTGGTGATGGCAAAACGAGCCGCAGACTCTATAGTTTTTTGAATCCGATTATAAAAAACAAATTTGTGGTGATGGCAAAACAATGTTGATTGGCCGGCGCAGCTGGTGAAAGATTATAAAAAACAAATTTGTGGTGATGGCAAAACTGCTGCGCCTCACCTGCGCCCCCTGCGGGGGATTATAAAAAACAAATTTGTGGTGATGGCAAAACGTCGTTCGCCTGGACACGTACAGCCAAGAGGATTATAAAAAACAAATTTGTGGTGATGGCAAAACGAGTTCGAGGTTATCGATCCGTTCACCGTTGATTATAAAAAACAAATTTGTGGTGATGGCAAAACCAAAGCGATAACCGCAAAAACAGGAATATCGATTATAAAAAACAAATTTGTGGTGATGGCAAAACCCGCCTGCGCCTCACCCTGCCCTGCCCCTGGATTATAAAAAACAAATTTGTGGTGATGGCAAAACTGGAGTTGAACGGTGGATCAAGATAGATCAGATTATAAAAAACAAATTTGTGGTGATGGCAAAACCCGGTTCGCTGGCGGTCTGCCGGCATTCCGGATTATAAAAAACAAATTTGTGGTGATGGCAAAACAAGCTGCGGACGGAGTTTTAAGATGACTAAGATTATAAAAAACAAATTTGTGGTGATGGCAAAACCAGCCTGCGGGACATATTGGTGAGTGGGTCGATTATAAAAAACAAATTTGTGGTGATGGCAAAACTGGTATACCAAAAACGGATCGCGGCTTTTAGATTATAAAAAACAAATTTGTGGTGATGGCAAAACCGCCAGGAGTTGCAGGTTCAGTGGGAGGTTGATTATAAAAAACAAATTTGTGGTGATGGCAAAACAAGCGTCAGATTGCCCCTCCCAAGAATCAGGATTATAAAAAACAAATTTGTGGTGATGGCAAAACTGCATGCCGATCTCCTGCGGCGACCAGTTGGATTATAAAAAACAAATTTGTGGTGATGGCAAAACGGAGACGGCCATTTCCGCCTCCAAATGAAGGATTATAAAAAACAAATTTGTGGTGATGGCAAAACACGGCCTGAGTTTTCATTTCAGCGGTTGTGGATTATAAAAAACAAATTTGTGGTGATGGCAAAACTCGCCCGGCAGCGTTCTCATAAGGTAATTTGATTATAAAAAACAAATTTGTGGTGATGGCAAAACTGATCGAGGATCGGTGTCGCGTCGCCCGGAGATTATAAAAAACAAATTTGTGGTGATGGCAAAACGGTGATGCAAGTGCCACCCACTCGGCAGCCGATTATAAAAAACAAATTTGTGGTGATGGCAAAACGACGGGGGCAAATCACTGATGCGGAGCGAGGATTATAAAAAACAAATTTGTGGTGATGGCAAAACTAGGGAGATCGGGGAAAAGCTCGGATACAAGATTATAAAAAACAAATTTGTGGTGATGGCAAAACACATTTAGAGATGAGTTATCGGCGCAGATTGATTATAAAAAACAAATTTGTGGTGATGGCAAAACTGCCTATTCGGTGCTGATTCAGCCGATGCTGATTATAAAAAACAAATTTGTGGTGATGGCAAAACTCGGTAAGCGATGCGCCGCGCGTCATGGAGGATTATAAAAAACAAATTTGTGGTGATGGCAAAACTCTATATTACACGATAGGCTTGCCGTATTGGATTATAAAAAACAAATTTGTGGTGATGGCAAAACCAGGGTTGCTCAGGGTTGCTCAGGGGGGTGGATTATAAAAAACAAATTTGTGGTGATGGCAAAACTATTAGAACGTTGTTAAAAAATCATCACCGGATTATAAAAAACAAATTTGTGGTGATGGCAAAACATGCTTTCCATGGTGGTGTCTCCTTTTTTGGATTATAAAAAACAAATTTGTGGTGATGGCAAAACCGATGTCGTCTATGTATTGAATCGCATTAAGATTATAAAAAACAAATTTGTGGTGATGGCAAAACCCGCGCGCCGTCACTGCTATCTTGCCTGCGGATTATAAAAAACAAATTTGTGGTGATGGCAAAACTGCGGCGTCCGGGTCAATGCGGGCAAGCTGGATTATAAAAAACAAATTTGTGGTGATGGCAAAACGCAGTCGCAGCCTCAGATCGCACAGATCAGGATTATAAAAAACAAATTTGTGGTGATGGCAAAACGGGTGCGGGGTTCGGATCGGCGCGGCCATTGATTATAAAAAACAAATTTGTGGTGATGGCAAAACCCCTGGTCTGTTTAGGCATAACAGGCAGCGGGATTATAAAAAACAAATTTGTGGTGATGGCAAAACTGGCGTGACGGAATGACAAGGTGCCCGGTCGATTATAAAAAACAAATTTGTGGTGATGGCAAAACCAACCTTATCGAGTCGGTGAGGCAGCTGCTGATTATAAAAAACAAATTTGTGGTGATGGCAAAACGGCAACCTGGTTGCGGAGTCGAGAAATTGGGATTATAAAAAACAAATTTGTGGTGATGGCAAAACCCGCGCGGCATTCTGGCGCGGCACTTCCCAGATTATAAAAAACAAATTTGTGGTGATGGCAAAACCAGTCTTAGCTACAGCCCCCCGGACGCTGGGATTATAAAAAACAAATTTGTGGTGATGGCAAAACCTTGCGTCAACCTGCGCATCATAACACTATGATTATAAAAAACAAATTTGTGGTGATGGCAAAACATGCAGCTGATACTTGAGCCTCCGCGCAAGGATTATAAAAAACAAATTTGTGGTGATGGCAAAACCTGGACTCGTTGCGGCAGCTTTCCGATTTTGATTATAAAAAACAAATTTGTGGTGATGGCAAAACAGTGCGGGCCGCGTCCCTAATCGAGCAGGCGATTATAAAAAACAAATTTGTGGTGATGGCAAAACCAGGGCGGGGTGGTGGGTTCTGTATCTCTCGATTATAAAAAACAAATTTGTGGTGATGGCAAAACCTCGAATGGATCTACGAGCAGGGCGCAGGGGATTATAAAAAACAAATTTGTGGTGATGGCAAAACCAGTTGAGCCAGCGGTCAGAGCTGGACGGGGATTATAAAAAACAAATTTGTGGTGATGGCAAAACTGCCCTCCTCCTCGACATACTCCTCGTTCGGATTATAAAAAACAAATTTGTGGTGATGGCAAAACTTGTGCGAATTGTGGCACCTGCTGAAGGAGGATTATAAAAAACAAATTTGTGGTGATGGCAAAACCCAAGCAGACCATCGCCAGCATTCGCGGACAGATTATAAAAAACAAATTTGTGGTGATGGCAAAACAGTCCTCGGCATTTATGGGGCAGTACTCGAGATTATAAAAAACAAATTTGTGGTGATGGCAAAACGTGCAGGATGACGACGGCGGCGGCGGGCTGGATTATAAAAAACAAATTTGTGGTGATGGCAAAACAGGCGCTATTTCTTCAATGCGGTCTACCGCGATTATAAAAAACAAATTTGTGGTGATGGCAAAACAGGTGAGGGTTGGCGCTCACGGGCAGTCCTGATTATAAAAAACAAATTTGTGGTGATGGCAAAACAGCTGGCCGAGTATGGTCAGTCCCTCCTCGGATTATAAAAAACAAATTTGTGGTGATGGCAAAACCTCCTCGTCCTGCCGGAACTCGTCCAGCGTGATTATAAAAAACAAATTTGTGGTGATGGCAAAACACCCGGGCGATGTTGTGCTTGATCCGTTCGGATTATAAAAAACAAATTTGTGGTGATGGCAAAACAGTCCAGACTTTATAGTTCCGTCTTTTTTTGATTATAAAAAACAAATTTGTGGTGATGGCAAAACATCTGGGTGCTCTGGGTGCAGCTGCATAAAGATTATAAAAAACAAATTTGTGGTGATGGCAAAACGATGAACAGGTTGCCGTCGGCATCGCCGGCGATTATAAAAAACAAATTTGTGGTGATGGCAAAACTCAGGGTAGCTGGTGCATCAGCGGGGCGATG
>MEIF01000054.1 GCA_001750645.1 Gammaproteobacteria bacterium AqS3
GCAGGACTACGTCCTGCGCGTGCGCCAGCTGGCCTGCCGGGTGTGCGAGTGCTACTTCGCCGGGCGCGCCGAGGCCGGGTTCCCGCTGGCCGATGCACCGATGCGACAGGCCGCCCTGGAGCAGTGGCGCCAGAGCGCCGCCGCAGCGCCGGCATGAGCCGGGGGCGGCAGGCCGATTACCTGTTCGAGCTGGGCTGCGAGGAGCTGCCCGCCGACACCGTCATCCGCGCCCAGCGCCTCTGGCAGGGGCGCGCCGCGGAATTGCTGGACGAGCGCCGCCTGGAGCACGAGTCGGTGCAGTGCTTTGCCACCCCGCGCCGGCTGGGGCTTTGCATCCGGGCTCTGGCCGGGGTGCAGTCCGAGCAGGTCCAGGAGCGCCGCGGCCCCTCGCTCGAGAAGGCCTACGACGCCGAGGGCGCCCCGACCCCGGCGCTGCTGGGTTTTGCCCGCTCCGCCGGGGTCGAGGACTTGCACCAGCTCCGGCGGGTCGAAACCCCCAAGGGCGTCTGGCTCTACGCCGACATTCGCCGGCCCGGGCGCCCGGCGGCACAGCTGCTGCCGGAGATCATCGCCGTGCTGCTGCGGGAGGTGGCGCAGGGGCGCACCATGCGCTGGAGCGGTGCGGAGAGCTTTGTCCGCCCGGTGCGCTGGGTGGTGTCGGTATACGGCAGCCGCCTGCTGCCGCTGCGGCTGTTCGGCGTCGAGGCCGGGCGCAGGACCCGGGGGCACCGCGTCCACGGCAGCCGTGCGCTCTCGGTCAACGCCGGGAATTACCTCGAAAAACTCAGGGAGGGCGGCGGGGTCGTCGCCGACTTTGACGCCCGGCAGAAGATCATCCGCCGGCAGATTGCCGGCATCGCCAAGAAGCTGCAGCTGACCCCCTACGACGATGCCGCCCTGCTGGATGAGATCACCGCACTGTGCGAGTGGCCGGTGGCGATCCAGGGCGAGTTTCCAAAGGAGTATCTGAAAGTCCCGGCCGAGGTGCTGATCGCCTCGATGCAGCAGCACCAGAAATACATCGCCCTGAAAAAGCGCGGGCGCCTGGCCAACCGCTTCATCGCCATCTCCAACCTGAAGAGCCTCGACGCCGCCGAGGTCGTCGCCGGCAATGAGCGCGTGCTGCGCCCCCGCCTGGCCGATGCGCGGTTCTTCTACGAGAAGGATCTCGAGCGCGATCTCGACAGCTACGGGGATGAATTGGCCAAGGTGAATTTCCACCCCAGGCTGGGCTCGCTGGCCGACAAGACCGAGCGGCTGGCGGCCTGGGTTGATCTGCTGGGGCGGCTGCTGGGGACTGCCGTCGAGGCGGACGACATCGCCGAGGCCGAGCGTGCTGCCCGCCTGTGCAAGGCCGACCTGCTGAGCCACCTGGTCGGCGAGTTCCCGCAGCTGCAGGGCTATGCCGGCAGCGTCTACGCCCGGGTGCAGGGGCACTCCGAGGCGGTCTGCAGCGCCATTGCCCACCAGTACTGCCACGAGTACCGCCACAAACTTGAGGACGTCGCCAAAAACAAGGACCGATACCGGCCGGCCGCCCTGCTGCTCTCGCTGGCCGACAAGCTGGACAACATCGTCGGCCTGCTCGCCGCCGGGGAAAAGGCCAGCGGCAGCCGGGACCCCTTCGCCCTGAGGCGGGACGCCCAGGCGGTCTGGGGCATCTGCCAGAACCTGCCGCTGGCCTACTCCGACCTGCTGGAGGAGAAGTCACTGCGGGCGATCTATAAAGATACGCCGCTCGATATTGATGACGGGGTTCGGGGGGAGATCCGCTCGCTGCTGCGCCAGCCGATCGAGAGCTGGCACCGGGAGCAGCGGCCCGATGACGCCGACCTCAACGCCGACTGGGTGCTCGAATCCGACCAGCCGCAGGAAATCCGAATGCGCATGCAGATGCTGAAATTCGCCGGCCAGACAAAATCCCTCAAGGCGCTCTACGCACCCTGGGAGGCCGCCCGCAAGCGCACCGCCAATATTCTGAGGGGCTCAAAAAATATTCAGTGGAGCGACAAGCTCTCGGCGCCCGAAAAACCGGGCAAGTCCCTGATCAAAACCCTGCGGAAAACCGCAAAAAATATTGAGCGGGAAAAACGCAGGGCGCCCGGCCTCGACAAAAAAAACCTGGGGGATTTTTTGAAGCGCTTCGAAGATCTGAACCAATCGGTCGAGCAGTATTTCGACGCCGTGCTGATCAACGACGGCGACCCCGAGCTGCGCCGGGCCAGGCTGTCGCTGATCAAGCAGGTCAACGCCCAGTACGAGCAGCTGACCGACTTTTCCCAGGCCGCAGCGCCGCCCCCGCCGGCCAAAAAAACCGCCGCAAAACGCAGGCAGCCCCGTGCCTGAAACCCCCGCACCGAGCCGCGCCCGCGGGGGGTCGCAGCCCGTCATCCTGCTGGATCGAGACGGCGTCATCAACCACGACTCGCCCGACTACATCCGCAGCCCCGAGGAGTGGATCGCCCTGCCCGGGGCGCTCGAGGGCATGGCCTCGCTGCACCGGGCCGGCTGGCGCCTGGCCATCGCCACCAACCAGTCGGGCATCGGCCGCGGACTCTACTCGCGCGCGACCCTCGAGCGCATCCACGCCAAGCTCAGGGGTGAGCTGGACGCCGCCGGCGGGTGCGTCGAGTCGATCCAGTACTGCCCGCACACCCCCGATGACTCCTGCACCTGCCGCAAGCCCGCCCCGGGCATGCTGCACGCCCTGGGCAGAGCGCTTGAGATCGAGCTCTCCGGCGTGCCCTTCGTCGGCGACTCGCTGCGCGATCTGCAGGCCGCGCGCGCGGCGGGCTGCACCCCGGTGCTGGTGCGCACCGGCTACGGCGAGAGAACCCTCGGGCAGCTCGGCGCCCAGGACGACGACGTCCTCGTGGTCGACTCCCTGGCCGCCTATGCCGCCCAGCTGCTGGCGGGGGGACAGTCGTGATGTTCCTGCTGCGCAGCCTGATCTTCTACACGTTCTTCTTCGTCGGCTGCATCCTGTTCAGCGCCATCACCCTCGTCCTCAAGCCCTTCATGCCGACCCGCGCGCACATGCGGCGGTGCTACAGGATGGGGATGTCGGGGCTGCGCCAGAGCAGCTGGCTGCTGGGCATCGACTACGTCGTCGAGGGCGAGATTCCCGAGCAGCCGGTGGTCTATGCCAGCAACCACCAGAGCGCCTGGGAGACCTTTTTCCTGCCCGACCTGCTGAGTCCGATCGCCATCGGGGTCAAGCGCGAGCTGCTCTGGATACCGGTGATGGGGCAGGCGCTGCTGGCGCTGCACGCCCACGGCATCAACCGCGCCAAGGGCGGGCTGGTGATGCGCAAGATGGCGGCGTGGGGGCAGCGCATGCAGCGCGCCGGCGTCAATATCCTGATCTTCCCCGAGGGCACGCGCTACCCGGCCGGAACCATCGGACCCTTCCTGCCCGGGGCCGCCATGCTGTCCAAGCGCACCGGCATGCCGCTGGTGCCGGTGGCGCTGGACTCGGGGGCCTACTTCCACCCGCGCACCTTCAAGAAGAATCCCGGCACCATCCGCGTCGTCATCGGCGAGCCCATCGACCCGGCGCAGCACGAGACCCGCGAGATGACCAACATGGCGCGCGAGTGGATCACCGAGACCATGAGCCTCGAGCAGGTCAGGCGCATGAAAAAACGCTGAGCGTCTCGGCGGGCGGGGCGGGGTGAAATGTTTTCTGCATAAATCGAGTTAAACTCGAAGCGCTGAAAATGGCGGGGCGGCTGGCGGACATGACGAAGAAGCAAATTAACCCCCCCCGACAAAATCCAAGTCGAAGAGGTTTGAATCCGGCCTGAAACGGGGCGACGTGCTCAGGGTGCTGGCACGGCATCCCAGCGACATCAAGTTCAACGTCATCCTCGCCGATCCGCCCTACAACATCGGCAAGGATTTCGGCAACAACAGCGACCGCCTGCCCCTCAACGACTACATCGCCTGGTCGCATCAATGGCTGGCCAGATGCCTGGACCTCCTGGCCGACAACGGCATCATTTATATCTACGGATTTGCAGAGATCCTGGCGCGCATTGCGGTGCTCTACCCGCCGCAGCAGCAGCGCTGGCTGGTCTGGCACTACACCAACAAAGCCGCACCATCCGCCACCTTTTGGCAGCGCTCGCACGAGTCCATTCTCTGCCTGTGGAAACTTGGGGAGCATCGCCCGAAGCTGGAAATCGATCAAATTCGGGAGCCCTATACCGAGGGCTACCTCAACAACGCCGTCGGCAAAAGGCGGGCGGGGACGGTGTCCCGATTCGGCGGCAACTCGGGACGGGTCACCACCTACAAAGCCCACAAAGACGGCGCCCTGCCCCGGGATGTTCTGAAAGTCCCGGCGCTGGCCGGCGGTGCGGGGGCGTCGGAGCGCTGGTTCATGTGCCGAAGCTGCGGCGATGAGGTCTACCCACCCAGGGAGATCGCCCGGCACCGAGAGTGCCGGCTGCTCAAACACCCCACCCAGAAGCCGATGCAGTTGACCGAGCGCCTGATTCGCTCCCGCATCAGGGGGCGCCGGGGCCGGGTGCTGATCCCGTTTGCCGGGTCGGGCTCAGAGTGCATCGTCGCCGAGGATCTCGGCGTTGAATGGCGGGGCATTGAGATCAACCCGCTCTACGTCAAGTTCGCCAGAAGGTGGATGAAGAAAAGGTCGTCCCCGTGTACCGGCTGACGCCGAGGATGTTCCAGAAACTGCAGAAGGATCTGCAGGCCTATCACGAGCTGTTCGACGCCAAGCGATGCGACAGCTGGCAGCTGGAGGAGCTGATCGTCCGGGCGATCAAGTTCGACACCTCCGTCAATCCCCAGGTGAAGTGGACGGAGGCGGGGCATGACGACAAGGCCGACATCACCATCAGGAGCAATGGAACCTATCAGCAGCTGCAGATCAAATCCGGAAAAATCCTTCCCAAAAAAGGGCAGCTCGAGCTTTCCGGGCACCGCCTCGGCAAGTACAGAGGCGACATGGACAAGATTTCAGACTATCTCAACTCGTCCACCGCAGACATTCTTTCGGTTCCCTACAGCAGAGTCGAAAACAAGAGAGGCCGGCACCACCAGTATCAGATAGCCTACGTGCCGATCCAGCGCCTGCACGGTCTCAGGGGCTGCGACTGGACAAAAAAGCAGGGGCCGAGGGGCGGTGTGCAGTACACGCAGAGCAACTCCTGCGGCGTCGAGTTTCGGATACTCCCCAGCATGAGCTGGCAGGTCTGGTGGCGCATTCCGCTGGAGCTCATCGACATAGAGCCTGAATTTTCGATTTCCTAGTTTTTGGATTCTTACAGCAGGCTGAGCTGCTCGGGGTCCTTGGACGGCGGGACGAACTTGGCGCTCGACAGGCGCCGGACGCGAGCGCCCAGTCCCAGCCTGCGGCAGGCGATGTCAAAGCGGGCGCGCACCGCCTCGGCGTAGGGACCCTCGGCGTGGAAGCGGTGGTGGAAGCGGGGGTCGTTGCCCCGCCCGCCGTGGGCGTCGCGGATTTTGTTCATGACCTTGGCGGCCCGGTCGGGCAGGTGCTCGGCGAGCCACTCCTCGAACAGCTGCTCGACCTCGCCGGGCAGCCGCACCATGATCCAGCCGGCGCTGCCGGCGCCGGCGTCGACGGCGGCCTTGAGCAGCTTCTCGATTTCGGCGTCGTTTACCGCCGGGATGACCGGCGCCACCGAGACGTGCACCGGGATGCCGGCGGCGGCGAGCCGCTCGATGGTCTGCAGCCGGCGGTGCGGGGCGCTGGCCCTGGGCTCCAGCTTGCGGGCGAGCTCGCCGTCCAGCGTGGTGAAGGACACCGCCGCGACCGCACAGTCGTCGGCGGCCATGTCGGAGAGCAGGTCGATGTCGCGCTCGATCAGGCTGCCCTTGGTGGTGATGGCCACCGGGTGGCGGTGCGCGCACAGCACCTCGAGGATGTCGCGCATGATCCTCAGTTTGCGCTCGATCGGCTGGTAGGGGTCGGTGTTGGTGCCCAGCGCTATGGTCTTGGGAACGTAGCCGGGCCTGGCGAGCTCGGCCCGCAGCAGCGCGCCGGCCTCGGGCTTGTAGTGCAGCTCGCGCTCGAAATCGAGCCCGGGCGAGTGCCCCAGATAGGCGTGCGAGGGGCGCGCATAGCAGTAGACGCAGCCGTGCTCGCAGCCGCGGTAGGGGTTGATCGAGGCGTCGAACGGCAGGTCGGGGGAGCGGTTCGAGACGATGATGCTGCGGGTGGCGTCGCGCGTCAGGCGGGTCTCGCCCGGGCTGCCGGCGTCGGCCTCGTAGTCGGCTTCGTCGGCGCCGCCCTGCTCCCAGCCGTCGAACTCCCGCTCGGACTGCTGCGTCTCAAAGCGCCCGGCGCGGTTGCTGAGCGCCCCCCGCCCCTTCTTCGCCAGTTTTCGCTCATCGTCCACAGCAGCGCCCCCGCCCAGCAGGTCCGCACTTTAAGTGCATCACCCGACGGGCGCAACTTTTTGCCGCCCCCGCAACTCTATAATGCCGACCAGCGCCGAGCGGGAACCGCCATGCCCTTCACCGCAGAGTCAACCGCAGGCACGGTTCAATCAGGCGATCACACCTGGCTGGTGCTGTACTTCTACCCGCGCGACAACACACCGGGATGCACCACAGAGGGGCAGGATTTCACCGCCGCCTACAGGCACTTCAAAAAACTCGGAGCCGAGGTCATGGGGGTCTCGGCCGACTCGCTGGCGTCGCACGAGAAATTCGCCGCCAAGCAGGGCTTCCCCTTCCCGCTGATCACCGACCCCGAGCAAAAGCTGTGCGAGCAGTTCGAGGTCATCAAGGAAAAGAACATGTACGGCAAGAAGTACAGGGGCATTGAGCGCAGCACATTCATTCTCGACGGCGAGGGTCAGGTGGTGCGCGAGTGGCGCAAGGTCAAGGTCTCAGGGCACGTCGATGCGGTTCTCGAGGCACTGCGCGAGCTCGCCGGCTAGGCCCTTCATGGAGTTCCTGAAACGCTCCGCAATCGCCCTTTCGCTGATCACGCTGGCGCTGGGCACCCAGGCACAGGTTGAAAAACCCTCCGACAACCCGGCGGCAGACCTGCCGCAGCTGGGCAACACCGGGACGCTGGTGACCTCGCTGGAGGAGGAGTACACCCTCGGCAAGCAGATCGTGCGGCAGTTTCGCGGCCAGGCGCCGCTGGTGTCGGACCCGCTGGTCATCGACTACATGAACTCGCTGGCGTTCTACATCCTGCGCCACAGCGAGGTCGAGGACCGCCGCATCACGCTGCTGGTGTTCGACCTGCCGGTCATCAACGCCTTCGCCGCCCCGGGCGGGATCATCGGCATGTATTCGGGGATGATCCAGTTCATGGAGAACGAGGGGCAGATCGCCTCCATCCTGGCGCATGAGTTTGCCCACCTGAGCCAGCGCCACTACGCCCGCAACGTCGAGTACAACGCCTCGCGCACCTGGCGCAACCTGCTGCTGGGGCTGGGCAGCGTGCTGGTGGCGGTCAGCTCCTCGGGCGACACCGGCATCGCGGCGCTGACGGCCGCGGCCTCGACCATTGCCGCCGACCGGCTGTCGTTCTCGCGCGAGAACGAGCGCGAGGCCGACCAGATCGGCTCGCAGACGCTGATCAACGCCAAGATCGACCCCGACCATGTCGCCCAGGCCTTCGAGCAGATGCAGAAGGCCAACAACGACGCCCCGCCGGAATACCTGCTGACCCACCCCCTGCCGACCTCGCGCGTCAACGAGGCGCGTCTGCGGGCGCGCCAGAGCGAGTCCTTTCCGGCGCGCGACGACCTCGGCTTTCAGATCATTCGCGCCCGCCTGCAGCTCGCCAGCAGCGGCCCCCAGGCCAAGCGCGACGGGCTGTTCGCCAACTGGCGCGAGCTCTCCCCCAACTCCAATCGCTATGCCGCCGCCTACGCCCGCGCCCTGCTGCTCGCCGAGCTGGGCGAGGCCGAGGAAGCCCGCCGCCTGATCCGCTGGGTGCGCAAGCGCGTCCCGGACCGCATCAGCGTGCTCTACGCCGAGGCCGAGGTCGAGGTGCTGCTGAACAAGCCCGAGCGGGCGCTGGCGCTGCTGAAGAGCGCGCTGGACCGCAACCCGCGCAACCTGCCGCTGCTGTGGCTCAATGCGCGCGCCCACAAAATCGCCGAGGACGCCACCGCCGCCCTGCGCACGCTCGAGCTGATGGCGCACATCGACCCCACCCAAATCCACGTCTGGTACCAGCTGGCCGAGCTGCACGGGCTGGCCGGCAACATTGCCCAGGTGCACAAATCCCGCGCCGAGTTCTTCTATCTGACCGGGCGCGACCAGCAGGCGCTGGACCATCTGGAATACGCGCTGGAGCTGGCGCGGCACAACTTCACCGAGGCCGAGCGCATCAGGGAGCGCATGCAGGAGATTTCCGGGGAGGGCGGTGTCAGGCGACGCCGGGGCGGCTAGCCGACCCCAGACATCCCCAGGCGCCGCTAGGCGACCGGGTTGACCTGATTTCTGAAGTCGAGCATGCGCTCGAGCGAGCGCCGCGCGCGCTCGGCGATTTCGGCGGGGACCTCGATCTCATCGCCGCCGCTGCGCAGCCGGCGGTCGAGGGCTTCGAGGGTGTTGAGCGCCATCCACGGGCAGCGCGCACAGCTGCGGCAGGCGGCGCCGCCGTCGCCCGCAGTCGGGGCCTCGTAGAGCTTGATGTCCGGGCCGAGCTGCCGGCGCATCTGGTAGAAGATGCCGCGCTCGGTGGCGACGATGTAGCCGTCGGCCCCGCGCGTGGCGGCGGCGCGGATCAGCTGCGAGGTCGAGCCGACCACGTCTGCGACCGCCAGCACCCCCGGCGGGGACTCCGGGTGCGCCAGCACCTCGGCGTTGGGGAAGACGTTGCGCATCTTGGCGAGCTCCTCGGCCTTGAACTCCTCGTGGACGATGCAGCTGCCGTCCCAGAGCACCATGTCGGCGCCGGTGTTGCGGCGCACGTAGTCGCCGAGGTAGCGGTCGGGGGCCCAGAGGATCTTCTCGCCGCGGGCGTCGAGGTGCTCGATCAGCTCGCAGGCGATGCTCGAGGTGACGACCCAGTCGGCCTGCGCCTTGACCGCCGCCGAGGTGTTGGCGTAGACCACGACGGTGCGGTCGGGGTGCCGGGCGCGGAACTTTGCAAATTCATCCGGGTCGCAGCCGAGGTCGAGCGAGCAGGTGGCCTCGATGTCGCACATCAGAACCCGCTTCTCCGGCGACAGTATCTTGGCGGTCTCACCCATGAAGCGCACCCCTGCCACGATCAGCGTGTCCGCCTGGGATGCCCTGCCGAAGGCCGCCATCTCGAGCGAGTCGGAGACGATGCCGCCGGTGTCGACCGCCAGCTGCTGAACGTCGGGGTGGGTGTAGTAGTGGGCGATCAGCACGGCGCCCTGGGCGTGCAGCTGCTCGCCGATGCGCTCGCACCAGTGGGTGTAATCGGGGGAGAGGAGGTTGTCGCTGGGGCAGGCCAGGGAACTCAAAGCTGCAGCGGACATATCTTTGATGCCTGTCGCCAGAGCGTCCGACGATTATATTTGAATTGCTGGGGCTGCCGAGCCGGCCTGAGAATCGACCCCCCCCTACAATCGCCCGCTCGCAGAGGGGAGTGATCTTATGCCCGTCTCGCCCAAGACCCGGACGCTGATCAGCCTGGCGCTGGTCATCGGCATCACCGCCATGCTGGTGACCTCGCTGATGATGTACCTGATGCCCTACGACCGCACCACAGCTGCGGTGCACACCATCTTCGGCATCTCGCTGCTGGCGCTCATCGGCTTTCACGGGCGCAACAACCTGGCCGCCCTGGGCAGCTACTTCATCCAGGGGCGGCGCTGGCTCTGGACCAACCTCGCCGGCGGGACCGTGATTCTGCTGGGGACGCTGCTCTGGCTGCCGCCGTTCTCCAGCATCATCGAGACCGGTGAGAACATCCGCCGCAGCAACAGCATCGAGGCCGGGCGCTACGACCTCATCGCCACGCACCAGCGGGATGCGGGCGTCCCGGTGCGCATCCTCGTGCGGGCCGGCGCCCACTACACCTCGCAGCCGATCGAGGTCTTCGGCGGACTGATCACGTTCGTCACGGTCCCGCAGATGGCGCTCTGGGTCGAGGACGGCGAGGGGCGCTTCCTGAAAACCCTCTACCTGACGTCGAAGGCCGCCGACAGCAGCTATCAGAGCGTCGACATCTTCAGCGACGAGATCGTGCGCCGCCCCGAGGCGCTGCCGATCTGGTCGCACCGCCGGGGCGTCAGGGCCGCCGACGGCCTGTTCATGCCGCTTCCCGATCAGCCCGCCGGCGATGCCACCACTGCGGCCACGCCGGTCGCCGACTACGAGCTCAGCAGCGTGCTGCCCGAGGGCGCGGGCGAGCTGACGCTCTACATGGAGGTCAACCGCTCATTCGATTTCAACGAGTTCTGGCACCGGGACAAATTCCCCGACGATCCGGTCTACACCGGCGGCGGCAACTCCGGGCAGCCCTCGCTGCTCTACTCGCTCAGGCTGGGCGCCCTCGGCGGCGAGACCCTGCACCGCTTTGCCCGCATGGATCTCATCGGGCGCGGCCACCACTCCGGCGCCGATGGCGAGGTCTATCCGCTGGAGGGGTTCTCAACGGCGCTGCAGCTGATCAGCGTCGCGCTGGTCGAAATCAACCCGCCCGCGCCAATGCCATTGGCGGCAGCTGACCGGGCGAATTGAGGGGGTTTGGTGGGTCCCCACCTGCGTCATCTTTTTAATTACAACACGGGGCGGCGTAAAAGCGCAGGGCGGGAATGTTGGGTTGGTGATGGAATAATCAGAATCAAAAGCCCCGCCGTTATTTACTTGGAATGTTTTTTTATAGGCTCCCGCCGAGGTGCGGCTCGCACAATACCAAGCCCCTTCATACCGAAATAATACCGTGGGCTCTCTAAGATAAAACCCAACCCAGCCGCCGAGTTTGTGCGGTTTCGAGGTTATGTCCCAAGACACCACCGAACTATTACCTAATGCGCAATACGCATCCCCTTTTTTGATTGGCCGGCAAATAACAAGATCGACGGGATTTACTCTCCTCACAACTCCGCCGACGATGGGAAACCAGACCGTATGCCCGTCACCCAATCGCAGCGGTGCGGCGTCCGCCGGTTTAGCAACTCCGACTCCGATTAATAAAAGCGCGGCAATAATGCCGGCTGTAATGATCCGACGGAGTAGACCTCCATAGCAGTGCAACATTGTTTGATTCTCCTAACTCCACCACCACGGCGGAGCTAAGTAAATGCCACACGAACCTGACACCGAAAAGCAAGAGCGTATATGGATTTATTGCAGAGCTCTCTAAATTCTAAACTCCACCTCGACACTGCGGCGGGTTTATTCCACGGCTGCGGCGGTGAGGTGCAGTTGCGGGCAGGGCGGCGGGTTTACTTGACCGGTTGCGGCTTGCCGGCTCTCCAAGCCTCGCATTCTTTTTTAGCCGCTCGGCGCTGTTTTCTTTTGAGCTTCGCCCTTTTTGCCTTGTGATCTTTTATCGCTCGACAGGCAACCACATCGTAATTTTTGCGGAGGTGTTCCTCGATGCCGTCCCTTATTGCCAGAATCCCATTAGCCTTACCTATTCTCGCATCCAATAGCCGCTCGTTTTGGCGATCGAGGTTGGCAATATCAATATGCCGTCCCGCGCGGGGGTGGGGACGCCGCCGGTCGCAAGTGTCGCAACTTACTGTGAGGAATCCCCCGCACACCTCTCGACACTCTCTCCACTCCTTTTCATACTTTCTCCATAGGCGTTTTCTTTTCTCCCACTCCACCTCTTGCCGCTCGGCTATCTTTTCCCACTCCAAGACTGCCGCCGTGTATTTCTGGTGGTCTTTTTTGACCTGCACATCATCCAACATACCCGCTTCATACCACCCCCCGGTGACATCCTTTACGATCTCCTCGACGCTATCCGGTGCGGGCTGATTATTCCACCGCAGCAGCTTGGGCGGCTTCTTTTTTACCGCCTTTTTTACCGTCTTTTTAGAGTGACGCTCTACTGCTTTCTCGGCGGCTTTCTCGGCGGCCTCTTTTGCCTCTCTCGCCTCCCTCCTGCGCTTGCGCTCCGCCGCTGCGGCTTCGGCTTGCCGCTCGGCGTCATACTTCGCCCGCTCCTCTGGTGTCATCTCTGTTAGTCTACCTACCACTCCGAGCAGATACAGGCCAAGTAATATGACGACGATCCATATTGCAACCTTTTTGAACTTACCCAAAACCTACCCTCCGTCTAATTAAACCGAAGACGGCGAGTGCAGCCCTCTAGATTCTAAACTCCACCTCACCGCGCAAGCGACGCCATCATCTCCATTTGCGCGGGACACTCCGAGCTGATGGCCAGCACTAGCATAGTTTGCTCGCCCTGCGGCATACCCTGCAAAACGGAACCGAAGGCGGAGGCCGCCGCATACGGGTTGGATATCGAGCAAATACGCTCGGCGAGACCTTCGATCCGCTCGCGCTGCCGATACTCTCTCAGTATTTCCATATTCCGCCGCTCGCGCTCGGCCTCGGCGGCGATGCGGTCGCGCTCTGCCGCTTCCTCGGCGGCTTTCTCGGCTGCAATCCGCTCGCGCTCTGCCGCTTTCTCGGCGGCCTTTTTTACCTCTCTGGCTCTCGCTTTCCTTCTGCGCTCCGCCGCCCTTGCTTCGGCCTTCGCCTGATGCTCTGCGTCATACGCTGCCCGCTCCTCTGGTGTCATATTGGCGACCTCCATTATCTCGACCACCACAGCGAGCAGAAATAAGCCGAGCAGTATTCCGCCGATCCATAGCGCAGCCTTTTTGAGTGCATTAATCATTCCCTTACTCCGTTAATGTCGAAGACGGCATTAGTGCAGCCCTTCAAAACTTTATACCGAGGCGGCGTTGCGGCCAGTATATGGCCTGAGCACTCTACCGATCTGCCCGATTGTTTACCCACTTCACCGCCGCCGATTGCGTGGAGAAATACAGCCCGTCCAAGCCCTCGGCGGCGGTGACGATACTCTCTAAAAGCTCGCCAGTAACTTGCCAGAGATTAGGGTTATCTGCGTAAACTCTGGCAACAGTCTCGCCGGTTGCGATCCGCTCCAATGCGATGCCAGACGGGCGGTATGTCTGCCGCTCTATGCACCAGCGATAACCCTCCAGCGCCGGGTGGTCGGCGAGTTTGATACTCACGCCCTAGCCCCAGCCCCAGCCGCAGCGGCCATTGGTGGGTCGTACAGGATTCGAACCTGTGACCAATTGGTTAAAAGCCAACTGCTCTACCAGCTGAGCTAACGACCCGAGCGGGCAATCATACAGGACGGCCCTGTTCGGGCTGGGGTTTCAGCGGGTTCAGAACGCCGTTCTCAAGGTTCAGGACCCGGTCGGCGCTGCGCGCCAGATCGGCGTCGTGGGTGACCAGCAGGCAGGCCGCCCCGCTGATGCGGACCTGATCGAGCAGCAGCTCCCGCACCGCCCGGCCGCTGGCGGCGTCGAGGCTGCCGGTGGGCTCGTCCAGCAGCAGGCACTCGGGACGGTGCACCAGCGCCCTGGCTAGGGCGACGCGCGAGCGCTCGCCGCCCGAGAGCGCCGCAGGGCGGTGGCTCAGCCGTCCCCGCAGGCCGACCCCGGCGA
>MEIF01000055.1 GCA_001750645.1 Gammaproteobacteria bacterium AqS3
GTGGGTGGTGCGGCGGGTGGGGGTGGTGACGGGGAGGGTTTGCTGTTGGCGTTATTCAGTGACGCTGGCGCTGGCTTTCAGGGCATCGGTCAAGACTGTCTGCAGACCTTGGACTTTCTCTGAGGAGGCCGAGCAGGGTTGCTGACCAAACCGGGGTTTTCACAGACTGGGTCAGGTGAGAGGACTGGATTAGGTGAGCGCAATTGCAGAGCCGAAGCTCTCGCTGACAGACTCAGGCAGATGCCGCTGGATGTCGTCGGCGGTGATCGAAGCCGAGGCTGACATGACGATCACGCGGAATGCGATGCGGCTGATCTTCAGGACGACGCCGGTCAAACTGTTGGCCCGACCCGTCGTGATTACTGCGATCCGGGTGGTGTTCGGATTGGGCGGGGTGGAGGGCGGTGTTGCCGGACGCAACTGACACCCCGCCGTCGCTTGGCACCCCACCGTCGCTGAATCTCAACCCAGCGACTTGATACCCCGAGCTGAGTTCATAACCGGGATAGTGCTCACCCAGCCCCTGCACAGCACCGTCCCCGCTCCAGATCGCAGACATCACATCCTCGCTGCCTGGCATCCAACCAGCCAATCTGCCATTCTCCGGTCTAGCGTCATCCAACCGAACAGCAAACAGCCCCGCCCTGCCCTCTGATGTTTCCGGTGCTATCGCCGAAATATTCAACCCGGCAGCACCCGCATCGTTGTCCTTCACCGTTACAGTCACTGTGTCCGTTGCGGTAGCCACTAGATTATTGTTTGAAGGTATACGCACTTCAAATCCAATCGTCGCAGTATCGTCAACTGCATCGCCATCATCAGCCGCCTCCACCGTCACGGTCTGTGCGGTGTTCCAGGTGCCATTGCTCCCGCCGGTAAAAGTCAGCGTTGTCCGGCTGATCGTGACATCATCATTGGTGGATGTCAAAGTAATCTTCCGTCCCCGACTGACGTCACTCCCCATCTTGACTGTGAAAGTTCCAGTGCCTTCCTCGTCAATCGTCAGCGAAGTCGACGATAGAGACAACTCAACGTCATCGTCATAGGTCCACCCAGAGTCTGAGACTACATGACCGAGTTGTGTTGTGATGTAATACAACAGATCTTCATCCAACTTATCCGTGTCGTGACCCACGCTCAACATCACCGGCTGAGGTGTGCTCCAATTTGATGGCGTGAAAGTCAGGGTATGCTGATTGCCCGCAAGACCCGCCTTAGTATGAATAGTTGAATCCTGATCGCTATGGATATTTTTCTCAAAAGTGACGAGCACATTCTCAGAGGGACGTGCCCTCAACTTGACCGTGAAGTTATAGTTTTTTCCCTCACTAACATCGTCAGGGAAATTCATAATCTCTATAAACTGTGCATCTAATACCGTTACCGCAAGGCTGGCGGGTGCGAAGTTGTAGTTGCCCCCGCTTACCGTAATCGAGATGGTTGCAGTTTCATCTATGGCATCGGCATCACTGGCCGCCCCAACTAGGACTCTATGGCCCTGCCACGCATTTGATGGCGTAAAAGTGAAAGCACTTTGATAACCGGACTTGAATGGGTAAGCATCAACCGTCACATCCGGATGATTTGATGTGAAACTAACCGACAGGTTTGTAGTTAATGATGAAGCCAGTTCCGTCGGTAATTTAATATCAACCTCTTTAGGCCCCTCCACAATTTTCAGAGAAGTTTCTGACAATTGCGGTCGGTATTTACCGTCATCGGTGATCGTCACTGCCACCGAGCCCCCGATGATGCGGTCACCAGTCAGCTTGATCGCTGCGCTGTCGTTGTCGACATCATCATCCTGTGCCGCAGAGATCATCACGGTCTGAGCGATGCCCCAGTCGCCGTCGCTTCCGCCGGTGAACTTCAGCTTCGTCGGGCTGAATGTGACATCAGGATTGGTCGATTCCAAGGTGACGGTGCGATCATTGACCGGCTGAGAGGCCAGCTTGACTTCGAACTTACCCGAGGCACCCTCGTTCATCGTCAACGATGCCAGCGACAGAGTCAGCCCGACGGCGGCATCATCGTCATCGGTGACCGTCACTTCCACAGCGCCATCGACGATACCTGCGCCTTTGAGATTGATTATTGCCTCGTCATCAGTTGTGTCGTCATCATGAGCCGCTGTCAGTGTTACCGTCTTTTCGGCACTCCAGTTGTCGGTGGCCCCGCCGGTAAAGGTCAGCATTGTCGGGCTGACGGTGACATCGGCGTTGTTGGAACTCAGAGTAATCGTTTGGTCGTTTGCAGGTTTTTTATCCAGCTTGGCGGTGAATGTCGCGGTGCCGCCCTCATCCATCGTCAGCTCTGTCTTCGAGAGTTCCAGCCAGATGTCGTCATCGGAGACCGTCACCTCCACAGCACCGTCAATAACGCCGGCTCTTTCGAGGTTGATTATGGCTTTGTCATCAGTTGCGTCGTCATCATGAGCCGCAATGAGTGTTACTGTCTGTTGGGTATTCCAGTCTCCGGTGTCCCCGCCGGTAAAGGTCAGCGTTGTCGGGCTGACTGTGACATCGGCATTGTTGGACCCCAGAGCGATCGTCTGGTCACCCTCAGGTTTTCTTTTCAGCTTGACGGTGAATGTTGTGTTGCTGTCCTCGTTCATCGTCAGCTCTGACTTCGAGAGTGTCAGCCCGCTCTCATCATCGGTGACCGTCACCTTCACCGCTGCCGATGCGGTATTCACAAGATGTCCTTCATCCAACACAAAATGTCCTCCATCCAAGTCCGTCATGCGTATTTCAAATCCAATCGTCGCAGTATCGTCAACTGCATCACTATCATCAGCCGCTGTGACAGTTACAGTCTGGGGAAAGTTCCAGTTACTCGAGCTACCAAATGTTTCGCCCAAAAAAGCCAGCTTTGACGGACTGATCGTGACATCATCATTGGTGGAGGTCAGAGCAATCTTCCGGTTATTCCAGATCTCACTGCCCATCTTGACTGTGAAAGTGCCGCTACCGCCCTCGTCAATCGTCAGCGAAGTCGAAGATAGAGACAACTCAACATCATCGTCATAGATATCCACAGTTCGTGAGACTCTATGACCGAGTTGTGTTGTGACGTAAAACCTCACTGCTTCATCCAACTTATCCAAGTCGTGACCCACGTTCAACATCACTGGCTGAGGTGTGCTCCAATTTGATGGGGTGAAAGTCAGGGTGTTCTGATTGCCCGCAATACCCGCATTAGTATCAATTGTTGAATCCTGATCATCTGAGCCTTGTGATCTTTCAAAAGTGACGGTCACATTCTTGGAGGGACGCGCATTCAACTTAACCTTGAAGTCATAGTTTTTTCCCTCACTAACACTAACATAGTCAGGGAGATTCATAATCTCTACAAAGTGTCGATCCAATACCGTTACCGCAAGGCTGGCGGGCGCAAAGTTGTAGTTACCCCCGCTTGCCGTAATCGAGATGGTCGCGGTATCATTCATGGCATCGGCATCTTGGGCCGCACGAACACGCACTCTATGGCCCTGCCGTGCATTTGATGGCGTAAAAATGAAAGTGCTTGGAGTACCGGGCTGATGTGCGTTAACATCAACCGTCACATCCGAATTACTTGATGTGAAACTAACCGACAGGTTTGTAGTTAATGATGAAGCCAGTTCTGTCGGCAATTTAATATCAACCTCTTTATAACTCCCCTCCTCCATTTTCAGAGAAGTTTCTGACAATTGCAGTCGGTATTTATCATCATCGGTGACTGTCACGGACACCGAGCCTCCGGTGATGCTAACGCCGGTCAGGTTGATCGCTGCGCTGTCGTTGTCGAAATCATCATCCTGTGCCGCATTAATCGTCACTTTTTGCGCGGTGTCCCAGTTGCCGCCGCTGCCGACGGTGAAATTCAGCTCCGTCGGGCTGAAGGTGACATCGGGGTTGGTCGATGCCAGGGTGACGGTGCGATCAGTGACTGGCTGAGATGCCAGCTTGACGGTGAATTCGCCCGATGAACCCTCGTCCACCGTCAACTCTGTCACCGACAATTCCAGTCCGACGACGTCATCGGCAACATTCACTGTCACCGAGCCGTCGTTAACGCCGGCGCCCTTGAGATTGATTATTGCCTCGTCGTCAGCTAAGTCACTATCCCGAGCCGCCCTGACCGTCACGGTCTGGGGCCAGTTCCAGTTCCAGTCATTCGTGCCGGTAAAAGTCAGCGTTGTCGGGCTGATCGTGACATCATCATTGGTGGAGGTCAGAGCGATCTTCCGGTCATACCAGATCGCACTGTCCATCTTAACCGTGAAAGTCCCAGTGCCGCCCTCGTTAATCGTCAGCGATGAAGACGACAAGATCAGTCCTATATTGTCATCAATGATCTTCACATTCACGGGACTGCCAGTGATACCAGTGCCGGTCAGACTGATCGTCGCCTTGTCATCCGTCTTGTCAGCATCCCGAGCCGCGCTGAGCGTGACGGTTTGTGCTGCGCTCCAGTTCGCAGCTGTAAAGTTCAGCGCGCTTTGGTTGCCAGTTGTGTCAGGATCTGTGTCGATGATCAAATCGGAATTGGTGGATGACAGATTCATTGTCCAATCGTTTTCCGGCTGTTCAAGCAACTTGACGGTGAATGTCGCGGTGCCGCCCTCATCCATCGTCAACTCTGTCTTCGAGAGTTCCAACCCGACATCGTCGTCATCGATCACAGTCACCGAAATCGTCGTGGGCTTCAAGCCAAGCCCGCTCAAGCTGATGGTTACCGTCTCGTTGATTGTATCGCCATCCTGTTTCGCCCTCACCTGCGTGCCGTATGTGGCGGTATCGCCCGATTGGTTATGGAAAGGCATAAAGAAATCCGGATAAAAAGGCCACCAAACATCGGGGTTGTCCGAAGTCACTTTTAGGAACCGATGCGAACTATTAGGGTAACTTAACCGGAATGTGAAATTTGCGGTGCCCCCCTCGTTCAGCGTCAGTGAGGTCGGTGATGTGATTAGCCCGATTTCTTCAAACACTCCCACAGGTATGCGTATGTTTTCGGAACCATACCCAGAAACTATAAGATTTACGAATTCATCCCGTCTGTCAGGATCGTCCTTCACTGTATTCACTTTAACCGTCTGTCGCTTGCTCCAATTTGATGTCGTGAAGGTCAAGGTGCTCTGGTCGCCAGCAGTGGCAGAATCGGTATCAAACGTCACAGCAGGGTTTTGAGTTTGCTGAGATTGAGATACGGTGACAGTCACATCTTCGGAAGGCTGACTCAGCAACCTGACTGTGAAACTGCCAGAGGTGCCTTCTATTAGATCAATACAAAAACAATATGAAGAGCCGGATGGCAACACTTCAATAGAACCGCCACCAAAGTTGTCGTCAATGAACACCGTCATAGAGCCAGCGATGATGCCGGTGCCGGTCAGGTTGATCGTCTCAGTTTCATCAAGTTTGTCGGTGTCCTGAGTCGCCCAGACTGTCACAATCTGTTCTCTGTTCCAGTTCGCAGTCGTAAAGGTCAGCGTTGCTGGGCTGATCGTGACGACATCGGTTTTGGCGGATGCCAGATTGACCGTCCGATTGCCGTCCGGTCGAGCGGCCAGACTAACGTCGAATTTCGCCGGGCGGCCTCCCTCGTAAGCCGTCAGTAGTGATGTCTGCGACAGCAGCACCAATCCCACATCGTCATTGGTGACAGACACCGCCACCGAACCGGACACGATGCCATCACCTGTGAGGTTGATCGTCGCGCTGCCGTCTTTGGCGTCGCCATCGTGAGTCGCCCTGACTGTCACAGTCTGTTCTTCGTCCCAGTTCTCAGTCGTAAAGGTCAGCGTGGTTTGGTTGCCCGCTTTGACGGTATCTGTGTCCACCGTCACATCGGAATTATTGGACGACAGGCTCACAGTTCGGTCTTTTCCGGGCTGATCGGCCAATTTGACTTTGAATGTCAAGGTGCTGCCCTCATTGATCGTCAACGTTGATGTCGAAAGTGTCAGCCCGACAGCGACATCATCGTCGTCAGTGACATTCACCGTTACAGTTCCATCAATGACGCCGGTGCCGGTTAGGTCGATCGTCGCACTGTCGTCCGTCTTGTCAGCGTCATTAGCCGCCCTGACCGTCACTGTCTCGGCGGAGTTCCAGTTCGCAGTCGTAAAGTTCAGCGTTGTCGGGTTGATCGTGACATCGGTATTGTCAGAACTCAGAGTGATCTCCTGGTCGCTTCTGGGCTGTTTGACCAGCTTGACGCTGAACTCACCCGAGCCTCCCTCGCCAACCGTCAGCGAACTCGGCGACAGCACCAGCCCGACATCATCATCAACCACCGAAACCGTCAGCGCGGGGGAGCTGGCGTTGACCCACTCGTAGACCCGGTCATCGTTGACCACACGGAATTGCGGGCGGATCGTCACCGTGCCGTTTTCTGAATTGGAGTCCTGACTCGCCCTCACCGTCACCCTCTGGGGAGTGTCCCAGTTGAACGGGGTGAAGGTCAGCACCTCCCTGTCAAGCGTGGCCTGGGCATTCGTTCCGCCAGACACATCCAGCCTGACCTTTCGGTCGGCATTGGGCCTGCTGCTCACCCGGACCGTGAAGCTCTTGGAGCTTCCCTCATTCACCGAGAGCGCTGTCGGTGACAGGGGCGCGCCGATGTATTTGGGACCCTGAACCAGCACCCTCAAAGAGCGCCTGGTCAAACCGGCGCCATCAAGTTCAATGGTGTCGCTATAGTTTTCCTTCTGATTATTGGTTGCCGTGCCGACCCTCACGGTCTGCGGGTCATCCCAGTTGGAAGGGGTAAAGGTCAGCGATGTCGGAGCAACCGTGACCTTGGAGTTTTTGGGATTCACATTCACAGTGCGATTGGCGCCCGGCTTTGAGGACAGCCTGACCGTGAAGGTGCCGCTGGTCTCGGAGTTTGCGGCATGGGTGGCGCCCTCATCCAGACCGAGCCTGGTCTTGCTCAGAACAATCGCGTTTTCGGTGTCATTGTCGTTGACAGATATCAGCGTCAGAAGCGAGGCCTTGGTGACACGCAGGCCGCTGTGCGTAATCCTCACCTCCTCGTCCTCATCATTGTCATCCTCAGCCGCATTGACCGTCACGGGCTGGGCAACGTACCAATTGTCCGGGGTGAAGGTCAGCCTCTCCGGGCTTAGCGTGACGTCGGGGTTGTTGGACGCCAATGTGATGATCCGGTCGTTGCTCGGCTGGGAACCCAGATAAAGCCCGAAATCCAAAGTGCCGCCCTCGTTCACTCTGAACCATGTTCCCGACAGGTTCAGTCTGACATCAGCATCCTCGTCATCGGTGACTGTCACCTGCACCGAGGCAGACGGGATGATGATGCCGGTGCCGGCGGCGGTGAGTTCGATTGCCGCCTTGTCGTCTTGCTTGTCGGAATCATGTTTCGTTGTGACCGTCACGGTCTGGGGCTGATTCCAGTTGGATGCTGTGAAGTCCAGCGAGGCTTTGCTCACCGTCACGTCGGTGTTCGCCGGCTGCATCAGCGTCACCTCGACATCGGCCGAGGGCCGCTTCGACACTTGCACCGTGAAGGTGTCGCTCATGCCCTCTCTGATCGTCAGGCTGCTCGTCGAGAGTTCCAGAGTCGCATCGTCGTCATCCGTCACGCTCACCGAAACGCTGCCGGTCTTGCCCGTGTAGCCTCCGCCCGAGCCGGTCAGCAGGAGCGTCGCGCTGTCATCGGTCCCATCGGCGTCATGGGCTCCGCTCACCGTCACCGCCTGGGCCGTTCCCCAGTTGTCGGCGGTGAATGTCAGCGATGCCGGGGTGGCGATCACATCGGGGTTGGCGGCGCCGGTCTGGGCGATGCTGACCGTCACGTTCCCGGTCGGCCGGCTGGCCAGACTGACATCAAAGGAACCGCTGCCTCCCTCATTCACCGTCAGCTTGCCGGGGGTGATGCTCAGCCTGATTTCGTCATCAAGCACCGAAACCGCCAGCGCGGGGGAGTCGGCGTTGACCCACCCGTAGGCGCCGTCAGCGTTGATCACACGGAATTCTGGGCGGATCGTCACCGTGCCGTTTTCTGCATTGGCGTCCTGACTCGCATTCACCGTCACCCTCTGCGGAGTGTCCCAGTTGAACGGGGTGAAGGTCAGCACCGTCTTGTCAAGCGTGGCCTGGGCATTCTCCCCGCCGGACACATTCAGCCTGACCGTTCGGTCGGCGCGGGGCTTGCTGTTCACCCGAACCGTGAAGCTTTCGGAGTCCCCCTCGTTCACCGAGAGCGTTGTCGTTGACAGGGTCGCGCCGATGTATTTGGGATCCTGAACCGACACATTCAAAAAGTGATCAGCCACACCGGTGCCCCTGAGACTGATGACGGCGCCATAGTTTTCCCTCTGACTGTTGGCTTTCGCACCGACTCTCACGGTCTGCGGGTCTTTCCAATCGTCTCGGGTGAAGCTCAGCGATGTCGGAGCAAACGTGACATTGGGGTTGCTGGAAGTGATATTCACAGTGCGATCAGCGCTCGGCTTTGAGGCCAGCCTGACCGTGAAGGTGCCGCTCGTCTCGGAGTTTGCGGCATGGGTGGCGCCCTCATCCAGACCGAGACTGGTCTTGTTCAGAACCATCGCGCTGTTGTTGTCATTGTCCTTGACAAATACCAGCGTCAAAAATGGGGAGGCCTTGGTGACGCGGAAGCCGCCGTTTGTAATCCTCACGCTTTCGTCGTCGTCATTGTCATCCTCGGCCGCAGTGACCGTCACGGTCTGGGCGGTGTCGTAATTGTCTCGGGTGAAGGTCAGCTTCTCCGGGCTTAGCGTGACATCAGGGTTGTTGGATGCCAATGTGACCTCCCGGTCGTTGCCCGGTCGAGCGCTCAGATAAAGCCCCAAACCCAAAGTGCCTCCCTCGTTCACTGTGGTCCATATTCCCGACAGGCTCAGCCCGACATCGGTGTCTTCGTCATCAGTGACTGTCACCCCCACCGAGGCGGACGGGATGCCGGCGCCGGAGGCGGCGAGGTTGATCGTCGCCTTGTCGTCATACTTGCCGGGATCATGTTTCGTTCTGACCGTCACGGTCTGGGGCTGATTCCAGTTGGATGCTGTGAAGCTCAGCGAGGTTTGGCTCACCGTCACATCGGTGTTTGACGGCTGACTCAGCGTCACCGTGACATTGGCCGAGGGCTGCTTCGACAGTCGCACCGTGAAGTCGTCGCTCATGCCCTCTCTGATCATCAGGCCGCTCGTTGAGAGCTCCAGAGTCGCATCGTCGTCATCCGCCACGCCCACCGAAACGCGGCCGGTCTTGCCCGTGTAGTCTCCGCCAGAGGCCGTCAGCGAGAGCGTCGCGCTGTCATCGGCCCCATCGGCGTCATGAGCCCCGCTCACCGTCACCGTCCGGGCCGTCTCCCAGTTCGAGGCGGTGAATGTCAGCGAGGCCGGGGTGAAGGTCACATCGGGGTTGACAGCGCCGGTCTGGGCGATGCTGACCGTCACGTTCCCGCTCGGCCGGGTGGCCGGCCTCACCTTGAAGCGACCGCTGCCCCCCTCATTCACCGTCAGTTCTCGGGGGGTGATGTTCAGCCTGATCTCGTCATCCAGCACCGAAACCGTCAGCGAGGGGGAGTCGGCATCGACCCACCCGTAGGCGCCGTCAGCGTTGATCACGCGGAATTCCGGGCGGATCGTCACGGTGCCGTTGTTCGCATTGGCGTCCTGACTCGCCTTCACCGTCACCCTCTGGGGAGTGTCCCAGTTGAACTGCGTGAAGGTCAGCACCGTCTTGTCAAGCGTGGCCTGGGCATTCTCTCCGCCGGACACATTCAGCCTGACCTTTCGGTCGGCGTATGGCCTGCTGTTCACCCGAACCGTGAAGCTCTCGGAGCCGCCCTCATCGACCGAGAGCGTTGTCGTCGACAGGGTCGCGCCGATGTATTTGGAACCCTGGACGAACACCCTCAAAGATCCACCGGTCAAACCGGAGCCCTGGGGACCCTCGAGAGTGATGACCTCATCATAGTTTTCCTTCTGACTCTTGGTTTTCGTGCCGACTCTCACGGTTTGCGGATCATCCCAGTCGGACGGGGTAAAGGTCAGCGATGTCGGATCAACTGTGACCTTGGAGTACAGGGAACCCACATTCACAGTGCGATTGGCGCTCGGCTTTGAGGACAGCCTGACCGTGAAGGTGCCGCTCGTCTCGGATTTTTTGACATCAGCGCCTTCATCCAGACCGAGAACGGTCTTGTTCAGAACCACCGCGTTGCCCTTGTCATTGTCATTGACAAATATCGGCGTCAAAAATGCGTCTTCGGTGCCTCGGGAGTCGCTGTATGTAATCCTCACCTGCTCGTTCAAATCATTGTCATCCTCCTTCGCAGTGGCTGTCACGGTCTGGACGATGTCCCAATTATTTCGGGTGAAGGTCAGCTTATTCGGGCTCAGCGTGACGTCAGAGTTGTTGGACTTCAATGTGATCTCCCGGTCGTTGCCTGGTCGTGCAGACAGATAAACCCCGAAATCCAGGGTGCCCCCCTCGTTCACTCTTGTCCATATTCCCGACCGGCTCGCTTCGACACCGGTATCCTCGTCATCCATGACTGTCACCTGCACCGAGGCGGGCGGGATGCTGGTGCCGGTGGCGGTGAGGGCGATCGTCGCCCTGTCGTCATACTTGCCCGAATCATGCTTCGTCGTGACCCTCACGGTCTGGGGCTGATTCCAGTTGGATGCTGTGAAGCTCAGCGAGGTTTTGTCCACCCTCACGTCGGTGTTCGCCGGCTGCATCAGCTCCACCGTGACATTGGCCGAGGGCCGTTCCGACAGTTGCACCGTGAAGTTTTCGCTCATGCCCTCTCTGATCTTTAGGCTGTCCTTTGAGAGAGTCAGGGGTTCCCCGTCGTCATCCGTCACCCTCACCGAAACGCTGCCTGTCCTGCCCGTGTAGCCTCCGCCCGAGGCCTTCAGCGAGAGCGTCGCGGAGTCATTGAGCCCATCGGCGTCCTCGGCGCCCCTCACCGTCACCGTCTGAGCCGTTCCCCAGTTTGAGGTGCTGAAGGTCAGCGAGGCCGGGGTCGTCGTCACGTCGGCGTTGGGGTTGGCGGGCTGGGTGATGCTGACCGTCACGCTCGCCCTCGGCTGCGTGTCAAGCTTCACGGTGAATGTGCCGCTCGAGTTCTCGTTGATCGTCAGCGAGGCCTTCGACACTGTCAGACCCAAGGGGTCGTTGTCGGTCACCGTCACCTCGACCTCCTCGTCGGCGACATCGTCGTAGCCGCCGCCCGCGGCGCTTATCTCCAGCGTCACGGAGTCATCAAAGCCGTCTGCGTCCTCGGCGCCCCTCACCGTCACCGTCTGAGCCTTGCCCCAGTTCGAGGTGGTGAAGGTCAGAGCGACCGGGGTCGTCGTCACATCGGCGTTGGTCGTCCCGGTCTGGGCGATGCTGACCGTCACGCTTGCACTCGGCTGCGTATCGAGCTTCACGGTGAAGGTGCCGCTCGAGTTCTCGTCCACGGTCAGGGAGCTCCTCGACACCGTCAGCCCCGGTGTGTCGTCGTCCGTCACATTCACCGTCACGCTGGCGGTCTTGCCGTCGTAACCCCCTCTTGAAACCTTGAGGGAGATCGCCGCGCTGTCGTTGATGCCATCGTCGTCCTGGGCGGCGCTCACGGTTACAGTCTGGTTTTCGTCCCAGTCATCAGCTGCAAAGGTCAGCGCGGTCTGGTCGCCTGGTGTGTTGGGATCTGTATCCCTCACCGTCACATCGGAGTTGTTGGACGACAGGGTGACTGTTCGAGAGTTTCCGGGCCAGGCATCCAGCCTGACATCAAATGTCTTGGAGGCGCCGCCCTCGTCCATCGTCAGCGATGTCTCAGACAGGATCAGCCCGACATCGTCATCAATGACTTTCACTTTCATCGAGCCGTCGGTGACGCCGGTGCCTGTGAGACTAATCGTCACGGTGTCGTCTGTATTGTCGGCGTCATGAGCCGCACTGACCGTCACTGTCTGAAAGCTGTTATAGCCCGCAACTGAAAAGCTCAGCGTGGTCTGGTTGCCGGCTGTGTAGGGAT
>MEIF01000056.1 GCA_001750645.1 Gammaproteobacteria bacterium AqS3
CGCCCGGTCACGCCGCCGTAGTCGGCGCCCGAGGCCGTCAGCTCCAGGGTCTGGACATCGTCGAGGGCGTCGTCGTCGTGCCCGGCGTCGACCCGCACCACCCGGTTTCGATTCCAGTCGACGCTGGTGAAGTTGACCGTCGGGTGGCTCAGGCTGAGGTCGCCGCCGACCGCCAGGGCGACCGCCACGCCCGAGGCCGGCTGCGATGTCAGCCGCACGTTGAAGAAGGCGCTGCCGCCCTCGGAGACCTCAACGGCCTCCTGGGGCGCCACCAGCCCGGCCCGGTCGTTATCGGTCACCGCAACAACGGCTGCGGCGCTTTGACCGTCATAGTCCCCTCCACTAGAGATCAGGGTCAATCGGACGCTCTCCGACCGGGCGTCATCGTCCTGCTGGCTCTGGAGCATCACCGCCTGGGGGATGTTCCAGTTTTCCCTCGTAAAGGTCAGCGCCTCCGAGGTCACCGCAACCGCACCGAGGTCCGCGCTCTTCGCACTGACCTGGACGTCGCCGGTCGGGGCCGAGATCAGCGAGACATCGAGGCTCTCCGAGGCGCCCTCGATGACCACCGCCTCGCTCCAGGACAGCGCCAGGCCCATCTCCTCGTCGTCCGTCACGCTGACCGAGACGCTGGCGCTGATGCCGGCGTAGTCGGTGCCCGAGGCGCTCAGGGTGATGACTGCGGACTCGTCGTAGGCGTCGACGTCGTCCTGCGGGTTCAGCGTGACCCTCTGGGGCGTGTCCCAGTTGCGGGGCGTGAACACCAGGGTCGCACCGGCGCTCACCGAAACCGCCCCAGCATCGCTGCTGGTCACCGACACCGTCACATCCTCGCTCGGCTGACCGATCAGGCGCACCGTGAAGTTCATCGTCGCCCCGCCCTCATCGAGGGCGACGTCGGATCGGGAGAGCCGCAGGCTCGGGGAGTCGTTGTCGGTCACCGATATCACGTAGCTGCCGGTGACGCCGTCGTAGCCGCCGCCCGAGGCGGTCAGGACAATGCCCACGCTTTCATCGCCGGTGTCGCTGTCCTCCACCGCCTGGGCGCTCAAGGTCTGCGGCGCATTCCAGTCGATCGCTGAGAAGGTCAGCTCGATCCGCCCGCCAGTCGTCCCGGCCTGGCCTGAGGTCAGCGTCAGCGCCTCCGGATCGGGGTTGTCGAGGGTGAGGCGCACCCTGGATGTCGGCCGGCTCGACAGCGCCACGGTGAAGCTCTCGGCGTCGCCCCCCTCGACCAGCGACAGGGTCTCCTGCACCAGGGTGAAGCCGACACCCTCGTCGTCGTCGACCGTCACCGAAACGCTGCCGGTGGCGCTGTCATAGCCCCCGCCCGAGGCCGTCAGGCTGATCGAGCCGGCATCGTCAATCGCATCGTCATCCTGGGCGGCCGAGAGCGTCACCATCTGCGGCATATCCCAGCTGGTGCTGGCAAATATCAGCGTCGCCTCGCCCGAGGTTCCGGCGTAGGCCGTGCTGACCGTGATGTCGGCGTTGCCCGGCTGCCGCAGCGCCACCGTCACGGTGTCGTCGGGCTGCGTGGCGAGCTGAACCGAAAAGCTGGCGCTGCCGCCCTCGTCCACCGTCACGCTGCCCTGCGACAGCGTCAGTGCGATCTCATCGTCGTCCTGCACCGAGACCGCCACGCTGGCGCTGACGCCCTCGTAGCCGCCGTCCGCAGCGCCGGCCTCATCGGCCGTGAGGCTGATGGCGGAGGCGGCATCGTCGATGCCGTCCCGGTCCTCTGCCGCACTCACCGTCACGGTCTGTGCCGTGTTCCAGTTGGCGCCCGTGAAGGTCAGGACATTCCCGCCCCCAGCGCTCAGCGTGATGTCGGTGTTGTCCGGCTGCCCCAGCGTCACCGTGACGTCGGCATTGGGCTCGGAGGTCAGCCTGACCTCAAAGGTCGCACTGGCGCCCTCCTCGACCGTCAGCTGCACCGGCGAGATGCTCAGCCCCTCGGCGTCATCGTCCGTGACGGTGACCGTTGTCGTGGCCGAAATGCTCTCGTATCCGCTTGCAGCCGTGCCCCCCGCCGCCGCAGCCACGCTCATCGTGATGGTCGTGCTCTGATCGTTGGCGTCGGCGTCGTCCGCCGGGCTGATCGACACGGTCTGGTCGACGCTCCAGTTCAGCGGCGTGAAGATCAGGGAGGCCCCGGCCGTCACCCTCAGCGCATCGGCATCCCCCCCGCTGACCGCAACCGTCACCGTCAGGTCCGCACTCGGCTGCGTGTCCAGCCTGACGCTGAGGCTGCCGGCGGCTCCGCCCTCGGTCAGCGCCAGCGAGGGGGTCACCACCAGCTGCGGTGCATCGTCGTCCGTCAGCGTGGCCGCCAGGTGCGCCGAGACCCCGGCGTACTCGCCGCCGCTCGCCGAGACGGCCACGGTCACCAGCTCGGACAGGGTGTCGGCATCGTCGACGCCCGCCAGGGTGACGCTCTGTGCTGCACTCCAGTTTTCCGGGGTGAACAGCAGCCCCGCCGAATTCGCAGCCGCTGCCGTGCCCCCGACCCGCACCGTCAGCGCCGTGGTGTCGCTGCTCGTCAGCGTCAGCCGGACATCCTGGCTCGGCTGCGTCGACAGCTGCACCGCAAACGTGGCGACGCCCGATTCGCCCACCGTCAGGGCGGTGTGCGAGAGCGTCAGTGCGGGGCTGTCGTTGTCGGCAACCGACACCTCGACCTCGGCGCTGACCAGGTCGTAGCCGCCGCCGGCGGCGACGATTCTCAATACCGCACTGTCGTCCGCCGCGTCATCGTCCTCGCCGGACATGACGCTGACGTTCTGGCTGATCCGCCAGTTCTGCGGGGTGAAGGTCATCACGTTCTGATTCCCGGAGGCGCTCGTGTCCGCATCGACCGTCACATCGGGGTTGCTCGGCTGCATCAGGGTCAGCGTCACGTCGGCGCTCGGCTGCGTGCTCAGCCGGACGCCGAAGATCACCGGGACGCTCTCCGCAGCCGAGATGGCCGCAGAGGGCAGCACCAGCCCCGGATTGTCGTCGTCGTCGACCATGACGGCGACCTGTGCGGATGCACCGGAGAACTCGCCGCCCGAGGCGCTCAGGCTCAATTCAGCGCTGTCGTTGAGGGTATCGGCGTCCTGCCCGGCGCTGACCGAGACGTCCCGCGCGACATTCCAGTTGGACGGGGTGAAGATCAGCGTCGGCGGGTTCGCCGTCAGGTCCGAGCCGCTCGGCAGCGCCAGCGCCACCGTCACATCGACGCTCGGGGCCGTATTCAGCTGCACCGAAAAGCTGCCGGCGGCGCCCTCCTCCAGGGTCATCGAGGTTTCGGAGACCACCAGGCTGAACGATTCATCGTCCATCACGCTGACCGCCACGCTGGCGCTCTGGCCGTCATACCCGCCGCCCGAGGCGCGCAGGTTGACGGTGACGCTGTCATCGCTGCCGTCGGCGTCGTCCAGCCCCCGCACCGAGACGATCTGGGGGATGTTCCAGTTGCTCGCAGTGAAGGTCATGCGGCTCTGCCGACCGGTGGTTCCGGGGGCCGCATCGACCTCGACCCGGGCCGGCTCGCCGCTGGCGAGTGCAATCCAAACAGACCCGCTCGGCTGCGACGACAGCCGCACCGTGAACCTGCCGGCCTGCCCGCCCTCGTCGACGCCCAGCGCCGAGTGCGACAGCACCAGGCTCGTTGCGTCATCGTCGATGACCTGGAAGGACAGCCCCCTGCTGACGCTGCCATAGCCCCCGCCCGAGGCGGTCAGGGTGATCGTGACGCTCTCATTGGCTCTGTCCGCATCCTGCAGGGCATTGACCCTCAGGCTCTGCGCCGTATTCCAGTTGGCGCGCGAGAACGTCAGCGCCATCGCACCCAGCGACACCGCCGAGGGGTCGTCGCTGATGGCGCTGACCGTGACGCTGTCGGTCGGCGGGGTCGACAGGCTGACCGAGTAGTCGGCCGCCTCGCCCTCGGTCGCCGACAGCATCCCCGCCGGGCTGACGTTCAGCCCGGCCATTTCATCGTCCTGAATCGTGACCAGGACATCCTGGGACACCCCTGTGTAGATGCCGCCGGAGGCATTCAGCGAGATGCTGGTGCGCTCGTCCGAGGCGTCGGCGTCCTCGGGGACGCTCAGCTGAAACTCCCGGGGGGAGTTCCAGTTGTTCGGGGTGAAGCTCGCGCTCATCGGGGACAGCGCATAGCCCGCCGCGATATCGGAGGCGTCCAGGGCGACCTGCACGTCGACCATCGGCGGCTGCGTCAGCGCCGCGTAGAAGGAGCCCATGCCGCCCTCGGCCAGCGTCAGGCGGTTCCGCACGGTGCCCGGCGACACGCTGATGCCCGGCACTTCGTCGTCCCGGATGGTCAGGGTGTATTCGAGGGCAATGCCGTCAAAGCCGCCGCCGGCGGCGCTCAGGGTGATCGCGGCCGTTTCGTCGGACGCATCGCCGTCGTGCGCCACGGCGTAGTAGAGGGTCTGCAGCGCCCCGGCGCCCCAGTCGTCGAGGACGATCGAGCTGATGCGCTCGCCCGAGGCATTCAGGAAGGCGACATCGGGGTTTGCAGACTTCAGGGTGACCGTCACCGCAGCGCTGGGCTCGCTGCTCAGCCCGACAGTGAAGCCGCCCTCGGGGGCGCTGATGACCCCCGAGTTCAGCCCCTCATCCAGCGCTGCATCTGCGGCGCTGCCGCTCAGCGCCTGCGTGTCGTCGTCGAGCACCGTGACCTGCACGCTGCCGGTGGCCCCGTCAAAGCTGCCGCCGGCGGCGCTCAGGGTGATCGTCAGGCTTTCAGACCGGGCATCGCCGTCATCCGCCGTCGGTGCGACGCTGACGGTCTGCAGCACATCCCAATTGCTCGGCGTGAAGCTCAGCTCGGAGGAGGCGTTCGAGGTGCCGGCGCCGGTGCCGGCATTGACCGTCGCCGCCCCGGTGTCGCCGCTTGACGACAGCGTCACAGCGACATTCTGCGTCGGCGCACGGGACAGCCGCACGGTGAAGGTCGCCGCCGGGGCGCCCTCGACCAGGGACAGGGCATCTGCCGAAATCCACAGCCCCGAGGCGTCGTCCTCGACGGTGCGGACGGTCACCGACTCGGTCGCCCCGCTGTAGCCACCGCCCGAGGCGGAGAACTCGACCGTCACCCGCTCGCTGTCGGCATCGGCGTCGTCCAACGCGCTGACCGCCACCTGCTGCACCGTGTCCCAGGTGAGCTCCGTAAAGGTCAGGGTTTCATCGAGCACGGCCACTGCGGAGTCATCGTCGCCGCTGGCGCTGACCGTCACATTGCCGCTCGGCTGGGCATTCAGCCGAACCAGAATGGTTCCGGTGTGCCCCTCGAGCACCGCCTGGCTGGCCGGCGTGACCCGCAGCGTCCCGCTGCCGGAATTGGCGATGTCGATGCTGACGGTCTCGGTGACGCCGCCGTAGTCGCCGCCGGCGGCGCTCAGGGAGATCAGGCCGGTGGTGTCGGACAGCACGCTGTCATCGATGCTCGTGGTCGCCGTGACGGTCTGATCGGCATTCCAGTTGCTCTGGGTGAACCTCAGGCTGGCCGGGCTGACCGAGGCAATGCCCCGGCCCGGTGTGGCGCTCAGGGTGACGTCGCTGATCGGCTCGGAGTTCAGCCGCACCGTGAAGCTGCCCGCACCGCCCTCGGTGGCGCTGCGGTCGCCGCCGATATTCAGCCCCGTCGTGCCGCTGTCATTGCTGCCGATGGGCACGCTCAGCGTGACGCCGTCATAGCCCCCGCCCGCGGCGGCGAATGTCGCGGTGCCGGTCTCGTCGAAGGCGTTGTGGTCCGGCCGCGACCAAAGCTTGAAGTACTGCAGGGCGCTGTAGTTGCCGGGGGTGAAGGTCAGCGTCTGCGGGCAGATCGAGGGGACGTTCTGGCAGATCTGCATGCTGGACAGCGACGTGCTGAGCGTCAGCGTCACCGTCCCGCTCGGTCTGCTCGTCAGCCGGACCCCCTGGGAAATCGTGACATCTTCATTGATTGCGACCAGGTTCTCCTGGTTCGGCACCTGGATGGCCGCCGTGTCGTTGTCGTCAACCAGCGCCTGGAAGCTGCTCGCCAGGCCGTCGAAGCCGCCGCCTGCGGCGGTGATCGAGATCGAAACCGTCTCATCATCGGCATCGGAGTCCTCGACGCCCGTCAGGGTGATGCTCTGGGCGGTGTCCCAGTTGTCCGCCGTGAACGTCAGGCTGGCCGGGGACAGCGTGACGCTGTCCGTGTTTGAGGACGCAAACGCCACCGTGACATCCGCACCCGGCTGGGCCGACAGCCAGAAGCCGCTGATCGTGCTGCCGGCGCCCTCGACGACCGTCAGCGCCGAGGTCGGCAGGCCGGACAGCTGCGCCTCATCGTCGTCGTCGACCTGGACGGTGAGGCTGTCGCTGTCGCCGCCGGCGACGGCTATCTGGATCGTCGCCGAATCGTCGACGAGGTCGTCATCGTGCCCCGCGCGCACCGTGACCTCCAGGCCGCTGCTCCAGTTGCCGGCGTTGAAGTTGAGCCGGGTCTGGAGGGTTGAACTGGCCGCGTGTGCATCGACCGTCACATCGGCGTTGCCGGGCTGGGTCAGGGTCGCCGTCAGGCCGCCGCTGGGCGGCGCCCCGTCGAGCATGACCTTGAAGACCGCCGCCTCGCCCTCGCCGATCGAAAGCGTCCGGGACGACAGCACCAGGTTGGGGTCATCGTCGTCGTCGATCGTCACCGCAATGTCGCTGGAGGCGCCGGCATAGCGCCCGCCGGAGGCCGTCAGGGTCAGGATCAGGCTGTCGTCGTCGGCGTCGGCGTCCTGGGCCGCATACACCGTGATGTGCTGCTCGGTGTCCCAGTCGGCCGGGGTGAAGGTCAGCGAGAGCGCATCGACCATCACATCCCCCGCGGGCACAGTCAAGGCCGCGCCGACGTTCTCAGTGGGGGCCTGGTTCAGCCGAACGCCGAAGGAGGTCGAGCCGCCCTCGTCGACCGTCACCGCCATGCCGGACAGGACGAAGCCCAGGAACTCATCGTCGATCACCGAGACCGACACGCTGCCGGTCTGGCCGCTGTAGCCGCCGCCCGAGGCGACCAGGCTGACTGCCACGGTCTCGCTGCTGCGATCGGAATCCTCCAGGGCGCGCACCGAGATGGTCTGCGGCGTGCTCCAGTTGCTCGGCGTGAACGTGGTCCAGCTCTGCAGGCCGGTCGTCCCGGACACCGCATCGACCTCGACGCGGGCGGGGTCCCCGCTCATGACCCGCAGCTGCACGGTCGCACTCGGCTGTGCGCTCAGCCGGACAGCGAACGCACCCGCCGCTCCGCCCTCGCCGAGCTCCAGCGAGGTCTCGGACAGCACCAGCACGGCCGCCTCGTTGTCGACGATGTTGAGCGTCAGGCTGCGGCTGACCCCCGAGTAGCCGCCGCCCGAGGCGGTCAGGACAATGCTGACGACCTCGTTGGCGGAGTCGGTGTCCTCAAGGGCGCTGACCGCAAGCGACTGCGGTGTGTCCCAGTTGGAGCTCGTAAAGGTCAGATCGGTCGAGCCGACGCTCGCCGCAGCGGGGCGGGCGCTGCTGGCGCTGACGGTCACATCGCCGCTGGGCCGCAGCGACAGGGAGACCCTGTAGGTCGCATCCGCCCCCTCGATCACGGAGGCCGAGGCCGGCTGCACCGCCAGAGCGCCGGCCGCAGTGTCGGCAATC
The DNA here is from genome assembly GCA_001750645.1 of Gammaproteobacteria bacterium AqS3. Lineage (GTDB taxonomy): Bacteria > Pseudomonadota > Gammaproteobacteria > MEIF01 > AqS3 > AqS3. The sequence continues at coordinate 7,654 of MEIF01000056.1, forward strand.
GAAAAGTCGACATCGGCGCTGACGCCGCCGTATTCGCCGCCCGAGGCGCTGAGCGCCACCCGGCCGGTCGAGGCGGTCGAATCGGCGTCGGTGCCCGCCTCGACCGTCACGGTCTGCGGGGCGCTCCAATTCGTCGGCGTGAAGTTCAGGCTGGCCGGTGCGACCGAGGCGATTCCGTCGCCGGCGCTCGGCGTCACGGTGACGTTCACCGTCGGGACGGCGCTCAGCGCCACCGTGAAGCTGCCGCTGCCGCCCTCCTGCAGCGAGGACGCATCGGCGATCGTCAAGCCCGCGGTCTCATCGTCATCAATGGTGATGTCAAAGCTCTCGGTAAAACCGCCATAGCCGCCGCCCGAGAAGATCAGGGTGATGCGCGCGGTCTCATCGGCGGCATCCTCATCCGGCGCCAGAATGGTGTTGATGCTCTGGCTGGCGCTCCAAGAGTCGGCGGAGATGACAAAGCCCCCCGTGTCGTGCGGCTGAACTGAGAAATCGGGATTGGACGATGTGACATTGAACATCACATTGCCGCTCGGCTCGTGCGCAAGCCTGAAGGAGAGCGGCAGCGAGGTGGTGTGCGAGGCATCGGTCTCCGTATACGCACGATCCGTGCTGTTCCAGATCAAGCCGGGGGCATCGTCGTCCAAAACCTGGATTGGGACTCTGCCGTCGGCGCCGTCATAGCCGCCGCCGGCAGCGATCAGGCTGATGCTGAGTATTTCATTGGCAAAGTCGTTATCGTCCACCGGCGTCACCGTCACGCTCTGCGGGGTCTGCCAATTCGATGGGGTGAAAGTCAGCACAGTCGCACCAAACCAGGTGGCCGCAGGGCTGATCGTCACCGCCGAGACATCGCCTCCGGTTGAAAGCGTCACCGACACATTGGCCGTCGGGGCCTGCGACAGGGAGACCGTGAAGGCCCTGCCGGCCGCCCCCTCGTTGAGCAGCAGGGCGGCCTCCGACAGCACCAATCGGTGCGCATCGTTGTCCGCCGCATTGAAGGCCGCTGCCCGGGTGACGCCCGCATAGCCCCCGCCCGAGGCCGAAAACGTGATGACGGTGCTCTCGTTGTCCGTGTCGGTGTCCTCGGAGGAGGTGACCGAGAAGTTCTGCGCGACATTCCAGTTTGAGGTCGTGAAGACCAGGCTCTCAGACTGCACTGTGGCAGCACCGGCATCGCCGCTGGTGGCCGAGACCGTCACAGCATCGCTCGGCGGGCCGGACAGCCGAACCGCATAGCTGCCGCCGGCGCCCTCGCTGACGAGCAGAACGGCGGGTGCGATGTCGAGGTCGGGTGCGTCGGCATCGGTGACGGCAATGTCGACGCCGGCGCTGACGCTTCCGTAATCCCCGCCCGAGGCTCTGAGGGAGACGCTCCCGGTCGAGTCGTCAAAGTTGGTGTCGGTGTCGGTGTCGGCCGTCACCGTGAAGGTCTGATCGGTGTTCCAGTTGCCCGGGGTAAAGGTCAGGCTGGCCGGCGCCACCGAGGCAATGTCGCTGCCGGCGGTGGCCGCCACGGTCACATCCGCTGTCGGCTCAGACCGCAGCCGCACCGTGAAGCTGCCGGTGCCGCCCTCCGTGGCGCTGCGGGCACCGCCGACAATCAGCCCCGCCGTGTCATTGTCGAGCGTGCCGATCTGAAGGCTGCGCGAGACGCCGCTGTAGCCCCCGCCCGAGGCGGTGAAGGTCGCGGTGCCGATTTCGTTGACTGCATTGGCGTCCTCCAGGGCTGTGATCTTGATGGACTGCTCGACGCTGTAATTGCTCGGCGTGAAGGTGAATGCTGCCGGGCAGCCCGTCAGAGTGACCGCGCAGACCTGCATGCCGGGGAGCGAGTTGCTGATCTGCAGCGTCACATTGCCGCTCGGCTGGGCTGTCAGCCACACCCTTTTGGTTCCTCCTCCGGAACCCTCGCCGATGCGGGCAATGAGGTCGGGATAGCTCCCCAATCCAATCCCGGCCGTGTCGTTGTCGTCGACCTGCACCTGAAAGCTGCCCGTGACCCCGTCGAAGCCGCCGCCAGAGGCGCTGATGCTGATGGTGACCGTCTCGTCAGAGGCGTCGGCGTCCTCGGGCGCCGCCAGAACAATGCCCTGGGCGGTGTTCCAGTTGCGCGCCGTAAAGGTCAGCGTCGACTGGCTGCCGCTCGTGACCGTGTCGGCATCCACCGTCACCTTGGCGCTCGAGGAGGAGAATCTCAGATCGACCTCGCCGCTCGGCGGCCCCGCCAGCCTGAAGGTGCTGACCGTCGTCCCGGCAGCGCCCTCGGTGAGCGTCAATGCCGATGTCGGAACGCCCGCCAGCTGAAATTCCTCATCGTCCGAGACCGCAACCGACACCCGGCCGGAGATGCCACCCGCACCGGAGAGATTGATGGTCGCGGTCTCATCGTCGAGCGTGCTGTCCTGGCTCGCCCGCACCGTGACATCGAGACCCTCAAACCAGTTGCCGCCGTCAAAATTCAGGGCGGTCTGATTGCCCGGGGCGCTGGTGTCGGTGTCGACCGTCACATCGGTGTTGTCGGGCTGGCTCAGCGTGACTGCCAGGCCGGACGTCCCGGGATCCCTGTCGAGCCTGACCTTGAAGGTTGCAGTCATGCCCTCCCGAACCGACACCGCAGAAGTCGGCAGAACCATGTCGGCCGTGTCGTCGTCGAGCACCGTCACCGCCACCGAACCCGACTGGATTCCCGGCGCTGAAACCGCGATGGCGGCGCTGTCCCCGGCGGCATCGGAGTCCTCGGAAGCGCTGACCCTCACATACAGCCCCGTGCTCCAGTTGCCGTCTGTGAAATTCAGCGTCGCCGGGCTGACCGTGACATCGATGTTGTCCGGCTGCCCCAGGCTCACCGCCAGACCGCCGCTCCCGGGCGATTTGTTGAGACTGACCCTGAAGCTCGCCGTGTCGCCCTCGTTGACCGACACCGGTGCACTCGGCAGCAGCAATGCCGGGTCGTCGTCGGTCACCGACACCGACATGGAGGCCGGGTAGATGCCCGGGGAGGAGGCGCTGATCCGCGCGGACTCGTCCATGCCGTCCAGATCCTGTGCGGCGCTGACCGTGACATCCAGCCCCGTGCTCCAGTTGCTGCTGGTGAAATTCAGAATGTTCTGATTGCCCGGGGTGTTTCTGTCGGTGTCGACCCGGACATCGGCATTGCCCGGCTGCATCAGCGTCACCGTCTGGGTCTGACTGCTGCCGTTCGGAGGCTGGTTCAGCCTGACCTTGAACCTGGCCGTTGAGCCCTCGTTCACCGCCACCGCAGAGGTCGGCAGGACCACGCCCTGATCGTCATCGGCGATGTTGACCGTCAAGGTCGTCTCGACCCCGTTGTAGCCGCCGCCGAAGGCCTGCACCCTGACCGTCACCGCCTCGCTGACGGCATTGGGGTCCTGCTCGGCGGAGGCCAGCGTGACGGCGGTGAGGCCGACTATGTTGTAGCCGTAGTTCAGCTGGCGGGGATTGTTCCAGTTGCTCGTCGAGACCAGGTGGCTCAGCCCCTCGCCCGTCAAGCCAAAGCGCAGCGCGCTCGAGTTCGGGCGAAAGGTCAGATGCACCTGACCCGAGGGCGCCTCTGAGAGCGATATCGTCAGGGGATGCGAGCTGCTCCGCAGGTAGTCGCCCTCCGTGGCGCTCAGCGTGCCGGTCGAGAGGATGATCCGCTTTTCGGCCTGCACCAGCGGTGCAAAGCTCCAGAACAGCAGCACAGCGCCGAACAGCAGCAGCAGGCGTCGCATTCGGTGGAGAGAACCTCCTTGGCAGCCAAGTGCCGCAGACCTGACTGCCAGTGGTCCTCGAAAGAAAAATGAAGGGGATTTGATGGGTATTCGCTCGTCGGATAAGTCTGTCGAGCAGTTGGATTGAGTGAACTGTTTGACTGTTTTCTGAAGTAGGTTTTTCCCCACGCTAAGGCCTCTGTTGCCGCCGGGATTGTTTCGGTTGTAATTTTACTACATAAATATTTGCCCTGCCAAGACCCAGTATTTCTGGGGGTTCTGAGTGCAGTCAGACCCGACTGTGCCCTTTCGACTGAGCTCTCCCAGGCCCGCGCAAGGGCCCGTCCCAGTCGTGCATTCCTAAGGCAGTGCGGTGATTGGCGGCGGCGGGTGCGGGTCGGTGCCGCCGGATGGATCCGCAGACCCGTCGAGGCAGGCAGCCGCGGGCGCAGGCTGCAAAGCGACTCGCTCAGGTGCGTCTCAGCCCCGCCGCAGCCCGAGGAGCGAGCAGCTCAGTAGCGCTTCTGCAGCTCGACGGCGAGGCGGGAGCGGGACTGGCCGAGGCGGGCGATGTGGCGCTCGCTGAACAGCCTGAACTGCAGGGTGT
>MEIF01000057.1 GCA_001750645.1 Gammaproteobacteria bacterium AqS3
TGGGGCGTGCCCCAGCTGTCGGCTGTGAACATCAGCGCGGTCTTGTCCAGAGTCACATCTGTGTTGGTCGGATCCTCGTCCTGCGCCAGCGTCAAGGTGACATCGGATGCGGGTCGGATCCCCAGCTTCACAGTGAAGATGTTCGAATTCTCCTCATCCACTGTGAGTGTGGTCGGCGTGATGACCAGGGTCGCCTCGTCGTTGTCGTCGACCGTGACCTCCACGCTGCCGGCCTTGCCCTCGTAGTCCCCGCCGGCTGCGGTCAGATTGATCGTTGCGTTCTCGTCCAGGATGTCGTCGTCCTCAGCCGCGCTGACCGTCACCGTCTGTTCCTCGTCCCAGTTGTCGACCGTGAAGCTCAGCGAGTTCTTGTCCAGAGTCACATCTGTGTTGACTGTGTTCTCGTCCTGCGCCAGCTCCACCGTGACTTCCCCGCTCGGCTGCGTCACCAGCTGCACCGTGAAGGTCTTCTCGCCGCCCTCGGTGACCTCAAATGGATCAGCCGCCGTGATGTCCAGCCCCGGCGTGTCATCGTCGTCCACATTGACCGTGATGCTTGCCCTCCCGCCTGCGTAGTTCCCATCCCCGGCCACCAGCTCAATGGTCGCGCTTTCATTGATCGCATCGCTGTCATGTGCTGCGCTGACCGTCACCATCCGGGCGGTGCTCCAGCTGGATGCGCTGAAGGTCAGAGATGTCTCATCAACCGTCACATCGGTGTTGTCCGGCTGCCTCAGCGTCACCGTCACATCGTTCGGCGGGGCCGCCGCCAGCTGCACCGTGAAAGTGGTGTAGCTGCCCTCGTCCACATCCAGCTCTGTCGCCGAAACCGCCAGACCCACGTCGTCATCCGTCACATTGACGGACACGCTGCGGGAGACATCCCCGTAATCCCCGCCGGAGGCCGACAGGGTGATGGAGGCACTCTCGCTGTTCGCGTTGCTGTCGTGGGCGGCGCTGACTGTCACGGTCTGGGGTGCGCCCCAGTTCAAAGCCGTGAAGGTCAATTTGGTCTGGTTGCCGGCGGTGTCGGGATCGACATCCACCGTCACATCGGTGTTGGCCGGCTGGGCCAGCGTCACCGTGACATCAGCCGCGGGCGCGGTCGCCAGCCGCACCTCGAAGGTGATCTTCCTGCCCTCAACGACCCTGTATGGATCGGACGGCATGGTGACCAGACCCGCCTCGTCGTCGTCCCTAACCGTCACCGAGACCTCGCCGGTCGCATCGTCGTAGCCGCCGTCCGAGGCGGTCAGCCTGATGGTCGCGCTGTCTTTGACGGCATCGTCGTCCTGAATCGCCCTGACCGCCACCTCCTGATCCTCATCCCAGTTGTCGACCGTGAAGATCAGCGAAGCCGGGGTCGCCGTCACATCGGAGTTGGTCGTGCCGGCCTGGGCGATGTTCACCGTGACATTCGCGCTCGGCTTGCTCGCCAACCTCACCCTGAAGGTCTCATCACCGCCCTCGTCGACCTCAAAGGGAGCATCCGCCGTGATGGTCAGCCTCGCCTCGTCTATGTCCTTCACCGCGACTTCCACGCTGCCGGTCACGCCCGCATAGCCGCCGCCTGAGGCGGTCAGCTCGATGATCGCGCGGTCGTTGACGGCATCGTCGTCCTCGGCGGCGCTGACTGTCACGGTCTGCTCGATGTTCCAGTTGTCGGCCGTGAAGGTCAGCTCGGTCTCGTCAACCGTCACGTCGTTGTTGGCCGCATCCTCGTCCTGCCCCAGAGCCACCGTGACCGCCCCGCTCGGCCGGGTCGTCAGCCTCACATCAAAGGCATCGCTGCCGCCCTCGGCTACGGTCAGGCTGGTCGGCGACAGCGACAGCCCCGGCGTGTCGTTGTCCGTCACCGTCACGGCCACCTCGCCGGTCACGCCCGCATAGCCTCCGCCCGAGGCGGTCAGCCTGATGGTCGCGCTGTCGTTGTCGGTGTCGTCGTCCTGTGCCGCGCTCACCCTCACCGTCTGCTCCGTGCTCCAGCTTGAGGCCGTGAATGTCAGTGATTCCTTGTCCAGCGTCACTTCGTCGTTGGCCGTGTTCTCGTCCTGCCTCAGCGCCACCGTCACATCCCCGCTCGGCCGCGTCGCCAGCCGCACCGCAAAGGTGTTGCCGTCCTCCTCGGTGACGCCCAGCGAGTTCGTCGACAGCACCAGCGCCGGCTTGTCGTCGTCGTCCACCGTCACCGACACGCTGCCGGCCTTGCCCTCGTAGTCCCCGCCCGAGGCACTCAGGGAGATGGTCGCGCTGTCGTCAGTCGCATCGGCGTCCTGGATCGCGCGCACCGTCACCCTCTGCGCCGTGCTCCAGCTTGAGGCCGTGAAATCCAGCGAGGTCTGATCGCCGCCGTTGTCAGGATCGGTGTCAAAGCTGACGTCGGTCGAGCCGGTGCGCGACAGGTTCACCGTCACATCGTCGCTGGGTGCGGAACTCAGCCGAACCTCGAAACTCCCGCTGCCGCCCTCGGACACCGACAGCACGGCAGGGGTGATGGTCAGCCCCGCCGTCTCATTCTCCGTCACATGGACGGTCACGATCTTTCGCGCGTCCGCGTGCTCCCCGTCACCGCCGGCCTGCACCGTGAGCGTTGCGGTGTCGGGGATGGCATCGGGATCCTCGGCGGCTCTGACCGTCACCGTCCGGACCGCGCTCCAGTTGTCGACCGTGAACGTCAGCCTGCTCTGGTCGCCGCCCTTTTCCGGATCGATGTCAAAGCTCACGTCGGCGTTGGCCGCCCCTCTCTGCCACAGAATCACCGGCATGTCGACGTTGGGGGCGGCCTTCAGCCGCACGGTGAAGGTGGCGAGGCCGCCCTCGGCCACGGTCAACGTGGTCGTGGAGACCTCCAGGCCGACGTCGTCGTCCTTCACCGTGACCCGCAGGCTTTCGCTCACATCATCGTAGTCGCCGCCCGAGGCCGACAGGCTGATCGTTGCCGCATCGTCTGCGGCGTCGCCGTCTTCCCCGGCGCGCACCGTGACCGTCCGGGCCTGGTTCCAGTTCGAGGCCGTGAACGTCAGCCTGCCGCGGTCGCCGAAGGTAATCGCATTGGTGGCAAATTTCACGTCGGAGTTGGCCGCCCCGCTCAGGGACAGCGTCACCGTCACATCATCGGACGGCTGCGTCGCGAGCTGCACCTCGAAGGTGTTGCGGTCGCCCTCGCCCACATTCAGAGTGGCAGGCGTGAGGGTCAGTCCCGGGCTGTCGTCGTCGGTCACCGCAACCGACAGGCTGCCGGCCACGTCCCTGTAGTCCCCGCCCGAGGCGCTCAGGGAGATGGTCGCTCTTTCGTCGGCTGCATCGTCATCATCGGCCGCCCGCACCGTCACCGTCTGCGCGGCGCTCCAGTTGGACGCCGTGAAACTCAGCGAGGTCTGGCTGCCGCTGTTATCGGCATTGGCGCCCAAGCTGACATCGGCCGAGCCGCTGCGCGACAGGTTCACCGTCACGTTGTCGCTCGGCTCGCTCGTCAGTTTCACTGAGAAAGTGCTGCTGCCGCCCTCGTCCACCTCGAGGGGCTTCTCGTCCGCCGTGATGGTCAGGCCGACTGTGTGCTTCTCCGTCACGCTGACCGTCACGCTCCTGCGCTCGCCCGAGTAATCCCCGTCGCCGGCCTGGATCGCGACCGTCGCGCTGTCGGTGATGGCATCGTTGTCTGCGGCCGCGCGCACCGTGACCGTCTGGGCGGCGCTCCAGTTTTCGGGCGTGAATTCCAGCGCGGTCTGGTCGCCGGCCGTGGCGGGATCGGTGTCGGCTATCGTCACGTCCGTGTTCTCCGGCGGCGTCAGCGTCACCGTGACATTGCCTGGAGGCTGCGCGGCCAGCCGCACCGTGAAGGTGCCATTGCCGCCCTCGTCCACCGTCAGCGAGGTCACAGAGACCTCCAGCCCCACGTCGTCGTCGGTCACCGTGACCGCCACGCTGCCGGTCACATCATCGTAGTCGCCGCCCGAGGCGCTCAGGCTGATGGTCGCGCTGTCGTCGGTCGCATCATCATCCTCGGCTGCACCCACCGTCACTGTCTGCGCTTGGTTCCAGTTTGAGGTCGTGAAGGTCAGCTTGTTCTGGTCGCCGCCCTCGCCGGCATCGGCGTCAAAGCTGACATCGGTCGAGCCGCCTCGCGACAGTGTCACCGTCACTGTTGCGCTCGGCTGCACCGCCAGCTGCACCTTGAAGGTCTTCTTCTCGCCCTCGCTGATGCCCAGGCTGCTCGTCGACAGAATCAGCCCCCGGTCGTTGTCCGTCACCGTCACCGTCAGGCTGGCGGGGGCAAGGGGGTTGCCCGTGAGGCTGATCGTCGCGGTGTCGTCGGCGCCGTCGGCGTCATCTGCCGCCGTCACCGTCACCGTCTGGGCTGCGGTGTTGCTGTGGAAGGTCAGACTGCTCGGGCTGAGCGTGACATCGTCGCTGTTCGACTCCAGGGTGACCTTTCTGACCCTCTTGATCTCGGAGGACGGCTTGACCGTGAATGTCCCGCTCCTGCCCTCGGCCAGCGTCAGCAATGTCGGCGCCAGGGTGAGCCCGATGTCGTCATCGAGCAGCCCCACCTGCAGGCGCTGATCCACCCCGTCCTCATGCACAAGACCGACATCCAGCGTGAAGTCGATGTACTCGTCGGAGTCCCTGGCATCTGTATAGTCCTCGGCAACCGACACCGTGACGCTCTGTGCGGTGCTCCAGTTGTCGGGGGTGAAGGTCAGGGTCAGCGTCTGGCTCGATGCACCGCCGCCGGTCGAGAGCGTGACATCGGCGTCGGTGGTGCGCATGGTGAGGGTTCTGTCGCTGCTCGGTCTTGACCTCAGGACATAAGAGAAAGTGTCCGACTCGCCCTCCTCAATGATCAGGATGTTCTCGTTGCGGCGGGCCTGTATGACCTCGCGGACATTCACGGTTGCCCAGGCTTTGGCGATGCCGTCACCCGTGAGGCTGATCGTCGCGGTGTCGTCGGCTGTGTCGGTGTCCTTGACTGTGTTCACCGTCACAGTCTGGGGGGCGCTCCAGTTGGCAGGTGTGAAGGTCAGCGTGTTCTGGTTGCCGGCGGCGACGGTGTCGATGTCCACTGTCACATCCGTGTTGCCGGGCTGGGCCAGTGTCACAGTGACATCAGCCGACGGCTGCGCGGCCAGCTTCACCGTGAAGGTGTCGCTGCCTCCCTCGCTAATGTTCAAACTGCTCGGCGACAGCCTCAGACCGATCAGGCCGTGGTCGGTCACATTGACTGTCACGGTCTCGGTCTCGTTGACATAGCCGCCCCCCGAGGCGGTCAGTGTCACCCTTGCGCTGTATGAAGCCGACTCGCCGTCATGTGCCGCGCTCACCGTCACGGTCTGGGCGGTGTTCCAGTTCGAGGTCGTGAAGGTCAGTGAGGTTTGGTCAACGGCGACATCGTCGCTGTTGGATGCCAGGGCAACCGTCCGATTGTTTCCGGGCTTGGCGGCCAGCTGGACGGAGAAGGTTGCCAAGCCGTCCGCGTCCACAGCCACGGCGGTCGGCGAGACGATCAGTCCCGGGCTGTCGTCGTCCGTCACCGTTGCGGACATGTCCCCGGCCACGCCGCCGTAGTCGTCGCCCGAGGCTGTCAGGCTGATCGTCGCTCTGTCATTCACGGCATCGTCATCATGTGCCGCGTGCACCATCACCGTCTGCTCCGTGCTCCAGTTCGACTCCGTGAACGTCAGCTTGTTCTGGCTGCCTGCGGTGTTCGCATCGGTGTCAACGGTCACATCGGTGTTGCGCGGCTGGGCCAGCGTCAGCGTCACATCTGTCCTCGGCTGCGTCTTCAGCCGCACGGTGAAGCGACCGCTGCCGCCCTCGTAGACGCCCACGCTTCTTGTTGACAGTATCAGTCCCGCCGCACTCCGCTCCGTCACCAATACCGGCAGGCTGCCTGTGACATCGCCGTAGTCGGCGCCCGATGCCGTCAGGGCGATGCTGGCGCGGTCGTCCAGGGTGTCGTCGTCCCGGAGCGTGCTGACCGTCACCGTCTGGTCTTGATTCCAGTTGGAGGTTGTGAAGGTCAGCGTTCTCTGGTTGCCGGTCGTTGCGGTGTCCGTGTCCACCGTCACGTCGGGGTTGCGCGGCTGGGTCAGCGTCACCGTGACGTTCCGGCTCGGCTGTGTCGCCAGCTGCACATTGAAGGTCTCGCTGCCCCCTTCCGGGATGGTCAGATCGTCCGACGACAGCGTCAGTCCCGCCTCGTCGTCGTCGTCCACCGTCACCACCACCCTGCGCATCCTGAGGCTCAGGTTTTCATGGCCCCCGCCCGAGGCCGTCAGCGAAATGGCCGTGCTGTCGTCGATGGCGTCATGGTCTTGGCTCGCGCTCACCGTCACCGTCTGGGGAATGTTCCAGTTGCCCCTCGTGAAGGTCAGCGAGGACTTGTCCAGCGTCACATCGGAGTTGGCCTTCCCCTCCTGCGCCAACCGCACCGTCATATCCCCCGACAACTGTCTCGTCAGAGCCAGAACCACCGTGAAGGTTTTGCTGCCCCCCTCCGGAATGCTCAGGTGGGTGGTCGACAGCCTCAGCCCCGACAGGTCGTCGTCCGCGACCAAAATGCTCACGTATCGATTGTAACGATCAAACCGTAATTGCTGGGTTTCAGAGAGCCGGTCGGCGTCTATGGCCGCTCGCACCGTCACCGTCTGGGGAATGTTCCAGTTGTCGGAATTGAAAGTCAAACTTTTCTGGTTGCCGGGTGTGTCGGCGTCGGTGTCAATGGCTACATCTTTATTTGCGAATTCCTGTATGACTATCCTTTCATAATTTTGCGGCGCTGACATCCGAACTGTGAATGTGTTGCTGTCGCCCTCGGGAACAATCAAGGGATCCGATGCCATCTCGATGATCGGATAGTAGTCGTTGTCATCTACATTGACCCTCACTCTGGCGGTCTGGCCCGCATAGTCGGTGTCACTCCCCGATACTGTCAGAGAGACATATTCGTAACCGCCTCTCACCTCGTCGTCATCGTCAGCCATCATCGTCACAGTCTGGGGTGTGCTCCAGTTGTCGGTCGTGAAGGTCAGCGTGTTTTGGCTGCCGCTCGCGAGGGGATCGGTGTCAACCGTCAAGTCGGTGCGGGATGGATTGGGGACATTAACCGTCACCGTTCCAGAGGGGCGGCTGTTCAATCGCACCGTGAACATGGCGCTCCCGCCCTCGGGCACGTCTAAATATTTCGTCGAGACATTGAGGCCCGCATCGTTGTCCCTGACGAAGTAATAAAAGAAACTAGATAATGATGTCTGATTGTAATAACCTTCTTCATCACTGGCATCATCATCCTCATGGGCTCTCACCGTCATCATCTGGGGCGTGTTCCAGTTTGAGGGAGTGAAGGTCACTGAGTTTTTTATAGTTACAGCTCCCAGCCCGTTGTTCGCTCCGATCAGTGTTACCCGTGATAAGGGAGGGGACAGCATCCGGACCGTTATGGTTTTGGATGAGCCCTCATCCAATGTCAGCACATTCGGCGACACACTAAAACTTCGAGCGTATGGGTTCGCCTTGAGCGGATAAATATAAATTAATTTGTACGCATCATTGGGCAATATGACACTGAGAGTTGCATGCTCAAAATTAGGGGGGAGAGCTGCAAAGGCATCGGCAGCGGCGCTCACCGTCACCTGCTGCCCTATACGCCAATTCGTTGGGGTGAAGGTCAGGGTGTGCTGATTGCCGGGGGTGTCTGCATCGGTGTCAAAGGTTGCATTGAGACGGTTGAAACTAGCATTGGGCCGCACTGTAACCGTCACATTTTCAGAGGGACGCGCTGACAATCTGACTGTGGAACTTTCGCTGGCTCCTTCGTGCAGGTATATGGAATTTCCCACAACAAGAAGATCCTCTTCAAATATCGTGAATGTCACGCTTTCGCTCACGCCGTCATAACCCCCGCCCGATGCAGTCAGCGAGAGGATCACAGTGTCATCAATTAGATCGGGATCGTCGTCCCACGAGTACTCGATCCTCTGGGGAGTTTGCCAATTGCGTTGATCAAAGAGCCATGGGCCGCTGGTTGCGCGAAAATTCGGATTGCTTGAAGCCCAAGTGACCACAACAAGTCCGGTTGGCTTGGTTTTCAAATGAACCTGTATGTAGACTCTGCCGCTATATTTCTTCGAATGTTCTACCAATAGCATCCGTCCCGGGCTCGTGCCTTGGCCATGTGCTGGGGCTGAGAACGTCAGCCCCAGCAGCAACACGCCGACCAGCAGCAGCTGCTGTCGTGAATAAACATTGACCCCCCAGACGATTGACATCACAGGCTGGGGAGCGGGAGATAAGAGGGTAAATCAGACTCTGCCGGGTGTGCCTCGGAGCAGAATCCCATCGGAACCTTTGCATCAAGATGATCAGGGGTTTCGGAATGTTTCATGCCTTTTTCGGCGGGTGCAGCCGGGGCAGACGGCTGCATATTGCCACAGGTTGACCGGTTTTCATCGTTTTTCGGGGGTGGGCGGCTTTGATCGGCCTCTGCAATTCACCCCCTCCCCTTCCAGACGCTGAGCGAGCATATTCCCGACTGGAAACCGGGTGCTCGCCGCGCAGCAAAAGCCTGTGCGCCGGTTTCTGCTGGACTTCCCTGCCGTCATGCGAGCCGCCTCTAGGGAGACATCCCCGCCTTTCCCGGACTGGGGGAGAACCGCCTGACGGAGAGGATCGCCCTGCCGCACCCCTCCGCCGGCGGCGGTATCGCTGAAAAGTTCCGCGCTGAATCCATGCCGGCACCTGCGGCTGCCTTGAATGGCAGGACATCAACCGGACAGGTGTCGGTGAAGTTGACTTTGATCATATTGCCGACCTTGTCACTGACCGGTTTCGCTCTGACCGTTGCAGCCTGGGGAGCGCTCCAGTCATCAGCGTTGAGAGCCAACGAACTCAGACTGCCGCTTGCGATCCTGTCAGGATCCAGCATGAGGTTGGAATGTCTCAAGATCTGCAAGCTGTCCGTCCGATCATTTCCGGGGCTGGCGGCAAGCGAAACCGTCAAGCTTCCTGCGTCGTCTCCGTTCAAGTTCCTCAACACACCCGACACGTTCAGCCCGGTGCCACCTGAATCGTCGTCATCGACCACCGAAACCGTGAGCGAGGGAGAATCGGCGTTGACCCACTCATAGTCGCCGGCACTGTTGATCACACGGAATTGCGGGCGGATGGTCACTGCACCACCGTTCGCATCGGCATCCTGATCCGCACTCACCGTCACCGTCTGGGGGGTGTTCCAGTTGAACGGGGTGAAGGTCAGCACCGTCTTGTCAAGCGTGACCGGGGCGTTCTGTCCGCCGCCCGACACATCCAGCCTGACCGTGCGGTTGGCATAGGGCTCGTCTGTCACCCAGACCTTGAAGGTCTTGGATCTCCCCTCATTTACCGAGAGCGTTGTCGGTGACAGGTCTGCGCCGATGTATTTGGGATCCTGAACCTGCACCATCAAAGATGTCGTGCGCAAAACCCCTTCCTCTTCCTCTTCCCTATCCCCATCCTTTATGGTAATTCTGCTGGAACGATTACCCTTCTTATCATCACTTTCCGCGCCGACTTTCACAGTTTGCGGGATGTACCAGTCTTTCAGGGTAAAAGTCAGCGAGGACGGCTCAAGCTTGACATGGAGGCCACTGGGCTCCAAAGTCACAGTGCGGTCGATGCTCCAACTGGAGGACATCCTGACCGTGAAGGTCCTGATCGTCTCGAAGTTCTTCAAATCAGCGCCCTCATCCAGACCCAGCCATGTCTTGTCGAGAATCAGTTTGTTGTAGGCATTATTGTCAAGGACTGTTATCGATTCCGTCCTAGGGGAACCGACGATGCGGGTGCCGCTCAGGTTAAACGTCACTGTTTCGTCATCCCTGTTATGGTCCTTGGCGGCAGTGATCGTCACGGCCTGGGCAATGCTCCAGTTGCCAGGGGTAAAGATCAGCCTTGCCGTGCTTAACGTGACAGCAGAAGTGTTATCGCCGGACAGCGTCAGATCGATGACCCGGTCGTTTTTGGGTTGAGCGTCCAGACTAACCCTAAACATCAGGGTGCCTCCCTCGGCAATTCTATTATTATTTTTATCTTTTGTTGCATTCCACAGTTTCAGCCCGACATCGGCGTCTTCGTCATCGATGACTGACACCTTCGCCGAGACAGGCAGAATGCCGGCACCGACGGCGGTGAGGTTGATCGTTGCATTGTCATCGATGTAATCATCATCCGCTTCCCCTTTGACCGTCACGTTCTGGGGTGTCTGCCAGTTGGATGAGGTGAAGTTCAGCGTGGTTTTGCTTCCAAGCGAGGCGGGGGTGGTGCCGATTTTTATGTCAGTATCGCCGGACCGAACCAGCGTCACCGTGACATTGGCCGAGGAATTCTTGGTCAGCCGGACCGTGAAGGTCTTGCTGCGCCCCTCGTCAATCGTCAGAGATGTCGCTGACAGAGACAGTGCGACATCATCATCGGTGACCGCAACCGCCACCGAACTCGTGACAACGCGGGTGCCGCTGAGCGTGAGCGTCGCGCTCTCGTGATTGCCGTCGTCATCCTGAGCCGCAGTGACCCTGACGGTTTGGGGCTCGTCCCAATCGCCGTCCTCGCCGGCAGTGAAGGTCAGCTGGGTTTGGATGCCCTCCTCATCGGGGTCGGTATCAAATGTTACTTTTTTGCTGCTGGATTTCAGGGCAACGGTTCGGTCTCTTCCGGGCTGCTCGGCCAGCTTGACGGTGAATGTCGCGGTACCTCCCTCATCCACCGTCAGCGATGTCGGCGACACAATCAGTCCGATATCGTTATCGGTGACCGATGTCTCCACAGAGGCGGAGATGACACCATCGCCGCTGAGCCTGACCGTCCCCGTTTCGTTCAGGCTGTCGTCGTCCTTAATCGCAGTAACCGACACGCTCTGGTAGGTGTCCCAGTCTGTAGAGGTGAAAGTCAGCTTCGCCCGATTGAACCTGATGCTGTCAGTGGTTGATGTCAGGGTGACGACCCGATCTCTGCCCGGCTGAGTGCGCAGCCTGACACGGAAGGGTTCCGATTCCCCCTCATCCAGCTGCTGCGATGTTGCCGGCAGATCTAATCTCACGTCGGTGTCCTCATCATCCACGACTGAGACCTTCATCGACTTGGACGTGATGCGGTTGCCGGTGAGTGTGATGGTTCCCTCATGAGCAAACTTGTCAGCGTCATGAAGAGCGGACACTGTCACGGTCTGGTCATTGCTCCAGTGCTGGGGCAGGAATTTCAGTGTCTTCGGGCTGGCGGTGCGGGCGAGTTTTCTGGGGATGTGGCCGGTGTGCTTGCACTTTTTGAACGGCGAGGCTGACTGTGCTACTTAGGGCTTCAGTCTTGAATGAGATTGCAGGGATCGGCCCAAAACCGTCCGGTGATTTTCGGACTGCGCAAACTCGCCGATATGGCTTGAGGTTGAGAAGCTGCGCTCCGTCGATGCCGCGAGGCTGCGAGGAAACGAAGAGATACCGGAATGCGGATGTGTGTGACGACTGCGACGGCATCGAGCAAGATGTCCCCAATCTTGTCACCGCCGCAAGGGCACGACCGATAGGACACGCACCGCGCCATCCTGAACAGGCGGGGCTGGATCCGTTATGCGTGGCCTTGAATGATTCCAAGACGACTGGTGCGTGCCGTCGCAGTTCTTCAAGCGGGGCGTGAGTTCTGCGACCTAGAACTGCCTTTGCAGCTCGATGCGGATTCGGGACTGGGTCAGACCCTGGCCGGAGGTTTGGCGCTCGGTGAAGAGGCGCAGTTCGAGCCGGTCGGCGTCGTTGAACTTGACGCCATTGCCCC
>MEIF01000058.1 GCA_001750645.1 Gammaproteobacteria bacterium AqS3
TGGAGTTCACCCCGTCCTCGCAGGCGATCAGCCTGGATGAGGGCGGCGCCGGCAGCTTTGCGGTGCGCCTGACGACGCAGCCCGACGAGGCCGTGCTGGTCACGCCCGCACAGACCGGAACCGAGAACCCCGACGTGACCTTCACCACCGGTGCGATGGGCTTCACCCGATCCAACTGGAACGTCTTCCAGACGGTGGCGGTCAGCGCCGCCGAGGACGACGACGCCGTCACTGACAGCGCCGCCATCGGCCTGAGCGCCGCCGGCGCCGACTACGACAGCATCACCGGCAGCGTGTCGGTGTCGGTGATCGACAACGACAGAACCGGGCTGAGCCTCTCGAAGAGCTCGCTGGAGGTGGACGAGGGCGGCGGCGGCGGCTTCACGGTGGCGCTCACGACCCGGCCCAGCGAGACGGTGACCGTGTCGCTGGGCCAGTCCGGCGCCGTCAACCCCGATGTGACCCTGTCCGTCTCGACGCTGAGCTTCACCGGCGATGACTGGAACACCGCCCAGAGCGTGACGCTGAGCGCCGCCGAGGACCAAGACGCCGAGACCGACACCGCGACCATCCGCCTGACGGCCTCGGGCGGGGACTACGGCGACGTCACCGGCAGCGTGTCGGTGGCGGTGCTCGACAACGACATCCCGGCGCTGATCATCTCGGCGGATTCGCTGGCGCTGAGCGAGGGCGGCAGCCAGACCTTCACGGTGGCGCTGGGCACCCGCCCGAGCTTCGAGGTGACGGTTGACCTGTCGCGCAGCGGCTCCAGCGGCGTGAGCTTCAGCCCGACGTCGCTGAACTTCACCAGCGCCAACTGGAGCACACCGCAGACGGTGACGGTCAACACCGCCCAGGACGCCGATGCGCTGTCGGAGGCGGCCATGATCAGCCTGACGGCCTCGGGCGGCGGTGTCGGGGGTGCCGGCGGCGCCGGCGGCATCGACTCGGGCGGCGGCTACGGCGGCGTGACCGGCAGCGTCTCGGTCTCGGTGACCGACAGCAACATGATCGGGCTGGTGCTGTCGCAGAGCGATCTGGCATTCGACGAGGGCTCCGGCGGAACCTTCACGGTGCGCCTGAAGACCGCACCGAGCGCCGGCGTGACGCTGACGCTGGTGCAGTCCGGGACGGCCAACTCCGACCTCAACCTCAGCCCCCGCACGATGAGCTTCACGGCCTCCAGCTGGAATGCGGCGCAGACCGTCATGCTCAGTGCGGTGCGCGACGACGACGCCGTGGACGACAGTGCGACCATCGGCCTGAGCGCCGCCGGCGGGGACTACGACGGCGTGTCGGGCAGCCTGTCGGTGACGGTGGGCGACCTCGACGAGATCGCCCTGGCGCTGTCGACCGAGCGGCTGACCCTCGGCGAGGGCGCCAGTGCAACCTTCACGGTGGCGCTCGACTCGCAGCCGGGCGACGATGTGACGGTGGATCTGTCCCTGAGCGGATCGGGCGATGTCAGAGTCAGCCCGGCCTCGCTGATCTTCACGGCATCCGACTGGAGCCGGGTGCAGACGGTGACGGTTTCCGCGGCCGGGGACGAGGACGCCCTGGGCGAGAGTGCGGTGATCGGGCTGGCGGCCTCGGGCGGCGGCTATGACAGCGCCGCCGGCAGCGTCTCGGTGTCGGTGACGGACGACGAGGCCACGGCGCTGGTGCTGTCGGAGGCCTCGCCGAGGCTCGACGAGGGCGGCAGTGCGCGCATCACGGTGCATCTGTCGAGCCAGCCGAGCGGCGCTGTGACGGTCACCCTGGGGCAGCCGAGCAACACCGACGTCACGCTCGACACCGACTCCGACACCCCCGGAATGCAGGACAGCCTGAGCTTCACCGCATCCGACTGGAGCGCGCCCAAGCACGTGCTGCTGCTGGCGGCGGAGGATTCCGACGCACTGGACGAGACCGCCGAGGTGGCGCTGCGGGCCGCGGGCGGTGACTACGCCGGGATCACGGCGCAGCTGCAGGTGCGCATCGTCGACGACGACAGCGTCGGCATCCGCGCCCTGCCCAATCCGGTCGCCGTGATGGAGGGCGGCAGCGCCGCAATGCAGGTCGCCCTGCAGACCCGGCCCAGCGGCGCTGTGACGCTGACGCTGGGGCAGATCGGGACGATCAGCGGCGACATCGGGCTGGACGCCGACCCGCACAGGAGCGGCTCCCAGGCGACCCTCAGCTTCACCGAATCGAACTGGTCCGAGCCTCAGACGGTGCAGATTTCGGCGGGAGAGGACTCCGACACCCTCGACGATGCGGCCGTGATCGCACTCAGCGCAGCCGGAGGCGGCTACACTGGCGTCATTCAGACCGTCGAGATCAGTGTGACGGATGATGATGAGCCCAGTCTCGTGCTGTCGTCGACCGAGCTGACGGTCGCCGAGGGGGATGCCATCGGCTTCGCCGTGGTGCTGTCCAGCCGGCCGAGCGGCGGCGTCTCCGTGGAGCTGATTCAGCCCTCCGGGGCCGAGGCGAGCCTCGACGGCAGCGGCATCCTGGGCGGCGTCCAGAGCGCCCTCAGCTTCACCGATCAGAACTGGAACCAGCCGCAGGTGGTGACGGTCAGCGCCCGCCACGACCCCGACGCCATCGATGAGGTCATCTCGCTGCAGCTCAGGGTTGCAGGCGGTGCGGCGGAGTACGCCGGCGCCGGCGCCAGCGTCCTGCTGACGGTGCGGGACGACGAGACCGCCGGGCTTTCGGTCGCCCCGGGCGATCTTGAGATCGCCGAGGGTGCGACCTCCGGCTTCGGCGTGGCGCTGATGAGTCAGCCGAGCTCGGATGTGCAGGTCAGCATCGCCCATGCGGTCAATACGGATATTCGGCTCGACACCGACCCCGGGACGGCCGGCAACCAGAATCTGCTGAGGTTCACCCCGCAGAATTGGAGCGCCGCACAGAGCGTCTCGGTCGCCGCCCTGCACGACGTCGACAGCCTGGATTACTCGGAGGTCTTGACGATGACCGCCTCGGGGGCTGACTATGCAGGTCTGCAGGCCTTGATCGAGGTTCATGTGCGGGACGACGATCAACAGGGGATCCTCATCAGCGTCGAGGAAATCAACGGGGCGATGAGCGTGGATGAGGGGGCGGGCGTCTCCGTCGGGGTGCGGCTGGCGAGCCGGCCGACCGGTGCGGTGCGCATCGCCGCGGTCAGCAGCGATGCACAGGCGCTGACCGTGAGCCCGGTGCAGCTCGACTTCACCCGCGACAACTGGGCGCTCGCCCAGACCCTCACGGTGACGGGGGTGGACGATGCCGACAGCGTCAGCGAGCGGGTTCGGCTCGCCCTGCACGCCTCGGGTGCCGACTACGCCGACCTCAGCAGAATCCTGGCGGTGCGGGTGGCCGACGACGAGACCGCCGGCCTGAATCTCTCGGCGAGCCTGCTGAAGGTCGAGGAGGGCGGCAGTGCGAGCTTCACCGTGGCGCTGGACAACCCGCCCATCGGCCAGGTCACGCTCGAGCTCGCCGTCTCGGACGAGGCCGCATCGAGCGTGTCCCCCACCCGGCTGACTTTCGCACCGGGCAGCTGGTCCGAGCCCCGGGAGGTGAGCGTCAGCGGGCTCCAGGACAACGACTGGCAGAACGACGAGGACGTCGTGCTGCTGAGCGCCGCAGGCGGCGGCTATGACGCAGTCGTCGGGCGCGTTGCCGTGGTGGTTGAGGACGATGATCAGGCCGCCCTGGTGCTGTCGGTCGAGTCGCTGGAGGTCACCGAGGGCGGCGCCTCAAGCTTTGCCGTGCGGCTCTCGACCCCGCCGCAGGATGCGGTTCGGGTCACCCTTGCCGACGACTCGGGCGCGCTTTTGCTGATCCCCGGCCGGCTCGACTTCACCCGGGACAACTGGGCCAAGCCGCAGGTGGTGACGGTGGTCGGCATGGACGACGCCGACGGGCAGGACGACGCATCAGTCCTGCGGCTCTTGGGCGGCGGGGCCGACTACGAGGGCGTCTCGGTGCAGCTGGCGGTGACGGTGCTCGACGACGAGAGGTACGACACCACCCCGGAGGAAATCGAGACGGCCAGGGGCGTGCTCGAGGAGGTCGGGCGCGCGGTTCTGAGCAATTCGCTCGATGTCATCGTCCAGCGCTTCGATGCACCTGCGGGCGCCCGGGCGGTGGCGGATGTCGGCGGCGCCGAGTTTGAGATCGGCGCCGAGGGCGCCCTGGACAGGATGCTGCTGGGTGCGGTGCGGCACTTCGGTGCATCCTCTGCACCGGTGCAGCCCGGCGCGCCCGGGCGGGGGGCGTCGGACCGCCTCGCCCGGCTGGGCAGCATCGCTCTCAGGGACGGGCGGCCGCTGCGGGCTGAACAGGACGCCCCGCAGCAGGTCGAGCCGCTGCTGCGCGACTTCACCTATCCGCTGGGCGGCGGCGGCGGCGAGACCACCGTCTGGGCGCGCTTCAGCCGCGCCGAGTTTTCCGGACGCTTCCGGGGCCTGGAGCAGTACTACGAGGGCAGCCAGGGCGGGGTCTCGGCGGGGGTCGACCAGCGCTTCGGCAACGGCGTGCTATTCGGTGCGGCGGTGTCGCAGAGCGCCGGCGATGCGCGCTACGCCATTGAGAGCGACGGCGATCGGGTCTCGATGGACACCAAGCTGCTGCTGGTCATGCCCTATCTGGAGGTTCCGGTGCGGGGCGGCGTCCTGAGCCTGATCCTGGGCTCCGGCGGCGGGGAGATCGAATCGCTGGAGCGCAATGGAGACCCGTCAAAGGCGCACCTCTCGGTGCAGATGTTCTCGCTCGGGACGAAGTGGCCGCTGGCCAGGCTGGGCCAGGGCGAGCGCATTGCGCTGTCGCTGACGGCGCACCTGGGCACCAGCCGGGTGGGCTCCTCCTGCTCGACCGGGGGGCTGCTCTGCGGCCTGAGCACCTCCAGCGGCCGCCTGAACGCCGGGGTCGAGCTGACCCACGGCGAGATGGGCGGCGCCTGGAGGATGACGCCCAGGTATGAGCTGTCGCTGCGCCAGGACAGCGGGGGGCAGTCCAAGGGCGTCGGGATGGAGTTTTCCGGGGCGATCCGCATGGTCTCGCCCAAGTCCCGCTTCACCGTTGACGCCGGGCTGCGCTGGCTGGGCATGCACGCGACCGGGGAGTACGAGGAGTGGAGCGGCAGCGTCGAGCTGCAGCTCAAGTCCAGGGACGATGCCGGGCGCGGCCTGACGCTGGGGCTGGGGCCGCAGTGGGGCGCACCGCAGTCCGGCGCGCTGCAGGCCGATGGAATCTTCGGCTCCGACCGCCGCGACCTGGAGCGTCTGCGCAGCGAGGCCGGTCGGACGGCGCTGCAGGCCAGAGCCGGCTACGGCCTGGATCTGCGGGACGGACTGCTGACTCCCTTCGCCGAGTACAGCGTGAGCGGCGGCGATGACGCATCCGGCAGATTG
Source organism: Gammaproteobacteria bacterium AqS3 (assembly GCA_001750645.1). GTDB lineage: Bacteria > Pseudomonadota > Gammaproteobacteria > MEIF01 > AqS3 > AqS3. The sequence continues at coordinate 5,388 of MEIF01000058.1, forward strand.
CTGGGCGGCCTGAGATATCAGGGCGGCGAGACCCTTGAGGCAAGGCTTTTCGGAGAGTGGCAGTCGCACCGAGACACCCAGCCCCGAACTCGGATCGGGCTCGAATTGAGCAGGCGGTTCTGATGAGGTGCCGCGCACTGACGGGATACGCGCGGCTTTTCTGTGGATACTTTTACCTAGAATCAGCTGTTGGCGGCGTGTTTTGCACCGCCAAGGTAATCACCAGGTCTACCCGCGATCATGAAAAGAATAAATGGGGAACTGTACGTAGCGATGCCCCAAGAGCATCGGTTCTCGCAACATTTTGGAGACTGCAATGCCTAAGCCCACCAAAAAGCCCCCCGTCCGCATTGAGAATTTGTCGTTTCGGAACTTATTGAGGCGCTTTCCTGACGAGAGGACTGCGCGAGCTTATTTTGTTGATCTGCGCTGGGAGAAGGGGCTGTACTGCACGCACTGCGGCAATACGGATGAGTCCCGCATCGGCACCCAGGAGCGACCGCCGCAGCCGTATTACTGCAAGGTCTGCCGGAGGTATTTCAGCGTTCGCGGCGCCTCCGTCATGGCGGCCAGCAAGATCACCCTGCGCAACTGGCTGATAGGCATCTATCTGGTCACGATCCATAACAAGACGATTACCTCGCCCGCCCTTGCCCGGGAGCTGAACATCACGCAGAAGTCGGCCTGGCATCTGAGGCGCCGCATCCGCATCGCTTATGACGAACAGGGCGGACTGTTTCGGCGCCCCGTCGAGGGGGATGTCAAGGATATGAATGCTGCGAAGAATGCGAATGCTGCGAAGAATAAGAAGGGCACGAAGAACATGAAGGCTGCGAAAAATAAGAAGGCTGCGAAAAATAAGAAGAGCAAGACCTGATCAAGAACGCCCGCACAAGGGCAGATCCCAAACCCCGATAAAATTCCGGCCAGCGGTTTGCCGGTCCCGTTCATGTCAGCGCCCGGTGCACCTACCGAGCCGCCGTCGACGGCTGGGCTGAACCCGCAATGCCAGTCATTTGTTTGAGAGCGCACCGGGCACGGCGCCTGTAAATTAGCAACCTCGTATAGCCAGGGACATCAATGGCGCATCAACTTCGGGTATGGTTGGCAACTGGCCGAGGGCATCTCCTGTTGATGTTCCAAGGTTGTCGGTGAAGACAGGGCCTGAAAGCAATATCAATAAGGTCCTGTCTGAACCAAACGAATGAGGGGGGATGACGAACCATGCACAGGATTCCTGTCGAGGTGTTCCCATCCAGTCAGCAGGCCGCTGCTCCGAGGCCTGTTCCACTCGCCAATCACGCACCCGCAAAAAGCCCGTTTCCCTCGGCGGGTAATCTCGCAGGGGGGGGTAAAAACGCTGGCGAAAATTGGGGAAAACGCACCCCCGCCGAAGCCGAAATAACCCTCGCTGAGAACAGGCCTGCCGCCCGTCATTTCTGCCCCCTGCACTCTCTGTGCTCGACATGCCTCGCCCTGCTGCTGGCGCTGCTGGCGGCGCTGCCGGCCGGGGCTCAGACGCCGGGGGTCTCGATTCTTCCCGACAATTGCGCACATCCGGACCGTGATGTCTGTTTTAATATCTACGAGGGTGATGCATACACCGGCATCACGGTCGCACTGGCATCAAGGCCAGCCTCAGCCGTGACCTTGACTTTCACTGCAACCACGGCCGGGAAGTTGACAATCGATGCCAACAGAACCGCCTCCGGAAACCAGAGCACGCTGACCATTGCCCCGGACGATTGGGATGACAGCCATGTCATTGCCATCACCGGCCGGCAGGACCGGGATGTATTCGATGAGGTCCAAAATATTAATGTCCACGCAAGCGGTGGGGGCTATAGCAACACGCTCGTCGAACAAATAAGAGTGACTGTGCATGACACTGACTACCTTGAAGTGGATTTCAGGTCGACTGACTCCTTCACCTTCAACGAAAACGGCAATCCAGTATTGCGGCATGTTCGTCTTGACAGAAAAGCGTATGGGAGTGTCGAAATAGATCTTTGTGATGGATGTGAGAAGTTTGCTCGTGTGAGACCGAGCGTCATTTCTTTCAACGCCGGCAATTGGAATACCTGGCAGACAATCGAGCTGACGGGACTCCAAGATCTTGATGCAGTTGATAATCGCGGGCACTTTAGGGGCATCGGCCGCCCCAGCAAGACCAATGTTGAGCCCAACAATAGACAAAGAGGCACTGGGGATTCTGAACGCATCAATTTCACCGCCCTAGATAACAGCACCTACGGTTTTGTCTTCAATCGCGCGAGCCTGCTCGTCCATGAGGGACACAGCACAGACTTTACGGTGGCGCTGTCCCGCAAGCCCACCGGAAATGTGACCGTCAGACTTTGGATCAATGTCTATAGTGCGTATGTGCATCTCGACACCAACCCGAGCGCCTCCGGCAACCAGGAAAATCTGACATTCAACGCCGACAATTGGAATATCCCGCAGAGCGTCCGTGTCCATTACATGAACGACTCCCGCTCGCGGGACGGTGTCACGTCGGTCAGAATGACGGCCAACGGCGGAGGCGCCGTCAATGTCTGGTCAAGTCTGCCAGTAACCCTAAGAGACAGCTCGGCGAGGACCGGCTTCCTGGTGCAGCCGACCCACCTGATGATTCCGGAGGGCGGCAGCAGAACCTTCACCGTGCGGATGCATCGGGCGCCCTCGGTTTCACCCTCGTATGCCGTGCTGTCAAAGGCCGCCGGCGGCAGCAGCTCGGTGACTTATGACACCGACCCGAACACCCCCGGCAATCAGACCAACCTGACATTCACCTCGAGCAACTGGGGCACCGATCAGACCGTGACGGTCTTCGGGCTGGAAGACTCCGACAAGACGACAGACAGAGCGACGATCAACGTGACGGGGATCACGGGGAATTACGCCAACGTCACGGACACTGTCACGGTATCGGTGACCGACAACGACAGCGACGCCCTGCTCTCGACCACGCTCAACGAGGGCTCCTCGACCGCGGTGCTGATTCCGGGCACGCCATTCGCACAGGGTCTGGTTTCGGTGGAAAGCATTTCCGAGGCGGTTGCAACGGTCTCCCCGAGCTATGTGATCTTCCCGACCAGCAACGATGCGGGCTGGGCCAGGCCGGTGACCATCACGGGGACCCGGGATGCGGACGCCCTGGACGAAACCACGATGATCCGGCTGACCCAGGGGGAGGTCAGCCGGGACATCAATGTCAGCGTCACCGATCTCAATGAGCGGGCGCTGACGCTGTCCAGATCCTCGCTGTCCCTGAGCGAGGGCAGAACGGGCACTTTCACGGTGAAGCTGGGGTCGGAGCCGAGCGGCTCGGTCAGGGTCTCCTTTGCCGTGACCCGCTCCAACAGTGTGGGGGTCGACACCGAGCCCGGTCGACACGGCAACCAGGACTCGCTCACCTTCAACGCCGCAAACTGGGACACCGCACACACGGTGAATGTCTTTTCAAGCCAGGATTGGGATGTGGGCGACGAGGCCGCCACCGTCACGCTGAGCGCCTCGGGCGCCGACTACGGCGGCGTATCGAATAGCCTGACCGTGTCGGTCACCGACGACGATTCCGCCAGTATTGGGACCTCGCCGGGGAGGTATATGTGGGTTCAGGAGGGCGGAAGCCGGGAGGTCGATGTGCTGCTGCAGGCCCCGCCCAACGATACGGTCACGCTGACGCTGGCGCTGGCCGATGACGGCACCCCCGATCTCAGCATTGACGACACCGACCCGAACACCGAGGGGCATCAGAGCGAGCTGACCTTCACGACCTCGAACTGGAACGACGAGCAGAAGGTGACGCTGAGGGCGGCCGAGGATGCCGACGCCGTGGCGGACAGCTCCACCTTCACGCTGACGGGTTCGGGGGGCGGATACGACGGCGTATCGCTGAGCGCCACCGTGTTTGTGGAGGAGAACGACACGGTCGGGCTGAGGCTCTCGCCCGCGTCGCTGTCGGTGGGCGAGGGCGGAAGCGAGGAGTTCACGGTGGCGCTGGTCACCCAGCCCAGCAATACCGTCACGATCACTGTGACGCGCTCCGACGACAGCAGCACCGATGTCAGCGTTGACACCGATTCGGAGACAGCGGGCAGCCAGAACCAGCTGACCTTCACGACCTCGAACTGGAGCACCGCACAGACGGTGACGGTGCTGGCAGCCCAGGACAGCGACACCGTCCAGGATGACGCCGAGCTCAGCGTGACAGCCGGCGGCGGGGACTACGGCAGCGTCAGCGGCACTGTGTCGGTCTCGGTGGCCGACGACGACTCCCCCGGGCTGACGCTGGCGCCGGGGACGCTGACGGTGGTCGAGGAGGCGAGCAATACGTTCTCGGTGGTGCTCAACACCCAGCCGAGCGCTTCGGTCAGGGTCACCGTGGCGGCGACCGGGACCATCAACCCCGATGTCAGCTTTGACACCGATCTGGGCACCGCAAACAATCAGAGCGAGCTGACCTTCACGACCTCGAACTGGAGCACCGCACAGCGGGTGACGGTGAGTGCGGCCAATGATCCCGACGGCATTGACGAGGGTGCCGAGTTCAGCGTGACGGCCTCGGGCGGCGGCTACGCCGGCATATCGAAGAACATCGGGGTGACGGTGACCGACAACGACCCGCGCGGCCTGGTGTTCGCGCCCGGGGCGCTGACGGTGGTCGAGGGTGCAGACAATAGGTTCACGGTGGCGCTGGCCACCCAGCCCGGCAGCACGGTGACGGTCAGCGTCGCGCGCAGCGCCGATGGCAGCCCCGATGTCAGCTTTGACACCGACCCGAACACTGCCGGCGGCCAGGGCCGCATGACCTTCACCACAGGCAACTGGAATACCCCGCAGACGGTGACGGTGAGCGCGCTCGAGGATGACGACACCGAGGTCGACAGGACCACGCTGACCCTGTCGGCGTCGGGGGCCGGCTACGCCGGCGTGTCGAGGGACATCGAGGTGACGGTGACCGAGAACGACACGCCCGGGCTGACGTTCTCGAAGAGCGCCCTGACGATCACAGAGGGCGCCAGCGAGAGCTTCACGGCGGTGCTGGATTCGGAGCCCAGCGCCGCGGTCACGGTCAACCTCAGCATCGCCGGCTCGAGGGATGTCACGGCCGACACCGCCGTGCTGAACTTCACGACCTCGAACTGGGACACCCCCCAGAGCGTGACGGTCAGTGCAGCCCATGACGACGACGCCGAGGGCGAGAACGCAATCGTCACCCTCAGCGCCATCGGTGCGGAGTACGCCGGGCTGAACAGCAGCCTCTCGGTGACGGTGACCGAGGACGACGAGGTCGGCCTGACGCTGGCGCCCGGTGCACTGACGGTCAGGGAGGGCACAAGCGGGTCGTTCACGGTGGTGCTGGACACCCGCCCGAATGCCAATGTGGAAGTGTCGCTGCGGCAGCCCGACCCCGGCGGCAATTCCGACGTGACGTTCGGCCCGGCCACGCTGAATTTCACCACCGCCAACTGGGGCTCGCCCCAGGCCGTGACGGTCAGCGGACTGCACGACGACGACGCCATTGCCGACACCGCCACCATCAACCTGACGGCCGCGGGCGGGGACTACGCCGGCGAGACCGGCAGCATTTCGGTGAGGGTGACCGACGACGACCAGGTCGGGCTGACGCTCTCGCCCGGGGCGCTGGCGGTCAGGGAGAACGCCGACGCAGACTTCACGGTGAAGCTCGACACCGAGCCGACCGGGACGGTCACGGTGAGCGTGGCGCGCGTCGCCGGCGGCAGCGCCGACGTGACCTTTGACACCGATGCGGTCACCGCAGGCGATCAGACCCAGCTGACCTTCACGACCTCGAACTGGAGCACGGTGCAGTCGGTGAAGGTCAGGGCGGCCGATGACGCCGACGCCCTGGAGGACACGGCGACGCTCAGATTGACGGCCGCGGGCGGGGGCTACTCCGGCGCCGCCGGCAACGTGTCGAAGGACCTCGCAGTGACGGTGACCGAGAACGACACGACTGACCTGACGCTCTCGCCCGGCGCCCTGACGGTGGGCGAGGGGGAGAACGGCTCGTTCTCGGTGCTTCTGAGCACCGCACCGAGCGCTGCGGTGACGGTCAGCGTGGTGCGAGTCGCCGGGGGCAGCGCCGATGTGACCTTTGACACCGATCCGGACACTGCGGGCAATCAGACCCGGCTGACCTTCACGACCTCGAACTGGGAGGATGCCCAGGAGGTG
>MEIF01000059.1 GCA_001750645.1 Gammaproteobacteria bacterium AqS3
CCCGGGCGAACTCCTCGGCGAACTCGGCCGGGGTCATCTGCATCAGCTCGCCGCAGGCGTTGGGCTGCACCGCGCGGGCAAAGACGCGCGAGTAGACGAGGGCGTCGCTGCCGGTGTCGGTCAGCCGCAGGCGGCCGGAGTAGGTCTGCATGTCGACCACGCATTCGCGGATGACCTCGCGCGTGCCCCACTGCGAGCAGGTCTCCGTGGTGGTCGTGGTGTTCTGCCCGCGCGAGCCGGCGGCGGTGGTGGTGCGCGAGGTGTGCGCCAGGCAGTTGTTGTAGTCGGTGACGATCTGCCGGTCGCGGATTTCTTTTCTGCTCTTTTGCACGCGGGCGCTGCCGGCGAGCCGGTGCGGTGCGCCCTCGTCGACGATGCGGAACAGCTCGGCGCCGTCCAGCCGGATGGTCTTGAGCTGGTCGGTGAGGGACTGCTGCACCGCTCGGGCCAGCGCGGGGCTGTCGGATGCGATGCTAATCTGCAGGGTTTGGACGTGTTCGATCGGCCCGCTTTCGGCGGCGGGGATCAGCCCGGGCAGGGTGACCTGGGGATCTCTGGCGAGGGCCTGCGGGGCTGGGGCGAGGGCGGCGAGCAGCAGCAAGGCGGCTGTGAGTGCGGCTGTCCCGGTTGCGATGCGGCCGGTTGTGCGTGCGGCGATTTTGGGGGTGCTTGTTCTGGGGGTTGGGGCGCGCCGGTTGAGGTTGCTTTGCATGGTTTTCACGGGGTGCGTCCTCTTGCCGACGGGCAAGCGTAGCGGGCGAGGGCGGCTCTGGCAAACCGGCGGGGAGGGGGTCTGGTTAAAATCGGCGGCGGCGAGATGTCGGGGCGGGAGAATGTTTGGGACAGCGGCTCATGCGGGGCGGGCGGCAGGTGCGCTGGTTTTTGACGGCGGCAGTGTGTGGCCGGGTCTTGTGGGCCCTGAGACCAGAGCCTTCCTGACCTTGTCGAATATCTTGTTTAGCACTGCATGGGCTGTTGTCTTTTCAGGGGATTTGGGTCTTGTTGAGGTGTCATTGGATATGGCTCTTGTTCGGTCGGGGATCGGGTGGGGAGAAAGTTTGGGTGCTCGATAAACGGCCTATATGGGTGCTGGATGTTGTCTGGGTTGTGATCTGGTCGGGCATATTCGGGTGGATGGCTTATGTCGGAACTTCGCCGAGTTGGATTGATGTTTTGGGCGGGGTGGTTTTGGGCGCCAGCATGGTCAGTCTGCTGAACCAGTACGCAGCCCCCGGTTTTGAAAAACTGGGCGGCTATTTTAAAAAACTAGACGACTATTTTGAGGGGCTGGACAGCTATTTTGAAAGACAGGAGGACGAGTGGAAAGCGGCGAGGCGCTTGGTCGAGCAGGGAGGGGTCATGCCGGCGGACTACTGGTACTACGTCCCCAAAAAAGAACGGCCGGAGCAGTTTCGCAACATCAAGCTGAAAGAATTGGAAGAACTGAAAAAACAGGAATGGAGGGCAGCAAAGCGACTGGTGGAGCAGGGGGGAGCCATGCCCGCGGATTACTGGGATACGGTTCCGAAAAAACAGCGTCCCGAGGGTTATCGCCATTTGCGCTACAAGTGGTGGAAGAAGCCGTGAGCAGAGGTGGCGAGAGGTCTGGTCTTGGGTGGATGTTCAATGTTGCCTGGATTGTTATCTGTTTGGTCGTATTCGGATATGTGCTGTATGCTGGAATACCGCCAGGCTGGCTCGGCGTTTTGTGCGGTGTGATTATTGGCATGAGCATCAGCGACCTGCTGGACAAGCATTTGGTCCCCTATTTTGAAAGACGCGAAGAGGCTTGGAAGCAGGCAAGGGGCACGGTTGCGCGGGGCGGGATCGTGCCGTCGGATTACTGGCATGCGGTTCCGAAAAAAGAACGGCCGGAGGAATACCGCCATTTGCCGTATAAGTGGTGGAGGGTGAAGTGAGCGAAAGTGGCGATGAGATTTTTGGTGCGCCGCACCATTTTTTGGGGATTCAGAACACAGGAGATGCAGAGTGAACAAAAAAACAAACTGGGGCCGGGCAAGCACCGGCTTTTTGCTGATTCTTGCGGTGTTGAACGCCGCCCTCCTCTGGAGCGCCTACAGCATGAGGGAGGAGGCCGGTGTATTAATCGATGAGGCGAGGGGGCTGATCAGAGAGGTTGGCCGCAAAGCAGAAGCGCTGGAAAGCCAGAATGCTATATGCGAGGATGCCGGTGCATTGATCAAAGAGGCGAGGGGTCTGGTCGAGGAAGCCAGCCGTCAAAAAGAGGCGCTGAAAAAGTAGGCAGCTCCCGAGAGGCCGGCAAGCGGGCAATTGATGGTGTTTTTGCTGTGCGGCGAAGTTTGGGCGGCTTGGGTTGGGCGGGGGGGGTTCTGAGGTGGCCGGGTGTTGCGGCAGTGTTCTGTAGCGGGAAGGGCATTCAGATCAACCAATAAATTTACAGCTAGATTAAGTTTCTAATCTTTATTTCCACAGCTTTATTGCTTTGCATGCAGGCCTCTGTTCACCCTAAAAAATAATTGATTAATGCAGTTATTGCGGGGGACAGTGCTGATAATACGGCTGCAGCAGCAGCTGTTATTGCGATGATAAACATTCTGCGCTCCCTTTTTTCAGAATTAAGTTCTCTTTCTTCTGCAATAATTTCTTCGCAATGGTCTGTCAGAATTTTAATATCTGTTGGAGACAGTTTCAGTCCGGTTAACCGTAATCGTTCAGTAGAATTGCCCAGACCAATTTGGGGCATATCAGACAATGTTTTATATCCTGCTCGTTTCATTAGCTGATGCAGCCTTATAAGAGGTTTTATATTAGATGGTCTGTCCAGAATATCTTGTTCTTCAAGTTCCGGTGCACCTTCCGCCACACGTCTGTCATTCACATGATTCATTGCCGCTTCTACTAATTCTCTCCAGAGTTTGTCATTCATTTCAATACACCTCCTTTGAAGGTTTTGCATTTGCGCTGCAGCTCCGCCAACTCCTCGTTCTCCGGACTGATTCGCCTATTGGTTTCATGCCAAGCATCCGTGAGCAAATATAGAAGCATGCTGGCTTTTCCTCGTGGGAAACTGTTTGCGGAATTGTACAAAAGCCTCCAATATGAATGCCTGCTTAGTTGCAGTCCCTCTGCTGGTCCTGAATGTTCTCTCAGGCCGCCGGATCGATGGCATGTTCAGGGGCTGGTCACTGCTGGGTGGTTGACACATCAAGCATCACCGCCTAACAATCGCCGCCAGAAAAAACAGGGGAGGGTGCAAATATGCCCGGGGAAGAGAACAAGACGCAGCTGGGCGACGACCGAGAATCCAGCACTCAGGAGCCGATTAGGCGGAGACCCGGCAGTCGGGGTGGGCGGAAGAGAAAGGACTCGTCCGAAGAATTTTCTCAGGGACAGAGCTTTCTGATAGCGGCGTCTGCCTTGTTTGCCCTGGCGTGGATTGTCTCCAAATTTTTGGGCGGTTGGATGTTTCTGCCGCTATTGGCGGGAATCGCCTGCTGTGTGGCCGGGTGGGATGAAATAGTCAGAACTCTTCGTTCATCGTTTATGGTTCTTGTCGCGGCCATTGTTTTTATTCAGACGATGCAGGAAATCCCAGATGCGTTAAGTGGAGACGACACGCCTGAACAAGACAATGCGCAATCAGTCCGGCATGACGGACAAATCAATGTCTGAATCCAATTTGGGACATCTTCTTGAGCACTTGCCCGCTGTGGGCGTTGAGTGCAGGTAGACCAAACATCAGTTTTTTAGAGGGGGAAACAAAATATGTCGGAAGACAATCATTCACAAACTCAGCAGTCAGAATCACAGTCAAAACCGGAAAGGCAGTCGCAGCAGTCGACAGATTCGGAGCCGCAGCGTCCCCCGGTGCAGCAGCCGAGACTGGGTACTGGCTCGACGGCGGGACAGCGGCCGGGATACAGATCGCCGCCGACACCGCCGAGGCCAAACCCGCAGCCTCAGGGGACTCGCGAGCTCAACTTTTTTGAGCGCGCACTGGAGAACCTTGAATATCTTTGGCCCGCCGACTGGCCCCGATTTCAAATTTCGCTGATCGTCTACTGCACCTTTCTGGCCGCTTCGGCTGTGGCTTACTTCGAATTTGAGAGCGACAACTGGCTCGCATTGGCGATCTCGGGAGGCATCGTTTTTATGCTGATGGCCGCCCATGAAATACAAAGGATCTCCCTGGCTTTTTGGCTGGCCTGTTTGGCGCTTGCGGCTGTCTGCTACTACATCCTGGCTGATTTGATGTGGATGACGCTGTCGCTGTTGGGAAGTTTTGTTTTTCTGACCATCGCCTGGGGAGAGTTGCGGAAAATGTTTTCCTGGCTGGCGAGGAGGCAGTTTGAATATCCGATGGGCCCCGGCATTTCGCTCATCATCAGCTGCCTGTTTTTTGTCGGTGCGATCGTCACTTATTTCAGCCTGATTGAGAGCGATAACCCCACTGAAGATCAAATGAGAATGTGGGTTCTCTTGTTTTTGTTTGGGAGCCTGATTTTCATCACCGCAGCCTGTGTGGTGGCGTGGTCAGTCATCAAGGAAGCCATTTACGAAATCCTCAAGATCGGCTCGTTTGTCGCCTCGATCATTGTTTTTTTCGTGTCGGTGTACTACGTCGTGGAAGAGAATTATCGCTTGGCATACATGTTTCTTTTGGCCGGTGTCATTTCATGGCTGATCGGAAGGATCAGTTTCAGAAAAATGGACGGAGGCTGATCGGGTTGTCCCCGGATTCGGGATGCAGCAACATAGCCCGGCTGTCATTGATGCAGAGGTGCAGCGAAATGTCGGATGAGAACAGCCCGCCCAAAGATAAAGATGGGGTTGCCGAACCTGGAAATCAGCCGCAAGCTCATGATGCCCGTTCCAGGCCGGCTCGAAATGCAGCTGAAGCAAGTTGGACCAGCATTGATAACCGTTTTGCAGCCATACGGGATCAATTGGGCAATTTGCCCTCTGCAATTGTGAAGGAATTGGCCTATCACGCCATGCTTGCTAAGGCAGGAGAGGAAACAGTCCCAACAGAAAATACCAATACAAACACGAATAGCAATGCCAACAAAATGTATATGTGGATGGCCATGTCTGTTTCCATCTCATTTTGTTTGTTTTCGCTTGTCGGTTCCGCCAAATTGCTGGGGTGGATTTAGTTGCCCGGCGGTGCCTATCGTCTGTGAGTTAACCTCCCGCCTCTTGGCCCCGACACAACCAGCCCCAAGATTGCCCAGATGATTTTTGCTTTTTATGGGCACCTCAATTTTCAACCATAAGATCTTCCACGATTCCCACGGTCTCCGAGGGGTGGAAATCGATACGCCGCACCTTGAAAAACCGATGAAAAGCAGCAAATTTCCATCACTTTGCTCAAATTTGTGAAAAGTGCAGGGAATACAGAGGGATATGTGTAAAAGAGCTGTTTGAGCAATCGGAGCCAGGTCAATGAGAATGCGGGCTGTAGAGGGGGCGAGGTGGCGGCAGAAAAGACCAAATAGTGGCGGGTGTTCAAAATCGGTAACATAGCCTCGTTATCACTGATGCGGAGGCATCGAAAAATGTCAGATAAGAGAAACTCGCCAACAGAGGCGGTTACCGAGGTCGGTAACAAACCGGAGGCACACGAGCAGGAGGCTCCCCTCCCTCAAAATGCCAATGAGGCAAGGCTTGCGTCCATGGACAACCGTCTTACGGGAATCGACAACCGTCTTACGGGCATGCAGAGTCAGATGGACGAACGTCTTGCAGGCATGCAGAGTCAGATGGATGATCGTCTTGCAGGCATGCAGAGTCAGATGGATGATCGTCTTGCAGGCATGCAAGGTGAGCTCACAGACATGCGGGGTCAGCTTTCAGACATGCAGGAACAACTAAACAATATGCCCTCTAAACTTCAGAAGGAATTGGCCTCCCACAATATGATTGTGAATGTGGGAGGATCAACAGCCAAAACAGAAAATACCAATACAAACACGAACAGCAATAACAACAAAAAGTATATGTGGATGGCCATGTCTGTTTCCGTCTCATTTTGTTTGTTTTCGCTTGTCGGCATTGTCAAATTGCTGGGGTGGATTTAGGCACTCAGCACCTATCGTCTGTGAGTTGGCCACCCCCTCTTAGCCCCGTCACAACCCGCCCCAAGATCGCCTTGACGTGCTTTTGCTGCCCAGCAATCGCCCCCAGCTGGCCGAAGGCCTCCTCCCGTTTGGTGCACTGGATTTCAATTCGTACGAGGGCTTCGACGATACGCTTCAGCAGCCTGCGGCCGCCGCCGCACCTCTCGGCTGGGAGCACTGCCCTCATGAATCCGGCAGTGCGGGCGGCAGTTTCATCGGCGTGACACTGATGCGAAAAATGAGTATGATTCCCGCCTTGCACTTCTTGTAAGAAAGACACGCCACACTAACCATTGGGGGTACGCCATGAACGTTCAAGATGCATTGAAGGAAGCTTCTAAATCTCTCTCTATTAATTCTCGCTATGAAAACTATATCGGCGGCAAGTGGGTGGCCCCCGCGAGGGGTCAATATTTTGACAATCCAAGTCCTGTGACAGGCAGGAAAATCTGCGAAGTCGCGCGCTCCACTGCCGAGGATATTGAAAGCGCCCTTGATGCCGCTCATGCCGCCAAAGATGCGTGGGGACGTACATCCCTAACTGAGCGCTCCGATATCGTCAATCAGATAGCACAGCGAATGCAGGATAACCTCAAGCTCCTCGCCCTCGTGGAAACTTGCGATAACGGCAAGCCCATTCGCGAAACCACTCTTGCGGATTTGCCGCTTGCCATCGATCATTTTCGCTACTTTGCCGCATGCATTCGCGCACAGGAAGGCAGCATCTGTGAAATTGATGAAAACACCATGGCATATCACTATCACGAACCGCTGGGTGTCTGTGCGCAGATCATCCCGTGGAACTTTCCGCTGCTGATGGCGGCATGGAAACTCGCCCCCGCCCTCGCCGCTGGAAATTGCGTGGTTCTCAAGCCCGCCGAACAAACCCCCATGAGCATCATGGTCTTCGTCAAACTGATTGAGGATCTCCTGCCGCCTGGCGTGCTCAATGTGGTCAATGGCTTCGGCGTGGAGGCGGGCAAGCCGCTCGCCTCCAGCGAGCGCGTCGCCAAAGTCGCCTTCACAGGCGAGACCACCACGGGGCGGCTCATCATGCAATATGCCTCCGAAAACATTATTCCCGTCACTTTGGAGCTCGGTGGCAAATCCCCCAATATTTTCTTCCCCGATGTCATGGATGCGGATGACGCCTTTCTGGATAAGGCACTGGAAGGCTTCGCCATGTTCGCGCTCAATCAGGGCGAGGTCTGCACCTGCCCCTCGCGCGCGCTGGTGCATGAATCCATCTACGATGAGTTCATGGAGAAGGCCATTGAGCGTGTCAGGAAAATCAAGCAGGGCAACCCCCTGATTGAAGACACCATGATTGGTGCGCAGGTCTCCAATGATCAGTACGAGAAAATCCTCTCCTATCTGGACATTGGCAAGAAGGAGGGGGCAAAAGTCTTGGTCGGCGGCAACACCAAAAAAATGTCAGGCGAACTCGAGGACGGGTACTACATTGAGCCCACTGTCTTTGAGGGCAATAACGCCATGCGCATCTTCCAGGAGGAAATTTTCGGCCCGGTCGTGTCTGTCACGAAGTTCAAAGATGATGAGGAAGCTCTTGCAATCGCCAATGACACGCTCTATGGATTGGGAGCAGGCATCTGGACGAGAGGCGTGCATAAGGCGTTCAGCTTTGGGCGCACCATCAAGGCGGGACGGGTTTGGACCAATTGCTACCATCTCTATCCTGCCCATGCTGCATTTGGCGGATATAAGAAATCCGGCATCGGCAGAGAAAACCACAAGATGATGCTGGAGCATTATCAGCAGACCAAAAACACGCTGGTCAGTTATGACCCCAATCCCATGGGATTCTTCTAAAAACTCAGAAAACGCCGTCATCTTTGATGGGGGCGTTTTTGCTTGTCGGCCCCTTATCGGCCAAGGAGTGAATCATGAACCATAATGAAATCACGCGGGTCTCCTGCAGCGATGCTGCCGCCGCACTCATCAGGGAACTGCGCACGCTCCATGGTGACCTGATGTTTCATCAGTCGGGCGGCTGCTGTGACGGCTCTGCCCCCATGTGTTATGTCAGCGGCGAATTCAGAGTCGGACGCCAGGATGTTTATTTGGGACTCATCGAAAACTGCCCCTTTTATATGGCGGCGGATCAATTTGGCCATTGGCGACACACCCATCTCACCATTGATGTGGTGGAGGGGCGCGGGCAGGGGTTCTCGTTGGAAGCCCCTGCGGGCAAGAGATTTCTCACGCGGTCTCGCGTCTTTACCGATGAGGAAGACAAAATTCTGGCGGACATCGGCGACCCGCCGCGCGGTGACACCCATCATCCCGAAGCCGTCAGGGCGGCGGCATAATCCAGGCGCATATTCAGCGCTGATCGACATCGATCTCATTCACACTCACCTCAAGCGTCCCCCCTGAACAGGCCGCCCTGATCCTCTGACGTCGCGCGGATGCGGCGCCGAAATGGTGTTTGGCGCCGCTTTTACCTCTTGGCAATCGCCCCCAGCTGGCCGAAGGCCTCCTCCCGGTTGGTGCGCTGGATCTCGATGCGTCCGAGGGCTTCGACGATGCGCTTCAGCAGCCTGCGGCCGCCTCTGCCCTTCATGTCCTGCGGGGCGGTCTGCGCGGTCTGGTAGAGCTTCTCGGCGTCGTCCAGCCTGCCGTCGTATTCGGCGCACAGCCCCCGGTTGTAGAGCACGATGGCCGAGTCGGCGGAGCTGCCGTCCTTGATCTGCTCGAAAAAGTCGCAGGCCTGTTTCAGCACGGCGTGGGTTCCGGACCAGCGCTTCGGGTCGGCGCCGCTCCACCAGAGTTCATCCCGGGTGACTTCTCGGCCCCGGTATTCCTCCAAGATTCTGGCGTAGCGCTTCCAGGTTTTGCGGTGGCTTTTCTCGAGTTTTTTCGGGCGCCGCAGGTCGAGCGGACTGGAGGCCCGGATGCGGTGGGGTGCGAAGTCGTTGCGGATGTCGCTGGCGAATTTCTCGGCAAAGCTGATTTCGGGGCTCTCGGTCTGCTCTTCGCGCTCGCATGATTCGGGCATCTGGCTGTGGGCGAATGTCCGGGAGTAGAGCACCCTGCCGCGGCGCTTGTTTTCGACGAGTTCGGTCTGGCCCGAGTAGCGGATGTGGTCGACAGTGCATTGGTGCTGCACCTGTTTGACGCCGAATTCCTCGCACTCCTCGGTTCTGGAGCCGAAGCCGATCTGACCGCCCGATTCGCTGATGCGGGCGCGCCCCCGACCGCCGCCGACAACGGCGTCACGGTCTTCCACTTCGTAGTAGTGGTCGTCGGTCGTCTTTCTGATGCAGTTGTCGTGGTCGACTTCCTCGGTGAAGTAGTTCAGCTCCTTGGTCTCGCTCTTCATGCGCGCGGTGATTTTCAGCAGGTGCGGGGCGCGGTCTGGGGTGATGCTGAAGGCGTCGTCCCCGTCCAGCTTCACCGAGGTGAGCCGCTTGACGAGGGACTGTTTGAGGGAGTCGATCATGGTCGCCACGGCGAATTCGTCGGCCCGGGTGATGTCGGCCGATTCGACCTTGATGCTGAGGGTTTCCACGCGACCCAATATGGCATCCTCGCCCATCTTGCCGGCGGGCTGCACCAGGGGGATGTAAACCCGCGGGTCGTCGGCGCGCACTGCCGGCGCCAGGCCGCCCAGGATCAACAGGCACAGAGCAAAGAGAGCGCCCCGGCAAATCATTGCTGCTGTGTTCATATTCATATCTGTACCCCCACGATTTTCTGGCTTCCGGTTTTCAGCGGCTGCCGCCGTCCGGAATTTGGATTGAAATGAGATGGTTCAACAGGGTTTGGGCCAGCCCAAATCTGCGGGCGAGTATAGGGGCTGGGCGGGGGAAGTTCCGTCAGTCATATTCCGCTGAGGAGCCGACTCCCGTCAGGGGGCGAGAATGCTGGCGAGCGCCGGCGAAGGGAGTCAATATGCGGGAGGTCTGCATATAATCCGCCCGGCCGTTGAGCGGGCGGTGCGCTTGTAAAAAGTGGAGGGTGCGGCTGGGATGGACGGAGACTCAGGCATTCATCCCCGGTGCATCGGTGCCCCGGCTGCGAAAGCGTTTCGAACAATCCCTGTGCGAGTCCGGCTGCGGCCTTCACACCCAAATCAACAATCAATACGAACCCGACAACCGTGAAAAGGAGGCCGAGGATATGAATATGCCGACGACTGAATGCACCCGGGCTGCCCCCGGCGCCGGAAGACCGCTTCGCCTGAGCTTGCTGATCGCCCTGACCCTGATGCTGGGTGCCATATCAGGCACTGCATCCGCACAGACGATTACGGTCTCCCCGGCGTCGCTGTCGCTGAATGAGGGGGGGGATTCGGGGACGCTCTCGGTCAGCCTCAGCGGCAGCACCCCGACCGGCAACGTGACGGTCGACCTTGCAAAGACGAACTCGAACGTGACCCTCTCTCCGGCCTCACTGACCTTCACCCCCGGCGACTACACCACCGCGCAGACGGTCGATGTCACCGTGGCCGATGACAGCAACTCCTCCCCGCAGGCCGACGACACCATTACCCTCTCGGCCTCCGGCGGCGGCTATGGCAGCGCACCGGATGTCACGAGGACGGTCGCCATCACGCCTGCGGCGACGATTGTGGTCTCGTCATCTTCGGTGACTGTTCGCGAGGGGAATACTCAAGCCAAAAGCTTGACGGTCAAGCTCAGCGCCTCTCCCAAATCGGGCACGCTGGCGAGAATCAACATTACTCATGACCATGGGGATGCTGTGACCGTCAGCCCGCTTACATTGAGTTTCAGCACACGGACTTGGAACTCCCTCAGTTCGATCAGAGTCAAGTCGAAGGATGACGCCGATTTTGACGACGAAACCGTCACGATTACCTTCACAGCCGCTTCAGGCATTTATGCCCCAACTGCCACGAAGAGCGTCTCGGTAGAAGATGACGACACGCCCTCGGGTTCGATTGAAGTCACCCCGGCGGGCGCATTGGCGATAGCCGAGGGCGGTACGGGGACTCTCATGGTCAAGCTCAGCGCCACCCCGGCTGCCAACAAGAACGTGACGGTCAACCTTTCGAAGACCAACGATGACGTGAGCCTCTCCAAGACCGCCTTGACCTTTACCAGTGCGAATTACTCCACCGAGCAAAGCGTCACCGTCACCGCCGCCGAGGACGATGCCGATTACGCCGACGACACCGACACGATTACCTTCAGCGTTTCGGGGGAATACACCGCTTCGAATGTCACGAAGACCGTCAACATCACCGACAACGACGCACCTCCGGGTGCGATTGAAGTCACCCCGGCGGGGACGCTGACGATAGCCGAGGGTGGCACGGGGGAGCTCATGGTCCGGCTCAGCGCCGAACCGAATGCGGACGTGACGGTCACGCTTTCAAAGACGAACGACGACGTGACCCTCTCCGGCGCCACCCTGTCAAACTCCGCCCTGACCTTCACCAGGGCGAATTACTCCACCGAACAGACGGTCACCGTCAACGCAGCCGAGGACAACGCCGATT